>CAZEXX010000106.1:0-11808 GCA_964516885.1 uncultured Anaerolineales bacterium | reverse complement strand
CCTCCCAGCTCAACCTTCACCGACAGATCGTGCGACGGCACAGAGAGCGTCGTCTGCCGGGCCCTCCCTGTCGGTTCAAAGAGACGGATGACGAAACCGTTACCATCCTCAGCCTGCTTGAACGCCGCGAGCTGCACGACGTCGTCGGAGAGCAACAACCCGGATGCCGGGTGCGTGCCGCCGCCGTGCGGGAAGAACGACAGCGCAAATGGCACCTCGTTCTTGACCAGCGCCTCGCGGTCGATTACGTCCAGCCGCTCACGCACAGTCCCGGCATTGAACCAGAATCGATACAGACGTTCGCCCTGGTCGACGCGGGGCATCAAGCGATCCTGCGGCACGATAGGGCGCTCGGGAATCGGATGGCCCGAGTATGCCGGTGAACGCACCAGGGTCAGGCGCAGCTCATTGTCAGCGAAGTCTGATCCGTAGATGCCGTCGTCAATGCAGGTTAGGGCCAGATCCGCTGTCTCATCGACCGCCGCCACCCACTTCTGAGCCATCGCCTCATCGCCGTTGTCCGGCAACTCACCAACTCCGTACGCGACCTGACCGAGATACCGCGCCTCGGTCATCGCCGTTGGCACCGAGAGCTTCACCATCTTATCCTTTTCAAGCCACAGCAGGCGGACGTCCACACCGAGCTCGGTGCCACGCTTTGGCAGAACGTAGTGCACACACAGCGCCGACCGCCCATAGGCAAACACCGCCTCGATGACAGTACGCACGGCGCCGTCCTCAATCACGCGGATAGGCGGCAGGCTATCGCTGCGCACTCCGGAGAAAGCCGCGCTAACCTCGGGAGACATCAGCTCAAACCGACCGATCACCTTGCGGAAACTGCGCCCGAGCATCGTCCAGGCATCCTCGTTATCCTGCACCACCAGCGCGGCGAGACTCCCCGGTGCCATCGCATCGATCTTGCCGACGCGATAGCGATCAACCAACCCCGTCGTGGTGTTGATGACAATATCCATCTCTGATGTGTGGAAGTGAATCTTCCCCTCATCCCCAACAAGGGTCACCGGTGGTTTCTCCGGTAGGAGCTCCAGCCGGCAGTCGAAGCGATTCATCTGGCTGGGCGCCAACACGGCATCAAAGACGACGTGCTTCCGCCAATCCAACGCCAGGTTGCTCGCCTCTTTCTCGACCTGGGTCGGCAAGGATACCCCATCCTGCATCACCGTCACCTGAGTGAACGTGTCGTCCCAGTTCTGGTCTGCCAACTGGAACTCGCACGCAACCGTCGTCTGCACCGGGAAAGGATGCGAATTGTAGACCAGGATGGGAATCTTTCCCTCAGCAGCCTTGGGCTGACCCTGGGCCAGTGCGAAGAAAGTGCGGGCACGGATACGGGAGAGTTCCTCCAGGCCATGATCCATCAGGCGCAGCGCGGCCTTTTCCACCGGTTGGGTCGAGGAGCCGGGCAGAATATCGTGAAATTCGGCAAAGAGCAAATCCCGCCGAGCTTCAGCCAACCTATCCTTGGGGTAGCCCAAAATGCCCTGAAGTGCCGCGGTCGATGCCATCTTCTCAACCGCATAGAGCGCGTTCTCCAGCGCACGGTGCTGCTGCTTGATGCGGATCTGGGAGGTATAACAACCGACACCCCACGGATTGATGTCAAGCTCGTGGCGCGGTAGATCGAGCTCTCCTGTGGCGCTCAGATGCTTCGCCCGAGAGTCGGCGAAGTACTCCTCGGGCGTGGCGTGCCGGATGTCGAAAGCCTCTGCCTCGTCGATCAACGCATTGACGTCCTGGACATCCTTGCGCGAGGGCCCTCCACCGTGGTCGCCCACGCCCCACAGCACCAGACTGAGCTCCCGGTCGGGATGCTCCTCCATCCAGGATTCGATCTTGGCACGTGCCCCACCCAGCGCAGAGAGGTACCACGTCATCGACCGATGCCCAATCACCTCGGAGCCATCGTACCCAACCCAGACAAAGTCCCCTTCCGGCAGATGGCACCATTCCTCTTGGGGCCGGCAGAAGAGATAGGAATCGTAGCCGCTCTTGGCCATGATCTGCACCAAGCCGCGCGTATGGCCGAAGGGATCGAAGTTGATGGCTGTCGTGGGTCGTACCCCAAACTTCTCTTCGAAGTAACGCCGTCCAGCAAGGATCTGGCGCACGAAGGATTCGCCGCTGGGCATGTTGCAGTCGGGCTGCAGATACCAGCCGCCCATGATATGCCACCTGCCTTCACGGACCAGACGTTGAATCCTGGCGAAGAGTGCAGGCTCGAACTCCTCAACCCACCGATACAGGATGACCTCATTGTGGTTGAAGACGAAACCATCATACTCCTCACACAAATCAGCTGCTGTGCGGAAGGTGGAGATCGCCTCCGCGGCACCCTCCTCCCATTCCCACAGCCAAACAGGATCAATATGGGCGTTGCACAGCAGATAGATACGGGGACGGTCACCCTTCTCCGACGCGGGCTCGCTCATTCTTGCTCCTTGGCACAACAATCAAGCTGGATGCTAGATGTTGGATGGTTGAATGCCAGGCATTAGTGATTCTGACATAAGTAGCCAGACTCAATCAAACGTCTAGACGTCACTCTGAGCGGAGCGAAGCGCAGTCGAAGGGTCTCGAGAGCGAAATATCTCGATTCCCTTCGACCACGCTCAGGACAGGCTGCTAACGCTCACTCGAAATGACGGTCTAGTCTTTCACGTCCAGATCCGTAGGTATCTGATATAGGTACAGACCTCGTCAGGAAGATCGACGGAGGTTGCCATTCCGCGAAACCCGCATTCTCCCATTCGCTGATTCTTCCATTCTTCCCGATTTTCCCCCTCGCTTTCTCGCTTCCTCAATCTCCCAGAAGCACATCGGCGACCGCCGTGGGATTCCCTTCTTGGTCGACGATGCCGAAGGAGCCTTTGTAGTCCCAGTTGGCCCAGGCGATGTCGTACTCCCGAAAGACCGCGAGAATATCCCTGTACCAGGCCCGGCGGAGCGGATCGGGCGTGCGATCGAAGCAACCAAACTCACCGCAGTACAACGGTAGTCGCGTCTCTCCCCGAACCGCGAGCGGCTGAGTCAGATCCTCAACCATCGCCTCAGGCCCGAAGGAGCGATTCAGACCCTTCGCCTTGATCCCCTTGCGGAGATCATCGTCGAGCGCGGCGAGGTCCTTGCGAGCGATGGGCTTGCCCGGATAGCGGATCGGCCCGGTATAAGCGCCGCCATCCGCCCACCAAGGCGCCGTATAGTGCGTGATGAACATCGGGAAGTAGTAATGGAAGGTGAGGATCAGATCATCATCCTCCGGGACACGCAAGTCGCGGAACGTATGATGCTGGTTGAACCAATTCGAACCCAACACAATGGTGCGCTCAGGCTCCTGCTCCCGAATCGCGTGGTAAGCCGCCATGGCCACACGATTCCAATCCGCCGGATCACGCGCGACCGCTTCGTTCAGCAATTCGCAGGCCACCAAATCGGTGGAGCGATCATCCATATGGGCCGACAGCTCCCGCCACAATCCGGCAAAACGCCCTTCCTCACGGGGATCGGAGAAGAGCCGCGGCTCCTCCTCATCAAGGAAATGGTGCGTGCGCAGCAGGTGTAGATCAACGATGACCTTCAGCCCCGCCTCCTCGCACCAGTCCAATGCAGCATCGAGCAGATCGAACGCCTCAGCCTGTCTGTCACCAATCTCGTCCCACATCTGCTCCTCATCGATGGGCAACCGGATATGGTCGAGCTTCCCCCCGCCCAGCTCGGCAATGCGTTGCACATCTGCTTGTGTGAAGAACGCGCGCCGCTCAGCGCCGCGGCGTTGACTCTGACTGAGCCAGTGGGAGATATTGGTCCCCCGGGTCACTTTGAAAGTCATAACTGTATTGCGCTCCTGCGCGTAAATGGGATAAGGGATAGGGGAAGAGGGATAAGGAACAAGCAGTTGGCGCTCAAGCGAACACTCCGACCTGAGCCCCGAATACCTGCGGCACTCTGTCCCTTGTCCCCCTTATTGCCCTATCCCTTATCCCCTGCTACCGTTACACCACAATCGGTTCAATATCCATGAACTTGCACACCTGGAGCAAAGCTTGAGTATAGTCACCGTGAATCATACTGGCGTGGTGGACGAAGCCCTCCTCAACCAGGGTGCGGTAGAGCTTGTCGTGATCCTTGACCTCCACCCACGACCAGGTCCCAGCCAGCGTCTCATCGCTCGGCACGATCTCGCCTGTCGTGATGAGCATCTTCCACGCATTGTCGTACTCAGCCAGGCGACAGAAGGTCACCTTGCCGGGCTTGATCTGGAACTGCGCCAGACCAGCCTGCGTATCCTTCTCCGGTACGGGTTCACAGCCCGTCATGTCGTGTCGGGAGCGCAGCGCCACTCGATCCGGATCCGCCGCAAGACAGGTCGGCGCATTGCCGCAGTGCCATGCCAGTAGTTGGTTCGGCTCATCGCGGTGGCGGATGGTCCAGTCGATAAAGTGGGGCACCGTCTCGCCCAGCGCGGCACGATAACAGACCAGCATAGAGAGAGCGCCAAGCACATCGGTCTCACACGCCGTCAGCATGCCCTTTCCCGTCATGCGTCCGTAGCTAACGCAAACCGAGAAACCCATCAACCGCTGGATGGAGGGCCAGCACTGCATCGTCATCGCCGACAGCTTGTTAGCCTCCCAAAACGCCGTCAGGGCCAACTCCAGCTTCGAGGCGTTGAGCAAGTAGTCATCGGAGACGGTGATCTCGGCATAGGTAGCGCGGAAATCCTCCATCGTCGCCACAACAGCGGGGTCGTCATCGGCCAAGGCCAGGGCCTTGCTCGTGATATCGGAGAGGTTGGCGTAGATGACATTCTGCCCGAACTTCTGGATCATCGCAACTTCGTCGTAGCCGACGGTCTCAAACGTCTGCGGGCGAACGCCGATCTGGCCGATCCGCGCGCCCTTCAGGCCCTTGATGACGGCGACGGCACGGGCGAAATCCTCCACCTCCGCCAGCAGCTCCGGCTCACTGGGGAAGAAGAGTCCCGCATAGCGGAATGGAATCTTCCGACGATAGAGGCCTGACGCCATCGAGAGGTTCCCGCAGTAGGAGTCCGAAACACGGGTGAGTCCGGGGTTATCGTTTGCGGAAGGCTCCTTGGTCGCATACAGCAGAACCGGTACTCCCAACTTCTCAGCAATCTTGACCGCGGATCGCTCATCACCGAAGTCCAGCGGGCAGAGAATCAAGCCATCGACCTTCTCCCTTCGGAAGTACTCCGCGACGACTTCGGCCTCGTCCAGCCCGGACACCGTGCCATAGGGTGTCAGACCCTTATCAGCATCCAGCGTCTTGCCGTCGGGCGCGGGCTGCGGCACCACAATCTCCATACCTGCGATTCTGGCAAACGCCGCCAGGCTGTCCTCCCGCATCTTCTTGATCCATGGGGTATGCCGGAAACGATACGAGGGTACAAACCCGATTTTCACGGTGATAGCACTGATCATAGTTGTCTCCCTAAAGCCCCAGGCTCGCCAAATAGCCTCGGCTGATCTTCGCGCTCTCGAATGCCGTTGGTTTCGTCGTGCGATCCGTCTCAACGATGATCCAGCCCACATAGCCGGCGGTCTTCAAGATGTCAAGGATGGCGGGGAAGTCGACACCCCCCTCACCCAGCTCGGCAAAGATGCCGGCCTCCGAAAACTGACCGTAGTCCCATTCAGCCTCAACGCCCTTCTGCAGCACGTCAAGGGCAATGTCTTTGACATGGACTGAAACGATGTCGGCGGCATAATCCTTGCAGAACTGCACTGGATCGGCACCGGCCCAAAGCAGGTGGCCGATATCAGGTCCCTGGAAGACCGCGTCACGATCCACCATCGCAAAGAGCCTGTCGATCTCCTCACGCGTCTCGACGACACTGCCCACATGGTTATGGAAGCAGCTGCGCACCCCGTGCTTGAGCGTGATCTCGCCAACGCCGTTTATGGTCTGGGCAAACTGCTCGTATTCAGCCTCCGTCATCATGTCCTGAGGCCGCACGTGACCGGCAAGCTGACTGCGATTGAGGCCAGAAGCCGTCACGTAGCCCCCGAAGCCACCCGGCCCCAAGTAGAGTTCCGTGCAGCCCACAGCCTGCATAAAGCCGCCGTAGCTTTCCGCTCGCGCGAGAATCGCAGCTTCCTCTTCAGGTTTCCAGAAATCACCCGACAGATAGCCCGGCGCCGGCTTGAGACCGAACTGTGCACAGCGGGCGAGCACCTCATCAGGCGTTCCCAGACTGGGACTGACGGGCAGTCCGTCGTAGCCGGCATCCCTGATTTCGGCCCACACCTGATCACGGTCCATCTCTCGCGGCCATGTCAGCGCTCCGCATCCAATCAACCACTTCTCCATCGTAGAATCTCCTGTTCGTCTAGAGAGTCGTCGTGACGTCCCAACGTCCTAACGTTCCAACGTCAGAACGCTCAAACGCTCAACGGGTTAGTCAGAAACGCCTTCACCGCCGCTATGTACGCATCAAAATCCTCGCGGCGGATACAGTGGCCCACGCCGGCGATATTCGCGACTTCGATCTTGACGTTGAGTTCCCCCGCTGCCTTGGCCAGCTCGGGCGTGATGATCGCCCCCTTGTCAGTGTCTGCGGTGATCAACAGTGCCCGGGACTCGATCGCACCCGCAATCTCGCACCAGGGTCGGGGCTTGTTCTTCCGTCCCGTTGCCACGTTCGGGCTGAGCTGCTGCTTGGAGGTCGCCCAGGGGCCCCACTCGACCGCGGGCCAGGTCGGGGACTGCTCACGGCACCGGGCGATAAGCGCCGCTCGCGAGAGCTTGCTCTGTGCCACGATGTTGTCCCGGCGCTGCTGGACCCAAGCCTTACGTTCTTCCTCGCTCATCATCTGCCGCGGGCTCTTATCATCCCACCAAGCAGGGTCTTCCAGCAGCACCTTACCGAAGAGTTCAGCGTAGGTTGCCGCTGCCATCCCCACCGTCGATCCGCCCATCGAGTGGCCCATAATGGCCGGCTTCTCCAGACCCAGTGCCTTGACCAGCTCGGCAAGATCCGCAGCGTGATCCTCCGTCGTGTACCCCTCGTCTGGGGCGTCCGACAGCCCGTGACCGCGGGCATCGTACATGATGACGTCAAAGTCAGCTTCCAAAGCTCTGGCGACCGGGGTCCAGCACAGCCCATTGTCGCTGAAGCCGTGGCACAACACAAATGGCGGCTTGCTGCCATCGCCCGTGCGCCAATAGTGGAGATTGATGCCATTGGCCTCGACATAGGCTTCCGGCCACGTCGTGATGTCATCGTTGTTGAGCATCTCGATAAAGGGCGCGTCCTCAATGTCCAACGGCAGATCCACACGGCCTCGGCGCCGGCTCGACTCATACGTCGCGAAGATCAGCTCGGCGGTCTGTAGCGCGCGATGCCCGGATAGCTCAGGCTCGCGTCCCGTCTTCAACGCATCAATCAGGTCAAAGATCGCCTCGACATGCAGGTGCGAGCCGTGCAGCCCGCCGACCTCCAGTTCAACCGTCTGCCAGACACCGCCGGTTGCCTCACTGCGGATCCGCAGTTCCGGGCCGCCCTGCACGGCGACTTCGATGATGCCCTTGGAACCGATCAGCCGGTTGCCACAGCCGCCGCTCTTGAACCCCGAACCCTGTCCATAGAAACTGCTGCTGCCGGTGACCATCAAACCGGCCACACCATTGGCATACTTGAAAAGCAACAGCCCCTGTCCCTCCAGCATCACGCCGAAGACCGAGCTGCCCCCCTTGGCCTCCATCTGGCCGATGACCCATTCCACCGGGGTTTCATCATTATAGAAAAACAACATGTCAAACCAGTGCGTGCCCCAGTCATAGAGATCGCCGGTGTATGCCTCCAGACGCTCCAACTCTCCGATGGCCCCGTCCTTGAGCAAGGCCTTGGCCTTCTGAAAGGGAGCGCCGAAACGTCGCATATGGTTGAAGGTCAGGACGACGTTGTTCGCATCACAGACCTCGACCATCCTCTTGGCATCGCCATAGGTGAGGGCCATTGGCTTCTCGCAGTGGATGGCCTTGATAGGCTTGCCGGCCTTGACCCCAGCCTCGGCGACCTTGATCGTCATCGGCGCGTGCAGGTGCGGCCAGAGGCAGATGCTGACGATGTCGAGCTCCTCGTTGGCGAGCATCTCATCGGCACTGAGATAGCCGCGCGGCACGTTGTGCTTGTCGCAGAATGCCTTCAAGGCCACCGGATTGATATCCGCAGCAGCCACGATCTCCGCGTCCGGCGATGCCGCGTACCCCGCAGCGTGAGCGTGCGCCATGCCGTATCCGGTTACCCCCGGAAGAGGAGCACGTATTCCAGTACCGATGATGCCAACTTTGAACGTAGTCATAGAAACTCTCCTCAGTGTGAATTAGGGATCAGCCGTAAGGCAGGAGTAAGGAGTATGGAGTAAGCAGTAACGGGATGTCATGGGACGGTTTGGTTTGATACTTCTTACTCCTTACTTCCTACTGCTGTTTCCTACTGCTGTTTCCTACTGCTGTTTCCTACTGCTTACTTCTGCCCAAACTAGATCCTCTCCCGCGATTGAATCTTCTCCTCGTTCAGCACCAGGCCCAATCCCGGCAGCTCCGGCAGCTTGATCGAACCATTCTCCGGCACATACATCGGCTTGTGGAAGAACTGTTTCCGCGCCTGGTGGCGGAACAGGTACTCCACGTAGGGCACCGTGTTGGGCGATTGTGCGCCGGCAACGTGCAACGCCGACAGCAGCGAGTGACCGTGCGCGATGACCGGAGTCTCGAAGGCCGAGGCCAGCGCGCAGATCTTGACGAGCTCGGTGATCCCTCCGGTCCAATCCGGATCAGTCTGGACGATGTCAATCGCGCCGGTCACCAAGAGTTCCTTCACCTGCCAGCGGGTATAAACGTGCTCGCCGGTAGCCAGCGGGACCGTCGAAACGGCTTTGAGCTTGCAGAACGCTCCAACCCGCTCGGGATGGAGCGGTTCCTCCAGCCATGTGAGGTTGTAGGGTTCGAAGGCCTTGACCATCTCCGACGCATAGCTCAGATCCCAACCCATGAAGGCGTCAAACATCAGCGGATAGAAGGGCCCGACGGCCTCGCGCAGCGTCTTCACCAGCGCCAGATTCTTCTCCTTGCCCTCCGTGCCATCCCCAGGCCCATAGCGGAAGAACCACTTCTGTGCCGTGAAGCCCTGAGCCTTGAAATCCAGCGCGACCGCGGCAGCCGCTTCGGGCTCGATCGAGTAGCCCAGCATGCTGGCGTAAGCCGGCACCTCTGGACGCGTCGGGCCGCCCAACAACCGGTAGATCGGCTTGTTCCATGCCTTCCCCTTCAGGTCCCACAGCGCGCAGTCGACAACGCTGAGGCCCGTCATGAAGATGCCGGAGCGTCCGTGGCGGTTCATGCGCAGCATCTGGTCATAGAGCAGTTCCGTCGCCAGCGGATCGCGTCCGATCAGATAGGGTGCGAGAAAACGCCGGATGATGTCGGCCTGATAGCCGTCAATGGGGCCGAAGAGGCCCGAAATCTCCTCATCCGTCTGGACCTCAACATAGATCTCCCTGATAGGCTGCGGGCCCTCAACGCCCTTGGCCCAGCTGCGTGCATTGAACTCGGGATAGACGTCGCCGGACTGCGCCTGCCGGTTCCCAGTGGAGAACGCCGGGCTCTCATAGGTGCCGGATAATCGCCATAGCATAACATCGGTGATTCTCATAGGTCTCCTGTCGTCCTAACGTTTGAACGTTCTGACAGATTGCCCTACGGCTGACGTAGGGTTTCAACGTTAAAACGCTAATGTATCCACATCCAACATATAGATCTTCCGCTCGCCCTCGTGCAACGCATCCACCGTCAGCAACCGCCCATCGGCGGACCAGCGGGGATGCAGGTCACAACGCACATCGCCGGTAGCACCGGGCGTCCGGTGCAGAAAGCGCCCCAGCTCGGTGACGTCACCGGTCTCGACGGTCACCAGCGCCAGCCGCTGCACGCCGTCGGCATCCGGATAGGTATCCGCAGCCATCCGCCGCCCGTCGGGCGAGAAGTTCAGATGTCCGGCCGGCCCCATCCCCCTGGAGATTCTCCGAGCCTGGAAGGGATGGTGCGTCTCATCGAAGACCACGTACTCGTGGCCGCGGCCGCACCAATCCGCATCGACCAGGATCTCGTCCGGTGTCCGGCCCCAGATCTGGTGCGAAATCGCCCCGTTGCGCCAGTGAATGTCTGAGAGGCTGCACCGTAGGTCGCTGCCGTCCAATGCCATCGTATACATATAGGTCCGCCACGGCCTCGGGGGATCCATCTGCGGCGCCGTGCGAAACAGCACCATCACGCGGCTGGCATCGCTATTGAAGATCGCGTGGTTCAGCCACATATACACGCGCGTGCGCGCGCCTTTGAGGTCGTAGGGGAAGGGATGGCTGTCGATCAGCTGCCGGTAACTGGCGATGAGCCGCGTGACGCCCGAGTGCATGTCCACCAGGATGAGCCCGTCGCTGTCCAGATCCGGCGAAGGATGCTCTCGTGGCAGCGCCGCCAGGGCATAGGAATACCCACGGCGCGGGATCCGGCTGAAATTGAGGGAAACACCCCACCGCGCATCACGCGACGTCGTGTAGAGGGGCACGTCATACCGTCCCACCTCGCCCGTATCCAGGCTATAGATCCTGGCGATGGGGCGCCAATCGTGGCCGTCCTGCACGAAATCGTTGTAGACAAACGAACGCGGCCGGTGGCTCAGCCAGAGCGTCATCGCGCCCTGTTGGTGGCACCAGGCCAGCGTCTCACCGATCTTGTGGAAGGTTCGCGTCTCACGCTCCACAAAGCCCACATCGGCGGGTTCGCCGGGCTCCGGCAGGCGCGTCTGCTGAGGAATACGCAGTGCAAGGTGGTAGAGATTGGCGTTGTCCCAGGCACAACGATCATAGTAACCGAAGGTGTAGCTGCCCGGCTCAGGCGTTAGGTTGATCCAGTTGAAGTCTGTAGAGATCTCTGTGTGCATATACGTCCATATCATAGCCTCAAGTGGAAATTGTACTACCGCTTGGGAAGCGCCACAGAACACCACCTGTTGCCCAGGGTGAAACTCCCTTGACAGCTCGGGCCATCGCCTGTACAAAGGGGATGCTGATCCGATTACATCTCCCTCACCCTCTACCTCCTCCAGGATCTCGGCATTTGCGTCCCAACTCACAGGTACAACGGAGGTGCTGGATGGCCGTCATCACCATATCACGAGAACTCGGCAGTGAAGGCGACAACATCTGCGATATGATCTGTGAACACCTGGAGTACCGCCGTGTCGACAAAGCGGTACTGATGCACATAGCCGAGGAAGCCGGCATCGACGCCGAAGCCGTGTTGGAGATGGAAAAGGGATTCACGAAGCGGGCACGCCTCGTCAGCGGCGAAATGACCTCGCTCTACCGCAAGCAACGCACGGCCTTCGAAAAGAAAGGCGTCATCGACGATCTCACCTATGCGCAAGTCGTCAAGAACGCCGTGGAGAACTACGCCCGACAGGGCGACGCCATCATCGTCGGTCGCGGCGGCCAGATGATCCTGCGCAACTGGCCCAACGCGCTGCACGTACGGCTCTACGCCCCGGCAGAAGTGCGGTCCCAGAGAATCATGGTCAGGGAAGGCATCTCAGAAGCCGCTGCCATCCGCCGCATCAAGCAATCGGATGAGCACAAACGTCAGTTCATCCGCCAGATGTTCAAGAACGCTGACTGGCGCAACCTCAAGTACTATTCCCTTGCCATCGACACATCAAAAGTCCCGATGGAGGTCGCCGCACGGATCATCGTGCTGGCGGCGCAG
>CAZEXX010000105.1:0-11960 GCA_964516885.1 uncultured Anaerolineales bacterium | reverse complement strand
AGATCAACAACACCCTCCAGCATTTCTTTGAGAGCAGGATCGTCCGTGGTCGCGAGACTCCAGGCCACCGCCTCGATCCACTTGTAGACATCGCTGTCGTTGTAGTACCGGCCCTGAAAGCCCATATCCAGCTTTCCAGCCGCCCGGCGGAAGTTGTCGAGTCTTCCCGTGCTCTCCAGTTGCTGGTACTGCGCCGGCAGCGTGATCTCCCGATTGGTTGCCAGCTTGGGGGCCCAGAAGCTATTGGTCAGCGTGACCGCGGTCAGAGGGACCGGCTTCAGCTCCGCATAGGGGCTGTGTTCCGTGTCCACGATGTATGATTGAGGTGCGTTGGACGTATCTGCCATTCACATTCTCCTTGTTGGTTGTGCCGGTGCGGCTGATCCATTTTACCCGGACCCGTGCCTGGTGCAACCGGGGATGGGTACTGAATGCATCCTTGACTGAGGAGATCGGCAATGGGGCCTCAGAACGGCGGATTGGGATCCGGCTCCAGCGTAGTAGGCCGAGACTCGGCTCGCGCTGGACCACACCTGAGGTCTGACCGGGACGTCGCGCGCAGCTCCTGAGCGATAGATACATTGCCCCGGAATGGGGCTTGTCGCGTAGCTGTGCTGTACTGGGAGCGTCATCGAACTTCAGGACATTGACCATGACCGATCGCGCTCGCTTCATTTACTCCGTGCTCGCCGGTATCTCGGCAGTCGCTGTGTTGGCCGTCATTACAGTGGTTTCGCCAGACGGTCTCAGCGATCCGAGTATGGTGTTGTTTTTGGCCGCGATGATTGTTTTTTCCACCACGTACAGCGTCCGGCTGGGCGGCGGTGTGGTCTCTCTGATGCCGATGACGGTCGCTGCTGCATATCTGACAATGGGCCGGGTCTCGGCGCTCTGGACGGTATTCTTTGGCCTTCTTGGGCAAGCCGGATTGCGGCTGTTGCGCGGGCATCGCCATCCTGAACGGCGTGAACCACAGGGCCGCGCGCTCATTGAGCGCACTGCGATGAACGTCGGTATGCACTGCCTGGGACTGTTGGCCGGCGCCGCCGTGATCGAGGCCCTGGGTGTTGAGATCCCCTTGCTGTTCCTCGATAGTCGTGTTGTTGTGCGTCTTCTGTTGGGAGAGCTGGCTTACCTTGGGGTGAACTACCTGCTTGCGGGTCTCTACTTCACCAGTCTCGGCGGCGTCGCACTGCGCGAGTACGTACGGTCGTTGCCGCGTCTCGGCTTGTTTGAGGGACTTCCCATGCTCATTGCCCCTCTCTTTCCTGTCGTCTATGCCCAACTGGGTTTTGCGTACGTCTTGCTCTTCGCCGCGTCGTTGGCTGGGGCGTCGCTGATCAGCCATGGCCTCTCTCAGGCGCAGCAGCGACTGCAGCGGCGGGTGACGGAGCTGGCCTCGCTGCAGGCGGTTGGCCGTGCCTTGAGCTCCACTCTTGATGTCGAGACCGTGGTGGCTGCCATCTATGAGCAGGTGGGCACTCTCATGCCGGTCTCGTCCCTCTACATTGCACTCTATGACCCTTCCGCAGACGAGGGGGCCTTTCCTGTGGTGATTGAGGATGGCCAGCGCCGGCTGCAGGTGATGACCAGGCGTGCCCGCAACGGCCCCACGGAGCACATCATTCGGACAGGAGAGCCTCTGCTCTTAGCAGATAGCGTGGCAGAGCGCGTGGCTTCGCTGGGACTGGATCATAGCGGTCGCCTGGCGCAGTGCTGGCTAGGTGTGCCGATCAAGGCCGGTGATGAGGTGCTCGGCGCCTTGGTCGTCCAGTCCTATGATGAGGCGCAGCTCTACGATCAGTCCCACCTGGTGATCTTGCAGATGATCGCGGCTCAGGCGGCGGTCGCGCTGCAGAACGCTCGGCTCTATGAGCGTACGGACGAGGCTCTGGCCCGCCGTGTTCAAGAGCTCGACTCAGTCTTGCGCACGACGGACGACGGTGTCCTCCTGATGGACCTGGATTTCCGCGTGTTGGCCGTAAACCGGGCACTGGCTAGCCTTGTGGGCATTGCCGAGAGGGACTTCGGTCGCCACCCCATTGATGTTGTGCGTCCCGCCGGGGAACCATTGATCTCACTGGTCCATTACACACTCGAGGGATTGGTGTCGGATTCTGAGCATCTGCGGACCGGGGCTGTTGATCAGATTCAGGACAATGTGGTATTTGGCCCATCGGGACCTCACGCTGAGCGCACACTTACGCCTGTGCGTGACAATGCGGGAGTCATTACCGGTTGGTTGCTGGTCTTCCGGGACCTGACAGAGGAGCTGGAATTGCAGCGTCTTCGTGATGATATGATCGACATGCTGGTCCACGACCTACGCTCTCCGCTATCACAGGTGATGGCCAGTCTCGCGATGCTGGGGGATGCGACTGAAGAGAGAAATGCTGATCAGACCGACCGGCTCATCGGCATTGCTCAACGAAGCAGTGAACGCATGTTAGCGCTTATTGACGAGCTGCTCGATATCAGCCGGCTCGAGCGGGGTCAGTTGCCATTGGACTTAGGATCGACCTCGGTGGACAATCTCCTCCGAGAGGCCTCAGCGCGCTATCTGGCTGCAGCGTCTGCGAATAACATCGCGCTGCGTACCGAGATCGAGAACGGCTTACCGATGGTCTTCGTGGACCGCTCGTTGATGGGCCGTGTGCTGTCAAACTTGGTGGACAATGCCCTCAAATTCACCCAGGATGGTGGGGAAGTGACAGTGAGGGCAGAGTCAGGCGGGGAGGCGCGTCCAGATGAGGTCGTCGTCAGCGTTGTGGACACGGGCCCAGGCATTCCCCTTGAATCACAAGGAAAGCTCTTCGAGAAGTTTCAGCAGGTTCCCGATATCCGAGGCCGGCGTAGGGGTACCGGGCTCGGCTTGCCGCTCTGCGTGCTGGTTGTGGAAGCTCACGGCGGACACATATGGGTGGACAGTGAGGTGGGCACGGGCAGTTCGTTCTTCTTCTCTCTGCCGGTCGACCAGT
Organism: uncultured Anaerolineales bacterium; assembly: GCA_964516885.1. Classification (GTDB taxonomy): domain Bacteria; phylum Chloroflexota; class Anaerolineae; order B4-G1; family SLSP01; genus PWVB01. The sequence goes on along the minus strand of CAZEXX010000105.1, from coordinate 8,982 downwards.
CCGAGTATGATGCGTCCCTGTAGTCGTGGAGGGTGACGGGTCAGTTCTGGAGCACGGTTTCGTAACTCTTTTTGACCAGTTTCATCAGCCGACTGAGTTGCTTCACATCCTCCAGGGTAATGATGACCCAACGCCCGATCTCTCGTTCACCGGCTTTGAAAGGGGCGGTGGTGAAGGCTGACGCGGCAGTCTCACGATCTCGTTTTCTCATTTGCGTAATGACAACGCCGTCGGTGACCAGGAAGGCAAACAGCTTGCCGTCTGCAAGATAGGCGGGGCAGCCGTACATTCGTCGCACGGTCACCATCGGCCAGTGCAACGTTCGTTCCTCGAATGCCTCGCGCAGTCTTCTGCCCTTGTCCTCGGAGTAGTACTCCATAGCTTCCCTTACTCCGTTCCTTCGCCGGCTGTCTCCAACGACTGCAGGGCATAGGAAACTGTGCCATCGTTGAAGCTAACCAGTGTATGGGGTGCCTCCGAATCATACCAGGCTGTCTGCTGTTGCTCCTGGCCATTCTCGTCCTTCCAGGTCACGACAACCTTCCAGGCCACAAACGTACCAGCGGGGGTCCAGGTGGGCTCGGCCCCCTCCACATTGACCAGGGCTGGCTGGAGCTGAGCGTGGCCCTGATCCAGTTGGACGATGGTGGCGTCCGCGGCATATGCAAGCTCGAGGGGCATCGCGCTGAGCCGCCACGCCCACTCGTACGGCAAGAGCATGCTGCCTGCCTCAGCCTTGGTCAAGTCGTTGTCCCCGCCGGTTGAGATGCTGGGCCTGCCCTCCTCATCGACGCGATACCGGAGTTGCACATCATCGAGTGCCGGCGTGCTTTCGGTGACGTCCAGAGCGGTCAGCTCCAAAGTGTCTCTCGCCCAGTCGGCTGAAAGCGACCAGGATTTGGGTTCCGTGTCTAACATATCGGTGAGCGCCTGCAAGCTACCGGGTAGCTTGGCCTGGTCCACTCCTATACCCGGGAGGCTGCTGGTGATGTCGTATCCTTCGTGGTCCGCGTCACATATAAGGGTAACGGTCTCATCGTCAAGTTCCCTGGTGCAGGTGGCTTCGCCAATGTCTTCACCCAGACTGTTCTTGATGCTATAGCGCCAAGAGGCGGCTTCGTTCCAGTCTGCAGGCGCCGCTTCCAGCCGGATCGGGCCGTTGGAGATCAACTCGGGGAAGGCGCCGATCACTACCTCAGTAGCAGCTGCGTACCCGTACACGGCGATCAAGCCAACGACGGGAACCCACCCGGCCCAGCGTTGCCAGGCTCGCGGCTCTGCTGCCGGCGGTCTTGGCGATGGACTCGTACCGCGCCAGAGCATCCAAAGCGCTGCGAAGGAGACGGGTGCTGACAGCACGGCCAGACAGACCAGGGCTGCCGTGAGGCCCCCAGTTATCTGTAGGGATAGGAAGCTCAGGGCGATCATCAGCACCGTGGCGATCGCGTTGTACGCGGCGTGCAGTGCAATGCCGGGAACAATGGACCCGGTGCGCCACGCAATGAGTGACAGCGCGATGGCAACCGGTAGCAGTGCAGGGGCTCCCTGGAAGCGCAGATGGAAAAGCGCGAAGATAATGCCGCCAACGATGATGCCCGCCCAGACATTCCGGCGTTCATAGGCTCGTTGTACGTAACCACGGAACATGACTTCCTCGCAGAGAGGAGCCACGACCATCGTTGTGACGGCCATCGCAACCGCCTCGAGGAGTGTGCTGGGGTATTGCGACGGCGTGACGGGTGTTGTGTAGCCCAGGACCAGTGACGACAGGAGGTTGAGGAGCACTCCGGCAACCCATAGTCCTGGCACGGCCAGGATTGCCAACCCTACTTCGCGTAGTTGTGGTTTGCGGAGGCGGGCTGTAGCGGCAATATCCAAATGCTCTGCCCGCATGAAGAGAAACGCCAGCGCGGCCAAAGCGACCTCAACCGCGATGCCGATCGCATACCTGGTCAGCGTGCGCGTCTCGGGACGGCTGCTGAGAATGAGGATCGCTATGCCTACCACCAGGTAGACATTGGCGGCGAGGCGCGAGGGGAATTCCTTCGCGGCCGGCGCGCCGGGCCGGGAGTTGGTCGTCATCCTGGGTGCATCCTTATGTGCGATCTGTGCTGCGTCTGGTTTCCGAGCCTTTAGAGCGGTCGACAGGGAAAGCCGGGGGCACTGCTCGTTTGTGCGCTGACACTGCGATCATGCGTTGTATGCGCGCGACAGTCGATGCAGGTGAAGGCATCGGGGCCCCAGTCTCCAGCGCATCAAGGATCGCATCCAGTTCGTCATAGGTAATACCGAGTTCACCCTCGTCGGTCTGCCCTGGCCAGAGTCCAGCAGTGGGCGGGCGGGTGATAATCGGCTCCGGAATGCCGAGGACGCGGGCAAGGGCGCGCACCTCACTTTTATAGAGCTCACCCAGCGGTTCAAGGTCGACGCCGCCATCTCCGTACTTTGTGAAATAGCCCACCATCAACTCGGGTTTGTTGCCGGTTCCGGCGACAAGGCAGGCCCGGGACTGTGCGATATAGTATAGCGTGGTCATACGCAGCCGTGGCCTGATGTTGGCGTGTGCCATTGGGGGACCTTCGGGCAGGCCAGCCTCGAAAGCATCACAGGCTGCGGTCAGGTCGATGACCTCCGGTGTCAGTGATAGGGATTGTGCCAGCATGGATGCGTAGTCAGCATCCTCAGTCTGACTGTGACAGGGCATGATCACGCCGAAGGTGTTCTCGGTGCCGACGGCGCGCACCGAGAGTGCGGCTGTGACGGCGGAGTCGATGCCACCGCTCAAACCTACAACAAAGCCACGCAGGCCGGCTTTCTCGACTTCGGTAAACATCCACGATGCCAGTGAATCGGCGAGTGCATTGTAGTCCATTGTAGTACGCCTCTCAGGTGTAGAAGTGTGGGCTGAGTAATCGGGAAAAAGCCAGGGTCAGGACCTGCTCAAAGGCCTGCTGGCGCGTGAGCCATCCCTGCGTGAGTGCACCAATAGCGCCATCGTGGTTGCTGGTATCGGCAAGACCGGTCAGATGGTCAATGGCTGTACCCAGCTCAAGGCCCGCGTGGAGCGATGCGACCACCGACGGCGGTAGCCACATGTTGGCACCACCGGCCATCCCCAGCGTGCCGTTCTTGTCCACCACGGCACACCAAGCACTGGTGTACAGCTCCTCGGTCTCGCCATCCTCCCTGATTTCCAGCAGACCGCCTTCAAGCCCCAAACCCCAGGTGGCCGACGTTGCCGCTTGTGCCGCTCGCGCACGGTTGATGGCACCCCTGCGGGTTTCTTTGTCTCCCCAGGGTTGGGCCGGAACGCCACTGGCCACGGAGACGGTCACGATATCAATATGGCCGCCATACAGACGACGTATCACGGCTTTGGCAGCTGCCAGCTTCACGGGATTGGTTGAGCCAATTGCAGCTAGCATAGGCAGCGTCTCTCTCACGGCTGGATGACACGATTCGACGCGAGTATATCGCCGGTGATGGGGATGTCAATCAGATGCGGCTACGTTCGGCCACTCTCGGCTTCCATGCCGGGAATCCGGGCGCCGCGTTCCACGTAGTGCATCAGCCAGGTCATCAACATGACGATGGCAAGGTAGATGAGGCCTACGAAGGGAAGCATCGTCATCTGGTTGTAGTGTCTGCTCATGACACGACGTGCCTGTCCGAATAGGTCCATAACTGCGATCAGCGAGACAATGGAGGTGTATTTCACCATATAGGCAACTTCATTCGACCACGGGGCAATGGCAAGGCGCAAGGCCTGCGGCAGAATGATGCTCACGATGGCTTGGGTGCGGGTCATACCCAGGGCGCGCGCCGCGAGCATCTGCCCGCTACCTATGGACTGGAGTGCACCGCGGAAGTACTCCGCCTGGTAGGCTCCGCTGTTGAGGCCGAGGGCCACATAGGCTGCGACCATAGGCTCAAGCACCAGCAGTCCGCTGGGAAGGCCAATCCTCGCGAAGTAGGCACTGATGCTGGGGTCAGCGAGTCCGTAGTAGATGAAGAAGAGCTGGACAAGAAGCGGGGTGCCGCGGATGACGTCCACGTAGGCCGTGGCCACGGAGCGCAATGATTTGGGTCCGTAGACCCGGATCAGCGCGGTCGGCAGCCCAATCAAAAGGCCAATGACCAGCGCGCCGCCGCTCAGCTTGAGCGTGACGAGTAAGCCTTCGCCCAGGCCGGGCCAGATCATATTCCAGAACTCGATTAGTTCAGACATGGGTGACTCCGGGGGGAAGAATCAGACGAATCAGCGAATACAGAATGAGTGAGACTGAGCGCCATCAGTGAGGCGCACTCGCCTGCTCGCCGATTCCTGCATTCTCCCATTCTCCCATTCTTCCATTCTTCTCTATTCTTCTCCGTACAGCTCCGTGATCTTGCCGAGGAACTCCTCAGTTCGTGGATGTTTCGGATTGTAGAAGAGCTGCGCCGGGGGGCCTTCCTCCACGATGTGTCCCCCCTCCATGAAGATGATGCGGTTGGAGACTTCCCTGGCAAAGCCCATCTCGTGGGTGACCACCAACATAGTCATATGTTCGCCGGCCAGCTTCTGCATGACGGTGAGGACCTCGCCGATAAGTTCTGGATCGAGTGCTGAAGTGGGCTCGTCAAAGAGCATAACTTTGGGGTTCATAGCCAGCGCGCGTGCGATGGCCACGCGCTGCTTCTGCCCACCTGACAGCTGTCCGGGATAGGCGTCGACTTTGTCCTCCAGTCCAACCCGTTCCAGCTCAAATCTGGCCAGCTCGTAGGCTTCTTCCTTGGGCATCCCCTTGACCTTGATCGGAGCTATGGCCACATTCTTCAGTGCAGTGAGGTGGTTGAACAGGTTGAATTCCTGGAAGACCATGCCGACCTCGGCTCGCACCACGTTGATATCGCAGTCCGGAGACGTAACCTCGACACCGGCTACCCAGATCTGACCGGCGTCAGGACTCGTGAGCAGATTGACACAACGTAGCAGTGTGCTTTTGCCCGTCCCGCTGGGACCGATGATGATCACGACCTCGCCTTTGTGGATGTCCAAAGAGACACCCTGGAGGACTTTGAGGTCTCCATAGGCCTTGTGCAAATTCCTCACGCGCACGATCGGATCGCCGGCTGTTCGCTCCGTCACGGATGAGCCTCCTTCAGGCTGGATCGGGGGCATCGATCGGGGGTTGTTCTGAAGTTCCTGATCGCCCAGGCAGTTCGCCCCGCTGGGATGTGGCACCGGCTCGATCGGATGGTAGATCCCCAAGCTCGGCTGGGGCGTCCTCCACCATAGGCTTTGAGAAGAGCGGGCACTCGCGGATTCTGAGATTGCTGGATCTCACTTTGATGGCCAACTCCGCAGCGTTCCGGTGCATCGCCTTCCCTTCCTAGAACTTCACCCAGCTCAGATCGCCGGTTTTCAGATTCAGGATAGCGAAGGTAGGCCGGCGCCACCCGGTGTTCCCAAGAGCTCCTGGGTTGATGACCCGCGTGCCGGCGAATGCCTCATCGCGCGGATGATGGCTGTGGCCGTGAATTACATAGTCGTAGTCGCGTGATTGGATGAGTTCGCGGCCGGCGGCCGATTCACCGTTGTGAATCAGCGCCAGCGTGTGTCCATCAAGCGTGATTCTGTGGATCACTGCCAGCCGCCGTGGACCAAATAGTTCATGCACTGTTGCGTTAAGAGCTGGGTCGTGGTCCATGTTGCCTCGAGCGACCCACACGTCAAATGCCTTGAAGAAGCGAAGCATCCGGGCGCTGGTAACATCGCCTGCGTGAAGCACCGTGGTGATGTGCTCCTGCCGTAGCCTTGCCAGCGCCTGTTTGATCTTGTTTTGGTCGTTATGTGTGTCTGAAATGAGCGCAATCCGCATAGTTGATGTCGATGTCTGGTAGGTGATATTGGGGATCGGAGGGCTTGGCGACGACGTTCACTACGCGCCGTGGATGCCGGCAACCGTCACGTCGACGCTCTCCATCGCCTCCATCAGCGCTTGCTTACTCACGCAGCAGACTTTGATGACGAGGTTCCCGCGATTGTGGTGCTCATCGCTATAAAAACTACCCAGCGCCAGAATATCTCCGCCGATAGCGGCGATGGCGCCGGCGATCTTGGCGAGCGTGCCCGGCTCATCGAGAACTGTCAGACTGAGGCGAATCCCCTCATCGCGGGCTCCCATCATCTCGAGCAGGACCTTGAAAATGTCGGTTTCGGTGATGATGCCAACCAGTTCATTCCCACGCATCACCGGGAGGGCGCCTATGCTGTTGTCTACCATCACACGGGCACCCTCTTCCAGTGGCGCGTCCTCAGTGATGGTCACGACGTCCTTGGCCATGATCTTCTTGATCTTGAGCTTGGAGAGCAGGTATCCAATCTCGTATACGTTGAGGCTGGTCGCCGGTGAAGGGGATGCGTAGAGAAGGTCTTTCTCCGCGACAATGCCCACAAGGTGCCCACGCTTATCGAGGACCGGCATTCTGCGCACCTTCGCCTGGCGCATGATATTGAGTGCTTCGGATACAGAAGTGTTCGGTGTGACGGTTACCGGGTTCAGGGTCATCCTGTCTTTGACTAGCATCGCTGACTCCTCGTTGTGAATGTGTGGCTCATGTCCCAGTTCTGCCGAGGGCCGACACCTGTGAGCGTCGGTCAAAAACCGTGCACCACGCGCTGCAGCAGCTCGACGGCACATGCACCAGATGTATGAGCGTCCACTGTTGGCTGCAGTTACTCCACATCATTATGACATGGCTTGTGGGTTTGGCAACTGAGGCCCACGCTGTCATCGTGCATTGCACGGCGCGTGACTTTGTGTACACTAGCCGTACTGATGCCGCTGTTGGTGCGGGCGTTGGGTCGTGACACCCGAGGTTTCTGACGGGCGGTTGACGCGTCGCATGTGGTCAGTTGTGGCTGCAAAATGGCAAGGGGGTAACCGTGCAGGATAATGGGATCCGAGTGGGATGGGTAGCTTTGGAGGCGTTCTGCCAGCGTGTGTTCGAGACGCTGGCTCTGACGGAGGCGGATGCTGCTATGGCGGCCTCGGTTCTGGTAGCGGCCGATGCTCGCGGCATTCCCTCACACGGCGTTGCCAGGCTGCCTCGATACGTGCACGGATTGGAGATTGGGTTGATGAGACCCGATGCCGAACTGGAGGTGTTGCGCGAGACGCCCACCTCGATTCTGGTTCACGCCCACGGTGGTGTAGGCGCACCGGCCAGCGTACGCACGATGAGACAGGTCATTGACAAGGCGGAGCTGAGCGGGGCCGCTTTCGGGTGCGTTCGCGACTCCAATCACTTCGGCATCGCCGGATACTACGCGATGATGGCGCTGGATCAGGATATGATCGGCATCGCGATGACCAATACGGCCGCGCTGGGTGTGCCCACCTTTGGACGGGAACCGATGGTGGGGACAAACCCTATCGCGTTTGCCGCTCCTGCTGCCAAGGAGGGAGCGTTTGTGTTGGATATGGCGACGACCGTCGTCACGCGCGGCAAGGTTGAGGTGTACGACCGCGCGGTGAAGCCGTTGCCGGAGGGGTGGGCTGTGGATGCGAAGGGCCGATCGGGCACCGACCCGGCTGAGATCCTCCACAATCTGACCTACCAGGTAGGTGGTGGCATACTACCGTTGGGAGGTCTCGGTGAAGCCCTGGGGGGTCACAAGGGCTTTGGGCTCTCGCTAATGGTTGATATCCTCTGCGGTGTGCTGTCAGCGTCAGCCTTCGGACCGGGTATCTCCGATGAACCGGGCTCCTCGGCGCGGGTGAGCCATTTCTTTGCCGCGCTCCAGATCGCGTCCTTCCGTGATCCCGTAGCGTTCCGCCAAGATATGGATCGCATGCTTGCAGATCTGCGCAACTCGCCGCCGGCAGAGGGGGCAACACGGGTCTACTTTGCAGGCCTCAAGGAGTTGGAGAGTGAGGCCATGTGCGAGCAGCGCGGCGTTCCCTTGACGCGCAAGGTCTACGATCAGCTCGTAGAGGTGGGGACTGCCCGGGGTGTGACGCCGCCGAGTGCAAGGTAAGAGTGTGCCATCTGCACATCGCATAGAGAAGCCCGCGCAACGTTCGGTGCGCGGGCTTCTCTATGTACGGGTTTATCAGCTTCCTACTTCTTCAGTCGCGGGATCTGCAAGAGCATCAGCTGAGTGAGCGTGAGTTGCCCCAGCCGCTTCCACTGCTTCTTGTGGCGGCTACGTTCATGCTTCAGGAACTTGCTTGCGCCAACCCAGGGCAGCATCACCGCCAGGAGTAACCAGATGCCCAGACCGGAAATGCCCGCTTCGAGCCACATGCCGGACCCAAGCGTGCTGATGAGCAGAATCCCTATCAAGGCCAGGACGCTCCCAGCTGTGGCGTAGATCATGGGGTTACGCCAGCAGAGCGTCTTCACCTGCATGATGGCGTTCAGCAGCATAGGGTAGGCGAGGAAGGCGACGAAGAAGAGCGCGCCCGAGATGATCTGCTGGACAGGTTGTCCTTCCGGAAGATTCAGAATGATCATCAGGGTCTGCCGGGCCACGTGAAGAATCACGGCCCATATCAGACCTGCTTCAAGAGCCTGGCGGTTGAGGTGTGCCATTGGCTCCATAGTCAGTATGGTAAGCCACGCACGCTGATTGTCAAGGGTTCGACAGCGTTCTCAAAGGCAGAGGGTTGTTGGTTATGCTTAGTGGTCTGGACCTTCCGACGGCCCTGCGTCTCTCATCCTGCCGTACATCTGCCCGAAGAGCACGGCGCTCACCAGGGTTGCGTAGAAGCACAGCGGTGCCAGTATGAAGGGGACCACTGTGCAGAGCACGACCGAGTAGTAGGCCAGCGTAAGCGCTCCGTACAAGATCGTACCCAGCCCCGCTACCAGCACCCATACGATGCAGTATCCGAGCCGGTCCCGGCGCAAGTAGCGGCGCCACTCACCGATCTTGAAGGCTGCGGTGAAACTGTCCTCGCTGGTCGCGTGTGCGGCAGCCAGGGGCAGGGGGAC
>CAZEXX010000104.1:4857-12119 GCA_964516885.1 uncultured Anaerolineales bacterium | reverse complement strand
ACGACGTGGTGGATGGGGCCTATGGCGGCGACTTGCACGCAGATGTGATTGAGCACGAATTCGCTGGAATGGATGCTCCCTATGTGTGCGGGGCGACAGTCTGGTGCTGGGCTGACCATGCCTGGCCACCGGCCACGTTTGACTTCAGCAACTATCTGTCGACCAGTCCATACGGAGTTCTGACGCGCGATCGGCGGCCCAAACCGGCGTACTGGGCAGCACGACGTCTATTCCGTGCTAAGCAAGGCACCTTTGAGCCGGCTGCCACGGCGGTTGCCGCGTCGTCGCAATCCCCAGGACCTGCTGGGCGATCGGTCACTATGGTTCGCCCGCATATGGATGATATCCCAGTTGTTGCATTGCCGGAGGGATTCACCATGCGCACGCTGCGCCGGGATGAGGGTGGGTTGTGGACTGACATCTGGCGGGATGCGGATCCCTTCGAACGGGTCGAAGCGGATCTGTTTGCGTCGCAGTTCGGCGATGACTTTCCCGCTCTGGAGCGGCGGGGTTTGATCGTGGAGAACGTCAAGGGCGTCGGCGTCGCCACGATCACGTCGTGGTACAACCGAACGCACAAGGGCGAGGACTACGGACAGATCCACTGGGTCGCGACGCGCGAATCCTACTGGGGACGGGGGCTCGGGAAGGCGATGATGAGTCATGCTTTGCGACAGATGGCACAGTGGCACGACAAGGCATTTCTGGGGACTGGGACGAACCGACTGCCCGCGATCAAGCTCTACCTGAACTTCGGCTTTGCGCCCGATCTGGACGGGGAGGGGGCGCGCGAGGCTTGGCGTGAGGTCAAGGCCGCGCTGGACCACCCGGTGCTCAACTCGATGGATATCTGAGAAAGCCCAAGATGGCTCACGCAAAGACGCAAGGACGCAAAGGTTATGACTGAAAACGAGATAGCCACGGTAGTTGTGGATGCTGCATACAAGTTGCACACGGCTCTGGGGCCGGGGTTGCTGGAGTCCGCGTATGAGGCTCTGCTGATCTATGAGCTGCGGAAGCGGGGCCTGAGAGTGGTTTCGCAGCAACCGATGCCTCTGATCTATGATGGCGTCGAGATGGACGTGGGGTACCGGGCGGATCTCGTTGTCGAAGATAAGGTCATTGTGGAACTCAAGTCGGTTGAGCGTATGGCTGCTGTTCACTACAAGCAGCTGCTCACGTACCTGCGGGTATCTGATCGACGGCTTGGGCTTCTGATCAACTTCGGGATGCCGTTGATCAAGGATGGTATTCGGCGCGTTGTCAATCAGCTGGAAGAGTGACAATCTTTTCTGTGGAGCTGCAGAAGCGTCGGGAAGTCTGGCTTTCTTTTGCCCTTGGCGTCTCTGCGTCTTTGCGCGAGATTCTGTTCCGACTGTGGAGGGTTCATGGTGACGATTGAGCAATACCTGGATGATCTAGAGGAACGGATTGAGCCCGAGGTCGAGGAGGCATTGTGGGCGAACTGGGCTGAGTTTGTGGACGGCGAGTTCAGGGGAGACATCTTCTCCCCGAGGCGGGAGAAGGTCGCCCCGGCTAAGTTGGTGTGGCCGCACGTGCCGGTCAACGATGCGTTGGGCTCCTATGAAGCGATGGCCCTGCAGCAGTTGGGCGGCTGCTCGAATGCGCTGGCGCAAGGGACCGGCGCCGTGATGGCTGTGCGCTGCAACTACGGTACCGGCATCATCCCCACACTCTTCGGGGCTGAGCTCTTCGTGATGGACCTGGAGACCGATACCCTCCCCACATCGATTCCTCTCGGTGGGCTGGAGAGCACGACCCTGGCGGAATCCCTCGGCAAAGCCGACACAACGAAGGCGGCGGAAGCGGTGAAGTCGCTGCTGGGACTGGGCATTCCTGACCTGTCGATGGCTCTGGGTGGCAAGGTGTTCGAGATGGCCAAGTATTACCACGAGATCTTTGCTCCCTATCCCAAGATCCGGCGCCACGTCCACCTCTACCATCCGGATATGCAGGGACCGATGGATATCTGTGAGCTACTGTGGGGCAGCTCACTGTTTGTGGCGCTGATCGAAGCCCCGGATCTCGTGAAACAGCTGCTGGCGTTGGTGACCGAGACGTACGTCGCCTATATGAACGCCTGGACCGACTTGGTTCCACTCGCGGGAGACAACGCTGTTCACTGGTCGCTTGTTCATAGTGGTAACATCATGCTGCGCGATGACTCCGCTATGAACCTCTCCCCACGCATGTTCGACCGCTTCATCAAGCCCTATGATGGGCGTCTGCTCAAGACTCTGGGTGGTGGTGCCCTCCACTTCTGTGGGCGTGGCGATCACTATATCGCGTCCGCTTCCACTATGGAGGGGCTGACGGCGATCAACCTGTCACAGCCTGAGTACAACGACATGGATGTGATCTTCGATCACACGGTGGACAAGGGACTCAACATCATCGGATTGGACCGCGATGCCGCTGAAACTGCACTCGCACGTGGACGCGATCTGCGTGGCCGGGTGCATTGTTGGTAGGACACGAACGTTGCAGGTTGGAACGTTGGAACGTTTGTACGTTGGAACGTGACAGGGCTCGCTGTGTGAGAGATGTTGGCTATTGGATAGACTGAGTTCAATGCTTTCTTCTTACTCCTTGCTCCGTACTGCTGCACTGTGCTGAAAGCCGATCGCTGATCGCTGATAGCTTTTGAGGAGGTGTCGATGCTCGCCAAGGACCTACAGGCTTTCTTCCGCTCGCTCAATGGTGGGTGGATGGATCTGGAGAAGACGGTTGATACGTACAAGTCCGGTGATCCCGATGCGGAGGTTACGGGCATTGCGGTGTCGTGGATGAGTACCAGCGAGGCCCTGGCGCGTGCCCAGGCGCTGGGCTGTGATGTCTTCGTCACACACGAACCGACCTATTACAACCATCGTGATGATCCGGATAGCCCAATCTTCGGACTTGCCGGGGCTCGCGAGAAGCGGGAGCTGGTCGAAGAGAGTGGGCTGACCATCATCCGCTGTCACGATCTGTGGGACCAGGTGCCCGAAGTGGGTATCCCCGATGCTTGGGGTGAGGCGCTGGGCCTCGGACGAGCGGTGGCCGGGGAGGGTTACTACCGGGTCTACGATGTCACCGGCCGTACCGCCGGCGATGTGGCGCGTCAAGTGGCTGCCAAGTCCGCGCCCTTCGGGCAGGAGGCCGTCCAGCTCATCGGCGATCCCGACAGACCCGTCACCCGCGTGGCCATCGGTACGGGTGCCATCACGCCGCTCTTTGCTTACATTGCCGATTTCGACGTTGACCTGGCGGTCTGTACCGATGATGGGTTCACCTACTGGCAGCACGGTGCTTACGCGATGGATACGGGACTGCCGGTCATCATTGTGAACCACGCCACCAGCGAGGAGCCGGGCATGATGCGCTTGGCGAACACCATCCAGGCGCAGTTTCCCTCTGTTCCGGTGCACTTCATCCCGCGGGGATGTGTGTACAGGATGATCGGAGTGGAGAAGGGCAACGAGGGTGTCTAGGGAGATTGGATGGATCGGGGTGAGTTTCACGATTCACCATTCACGATTCACTCTTGGAAATGAGGCTCGACAGCGGCTCCGTGTCTCTATTGCGCAGATGAATGGTGAATCGTGAATCGTGATCCGTCGCCTATGCATATTCTCCTTGTAGTCCCATACTTTGGCGGAAGCCACCGTGCGTGGGCGGAGGGCTATGCCCGCCACAGTAACCACGCCGTCGAGCTGTTGACGCTGCCTGCGCGGTTCTGGAAATGGCGGATGCATGGCGGTGCGGCAACTCTGGCCGAGCTGTTGGCCCGGCGAGCGGGGCCTCGTCCGGACCTGGTGCTGGCGACGGACATGGTGAATCTTCCGGCACTCCTGGGCCTGGCGCGGGCCGAGTTGGCCGGCGCGCCGGTAGTGCTCTATTGTCACGAGAACCAGCTTACCTATCCGCTGCAGGCAGGCGAGAAGCGAGATCTGGCATATCCGATGATCAACTGGTTATCGATGTTGGCAGCGGATCGTGTGCTCTTCAACTCGCAGTTCCACCAGGACAGCTGGTTCCGCGCGTTGCCGAATATGCTCAAGCATTTCCCCGATTGTTCGCATCTACCCCTGGTCCCTGGCGTGCAGGCAAAAGCCCAGGTTATGCCAGTCGGTGTGGACCTGCGCGCATTGGACAGGGCGGCAACAGAGGGTACGATGCACGACACTTCGTCGGGTGTCGGATCCTCGGCCGGTGGTGAGTCGGCGCCGCTGATTCTCTGGAACCAGCGCTGGGAATACGACAAGAATCCGGCCACCTTCTTCCGAGCGTTGGATGAGCTCGTGGCGCGCGACCTCCTATTCCGTGTGGCGTTGGCGGGGTCGAATGTGCGCCAACAGCCGGCTGAGTTCGACGCCGCAAGGAAGCGGTTGGGTGATCGCGTTGTGCACTTCGGCCGGGCGGACCGCGACACGTACCGGCATCTTCTATGGGAGGCGGACATCGTCGTCAGCACGGCGTTCCATGAATTTTTCGGTATCGCTGTTGTGGAAGCGATCTACTGCAGAACCTTTCCCGTGCTCCCGCGCCGGCTGGCCTACCCTGAGTTACTCACCGAGGAGGCTCGCGCGTTGTGTCTTTACAGGGACTTTGAGGGGCTGGTGACGAAACTGGCTTGGGCGTTGACCCATCTTGCTGCCGCACGCCAGACCGCGGAGCGTTTGGCGTCCAGCGTCGCGCGCTTCGATTGGCCCAAGATGGCCCCGGTGTATGATGAAGTGATGTTGGAGGTGGCGGCGGTATAGCAGGAGAGGATGATAGACGCACGTGAGCGTTGCAGGATGATGAACCGGCAGTGCGTTTCCACGATTCATCGCACCAAAAGGGCGAGGGCGGAGAAACCAGCAGTTTCCCTGCCCTCGCCGCTGGTTGAGTTGGGTCTACTCAGCGTAGACGGCTTCCTGCAGGCCGCGCAGGTAGCCGATAGCGAAGAGGCGGCCAATATTCGAGTAGCTGGGGCGGTCGTTGTTGTCGCCGGCCATCGTCGGGACGTGGTCGGGGCGGCAGACGCCGTCGAAGCCGACTTCCTTGTAGGCCTTCATGCAGGCGTACATGTCGGTCTTGCCGTTGTCGTGGAAGGTTTCGACGAACTTCTTCGGGGTTCCTCGCACGTCGCGGAAGTGGACGAAGAAGATCTTATCCTGCTCCCCGAACTTGCGGATGGCTGCCGGCAGATCATCGGTCATCAGCGTGAAGTTCCCCTGGCAGAGCGCGATCCCGTTGACCGGGCTGGGGTAGAGATCCAACAGGCGCTGGTAGTTGTCGATGCTGCGCATGATGCGCGCCAGACCACGGATGGGGGAGAGAGGCGGATCGTCGGGATGCATCGCCAGCTTGACGCCCGCTGATTCTGCGACGGGCACTACGATCTTCAGGAAAGCCTCAAGGTTCTCCCACAGTACCTCATCGGGGACCTCGCCGTACTCCGTCAGTGGCGCATTCTTCATCAGTTCGTAATCAAAGCTTGTGGCGAGAGCGCCACCGCGCGCCGGTGTCGTGGTCGACGTGCGCATCCAGTTCATAATCGGCATCCATTCGTAGCACCAGACCGGGATGCCCAGCTTGCCCATGTTCTCGATGAGATCGATGACGTACTCGATCTCCTGATCCTTGCCGGGCAGGCCCAGCTTGATCTTGTTCATCGGCGGGCGGCTCTCCAGGACGTCCAGACTGAATCCGTAGTCCTCGTATCGTGTCTTGATCCTCACCAGCGGCATGTAGCCCCATGGCAGGTCCTCTCGCGGTACGTCCAGGCCGCGTCGGCGGTCCATTCCGCCGACAACGTGCGTGATCCCGGCCTGTTTGACCATAGTCCATAGCTCTGAAGGGCGGGTGCCCAGTGCTTCAGCGAGTTTGATCATGTAAGACTCCTTTGTTTTCGGGGCAACGGATTGTATGGTATCAGGATTGGTGAGAGAGGCGAATGGCGGATCTAGAGTCAAAAGTCAAGAGTCCTGCTATTGAGCTCAGGAGACATCTTGCCGGCTCCGATCGTGACGAGGAGTGACTCTTGACTTCTGACTCTGGACTCGCTTACGCAGGAATCCCATCTCGGCCTGCAGCTACTCTCTGTACGCAAACGCCTTCCCGTCGATCGCGCGGGCAACGGCCAGCACGCCATCCAGGTGGTCACACTCGTGCTGGAGCAGTTCGGACAGATCACCATCAAGATGGATGGTGTGCTTATGCCAGTCCAGATCGCGATACGTGATGTCGCAGGTGGCGTGGCGGCGAACGCGGACCAAGAGGCCTGGGAAGCTCATGCAGTCGTCCCAAAGCTCCATCAGGGCCTCGCTCTTGTTAGTTAAGACGGGGTTGATGAGCGGTGTGGGCGTGTCGATGCCGCTGTTATTGTCGTCGGTAGTGTTGCTGACACGCTCGAGAAAGACGATGCGCTTCATCACCCCGATCTGCGGTGCAGCGATGGCGCGACCGACGCCGTGCCTCGCGCGGAAGGCCAGCAGTGTGTCTCTCAGGTCACTGATGTCAGGTTTCAGGTCCGCCAATTCATCCTGACAGACCGCTGAACAGGTTTCATAGAGCTTGAGATTGCCAAGTAGTAAAATGTCGCGTATTGCCATAGTGCAGCGTTGCTCCGAGTGCGCTTTCTGGACCCCTCAAGGGGCATAGGTCAGGGCGAGCGATTGCCGATCTCCTGCAGGATCTCGCGGACGATGGTCTCCTCAATCCAGGGGATGACTTCATCGGCGCGCTCAAGGGTGATCTCACCGGCTTTGCCGCAGAAAACCACGGTATCGCCCGGTCCGCTGTGGGACAGGCTCCAGTGGATCGCTTCGCGGCGATTGGGTATCAAGATGTAGTTGCTGCGGCACGCCTCATCCGCACCACGCTTCATCTCATTCAGGATGTCGTAGATCGGCGTGTCGCGACAGTCCTCTTCGGTGAACACAGCGGTGTCGGCGAGCTCGGTAGCGATGGCGCCCATCGGCGCACGTTTTCTGGGGTCACGTTGCCCGCCGGCTGCGCCGAAGACCACGGTCAGTCGGCCGCGAGTGGTTGCGCGCAAGCTGGTCAGGGACAGCCATAGGCTCTCCGGTGTATGTGCGAAGTCGAGGATCACGCGCACCGGCGCCTCTTGTACGATCTGCATCCTGCCGGGCACGCCAGGGAACGTGCTCAGGCCGCGTCGGATGTCGCCGATGGCTATGCCGAGGCGGTCTGCGACGGCTATCGCGGCAAGGGCGTTGGC
Organism: uncultured Anaerolineales bacterium; assembly: GCA_964516885.1. Classification (GTDB taxonomy): domain Bacteria; phylum Chloroflexota; class Anaerolineae; order B4-G1; family SLSP01; genus PWVB01. The sequence goes on along the minus strand of CAZEXX010000104.1, from coordinate 4,888 downwards.
GGTATTGTACGCCCCGATCAGGGGAAGCTGC
>CAZEXX010000104.1:0-4757 GCA_964516885.1 uncultured Anaerolineales bacterium | reverse complement strand
GCGTTGAGCACGGCAAAGGCACTAGCGTCGATCAGAATGCGCTTGGCACTGAAGTAGCTCTCCATATCGCCGTGGAAATTGAGATGCTCTGGAGCGAGATTGGTCCAGACGGCGATCTCAAAGTGTGCGCCTCGCAGTCGGTTTTGGGCAAGGGCCTCACTGCTGGCCTCGATGACGGCGTGGGTGCAGCCTCGATCCACCATCTGCGCCAATGTGGCCTGAACCTGCGGTGCCTCGGGTGTGGTGAAGTGGGCCGGAAACTGGTGGAGGTTGTCATCGTCAAGCTTGTAGCCCAGTGTGGAGAGGAGCCCCGTCTTGTATCCGGCTGTACGGATCAGGTGCCGGATCAGCCATGAGGTCGTTGTCTTTCCCTTTGTCCCTGTGACGCCTACCATCGTCAATCTGTGACTGGGATAGCCGTTGAGCAAGGCGGCGATGTCGGCCAGGGCCTTACGCGCGTGGGGAACTGTGACATAAGGCACAGGCAGCTCTGCCGCGTCCGCATACCCTTCGCCGACAACTGCCACGGCTCCGCGGGCCAGCGCTCCGGGGATATAGCGGTGACCATCGTGGGACTTACCTCGGATGGCGACGAACATATCACCGGCCTGCACCCAGGCCGAGTTGTGGCTCACGCCCGAGATGATGACTTCCTTCGTGTCGCCCGGTGTGTGTGCGACTGTACCCTTGACGATCGCCGCAAGTTCCTTGAGCTTGGTGTTCATATCAGTCGCAACCATACTCCAATGGACCGTGAGGTCAAGCTTGGAAGTACGTATCTCCGTTCCAGAGCAAGGATTTCGCCACGTCGTCATTCAACTCCACGCCGATGCCGGGGCGCTCCGAGACTTGCATGAAACCGTCGCGGATGAAGGGCTTGTCACCCTCACAGAGGTCGTTCCACCACGGGATCTCGCGACCGTGGAACTCCAGGACGTAGAAGTTCGCCACAGAAGCGCAGACGTGGCACGCGGCCATCATGCCCAGCGGTGAGCTGACATTGTGCGGGGCGAAGGGGACGTAGAAGGCGTCGGCGATGTCGGCGATAAGTTTGCCCTCCATCATACCGCCTGCTTTGGCCAGGTCGGGCATGATCACGTCCACGGCCTGCCGCTGGAGCAACTCCAGGAACTCGAAGCGGGTGTACTGGTTCTCGCCGCTGCAGATGATCGTGCTGGTGGAGGCGCGAACCTGGGCCAGCGCGTCGATGTTCTCGGCGGGGACGGGCTCCTCCAGCCACATCAGACGCAGGTCCTCGACCGCCTTCGCCAGCGTGATGGCCGACGGTAGATCGAACTGGCCGTGACAGTCGATCGCCAGATCGACGTCGTAACCGATCGCCTCGCGGCTGGCGCGGATCAGCTGGATGATGTGGTTCATCTCTTTAGCGCCGACGGTCCAGTTGACCGGATCGAGCCTGCCGACTCCGGTGTGATCGACGTCGAACTTGACCGCGCTGTACCCCTCCTCACCGACGACCTCGGCAGCCTTCGCCGCATAGGCCTCAGGCGTCTCCTCCTCGCCGGCGTGTAGATCGGCGTAGAGCCGTATCTTCTCACGGTACTTGCCGCCGAGAAGCTTGTAGACCGGTACCCCGAGAGCCTTGCCGGTGATGTCGTAGAGTGCGTTTTCGATGCCGGTGATGGCGAAGATGATGGGTGCTTTGCCGGTGCCGCCGTAGCGTCCGCGTCGCCTGAGTAGCTCGTAGAGTGGCCCCGGGTTGGTGGGATCTTTTCCGATGAGGAAAGGTTTCATCGCCAGGATGGCCTCCTTCAGGGCAAAGCCTGAGGCTCCGGCTCCGGCTGAGTTGCATTCGCCGGTGCCGACAATGCCCTCATCGGTGTAGATACGAACGAAGGTCCATACGCAGCCACCGCTGGCAGGTTCCGGGCGTCCGATGATGGAGGCTTGGACGTCGACGATTTTCATAGGGAATGTTCCTTTCCTAGTAGGTTGGTTGGGAGGGCTGCAAGTCCGAAGTCGCAGGTCTCAAGTTAGTCTTCCAACCGTGGCATACGGATGCTTGTAGCTATGGCGCTGGTGAACGGTTGAGATACGTGATGAAGCCGGTGATCATGCGACTCGTTGCGCACGCCGCATCGTGGATCGACGTGAATAACTCCTGACTGATGTACCCCTGGTCGAGTGCTACATATGCCTGGGCACGCACTTCGCCAGAGGAGGCACGTGCTATGTACAGGTATCTGATGAACGTACGATCATTCTGACTCTCGAAGCCTTCTGCGATGTTGGACACAACCGAGACCGCCGCTCGTCTGATTTGGTCGCGCAGGCCATAGTCGAGGCTGAGCTGAGCTGCATCTGAGCACGTGCACACGAGCCTGCAGAGTTCACGGCCTTTCTGCCAAGCCTTGATATCCTCGAATCGCTCGATCCGTGCCATAGCTCCTCCTCTGGCTCAGCGGTCTATTTCGGATCCGAATCATCTTGAGCCGTGACGTTTGACTTGCGACTTCAGACCTCGGACTGCTCCTCGCCGTACGACTTCCCCGCGAAGATCGCCCGCACCTCAGCCGCGCTGGTTGCTGTCTGTAGGGCTGCCATGCGTGCGGCTTCTTCGTCGCGGAGCTTGCGGACGTTGGTGAGAACAGCTTCGAGCTGGTCCGCCGGGAACTTGACGGCGCCGTTCTCGTCCATATGGATGATGTCACCCGGGGCGACATCCATGCCGGCGATGTGAACCGGGACGCTGATGGCGTGGATGGCCGTTGTGCCGTGTCCTGGTGTCACGCCACTGGTCACGTACTGGAAGCCCATAGGGCGTATCTCGTCTTTATCGCGGGATGGGCCGTTGCTGATGGCGCCGATGCATCCCACTGCCTTCATCGCCGAGGTCATATTTCCGCCCGAGAGCCCCACTTTTCCGGCGATCTCCGCCGGGAACTGCTCTTCAAAGACGAAGATCGTGGGCTTCGGTGAAGCATCCATCACGTCGATGACGTCCATAAAGCTCAGGCGGCTGAAACTGGGATCCGGCAGACCGTAGACCGCCGTGACTGCGTATCCCGCGATGGCGCCCAGTTCGGGATACCAACACGAGAGCGTCTGATCGGTGTACCAGTTCTGCGTCCAGGGATTGTAGAGCCCCAGGCAGAGCGGGTTGTCCGGATATGTCGCCACCACATTGGTGATGGACGGTGTGTCGAACTCGCGCAGGGCGAGGAGCATTTCGCGGGCGGTCAGGTCACTCATTACAGCCTCCTTGGATCAATGAAGGGTTACAGGTTGAACGTCTGAACGTTCGAACGTTGCCCGTTCCCGGGGTTGATACTGGCTCGCGTGTCTGAGCAGGATACCAGCCTCTGATGAGAGAACGTGCAACGTCCAAACGTGTAGCTTTCCACGCTGGTTTATCAACGCAACTCCGCTGTTCGATGTCTCTCGAACCATTCCCAATCCCATTCTGCGCCCCAACCTGGGGTGTCAGGCGGAGAGACGTGGCCGTTGACTGGGACGGGCGGGTTGAGCAGGCCAATGGCTTTGCCGGCCTCGTCACGGCTGCCACCCGGGAAGTACTCATAGTAGCTGGTGTTGCGCACGGCACAGACGAGGTGCGCGTGGACTAGGCCGAAGAGGCCACCGGGGCCGTTCAGTTCGATGCGCCGGCTGTGGGCCTCGGCCAGGTGGGCCAGCTTGAGGAGACCGGTCGTACCGTGACGCGCGTTGGCTCTGACCAAGTCAGTTGCACCCAGCAGCACGTATTGGGCACAGATCGCGTGGTTGTGCATCATTGTCTCCAGTGCCATCACCGGCAGATCCAGAGCGCCGCAGAGTCTCTGCAGTTGTACGATCTCCGCGTCGGGGAGGGGCTCCTCAAACCAGCCAAAGCGCAGATCCTGCAGGGCGCGTCCTACGCGAAGCGCCTCGACCAAGGTGTAACCCGCCATCACGTGATCGGCCAACAGATCCACATCAGGACCAACTGCGTCGCGCACGGCTCGGCTCCAGGCGACATTCTCATCAGGTGTGTTGCGGAAGTGGTCCTTCAGAGCGATGAATCCCAGATCCAGAGCGGAGACGGCGCTCTCAACGGCGGCTTCCCGGGTGGCCCCGCCGTAGTTGTAGTAGGCTGGGCAGCTTTCCCGAGCCCGCCCGATCAGAGCCCAGACCGGCAGTTTGGCTGCCTTGCCGGCGATATCCCAGAGGCAGTTGTCAAAGGCGCCAAACCAGCCGGGCCTGGCGAAGAGCCCGCGTGTGGCGGCGGTCAGCTTGCTGTTCAAGCGCTCGCGGTCGAGCGGATCCTCACCCAGGGCCAGGATGCGGAGCTGCTCAAGGTCCTGGCGGCGCATCGTGGTGTAGCGCGCGTCTCCCACGGTGCACACGCCCTCGATGCTTTCGTCCGTGTAGACGTGGAGAACGTGAAGTTCGCCGGTGTGCGCGCTGTGATGCCGACGTATCCAGCGCCGCTCAGCGCCGTGGATCTCCTCGACCAGGGTGAACTGGTCTGTGTTGCTGAGGAGCTCAAAGACAGACAGTGTGATACCGTTGATCTTCATGTTCAGGGTGTATCCTGGTTGAAGGTGTTGCTCACGCGCCACGGGAAACGGCCGGACGTGACTATCGGGTTCTCCGGGCAGCGCGTGAAGAGATCGGCCATCATCGACTCCTATTCGTCGGTGGGTGAGTAGTTCGTCCGATGGTAGCATAGGCTTTGGTGTGCGCAAACGGCGAGCTTTCGTCGTGGCGCGGGTGTAGTATGATCGATGGAGGGTCGGAGGCCAGATCGACACCCCTCT
>CAZEXX010000103.1:0-12177 GCA_964516885.1 uncultured Anaerolineales bacterium | reverse complement strand
TGCGCCTGCGGCTCACGAGGCTGTGTGGAGACGCATCTGACGGGGCCCTGGCTGGCTCGGCGCTACAAACGAGCGCGGCGCTGTGAGCCGGCGCCGGGAAAGTCCGGGGGTGCCTCAGAAGACGACACCACGATCACGGGCGAGAGCATTGCCAAGCGCGCTCAGGCCGGCGACAAGCTGGCCCAACAGGTAATGACCGGGGCCGGGAAGGCGCTGGGCGTCGCCGTGGCTACGATGGCGATGGTGCTGGATATCGATCTCTATGTCATCGGTGGAAGCGTAGCCAAAGCCGGAGAGCTTCTATTGGCACCGGCTCGTGAGACAGTGCCCCACCACTGTTATCAGTCAGTAGGCCGCCGAGTGCGAATTGTGGGGAGCGAGTTGGCAGATGACGGCCCGATCCTGGGGTGTGGGTGGCTGGCGCGGCAGAGACTAGCTCAGACCTAGGCGCGATACATCCGGCGCAAGAAGAGCTTTGGGCTCTTTGTGTTGACAAGACCACGTGCTTCACGCGAAGAGCCCAAAGGTCTCCGGTCGTGCGGGCGCCAGAACCGTAGAACCGAACCAATAAGGAAGCTATGCAGTGGCCGACAGACCAACGTTGAATGACCTGAAGCGCGACCCAAGCCTCGCCTACCCACCGGAGCTGTGGGGGCACACACAGCCCACAGAGGGAAGCGCGCGCATCCGTGAACGCCTGCTGCAGAACGAACGGCAGGTCGATATAGAACGTGCGCGGTACGCGACCGAAAGCTATCAGCGGACGGAGGGCGAGCCTATGCCGATCCGCCGGGCGAAGATGCTCCGGCACCTGGCGCGCCATATGAGCATCGCGATCGAGCCGGATGAGCTAATCGTGGGCAACCGCTCCCTCCTGCCGCGCATGGGTGTGATCGCCCCGGAGGGTGCAGTCACCTGGGTGGACGGCGAGTTGGACATCCTGCCCACGCGCCCTCAGGACAGGTTCAGCATCGATCCCGAGGTCATCCGCGAGCTGCGCGAGGAGGTCTTCCCCTATTGGCGCGGCAGGACACTGGAGGATCTGGTCGCTGGGAGAATACCCGACGATGTCCGCCAGGCCGTCCGGGGCAAGGCCTTCAGCCTCAACCAGACCGACCACGCGCAGGGTCACATTCTGCCCAACGTGGCAGGTTGGCTGCACTTGGGGGTCAGCGGCCTGCAGAGGAGAACTGAAACCGCGCGCATGCAGCCCGAGATGCAATCCACCGCCCACCAACACTTCTACGATGCGGTTCTGATCGCCCTTGACGCTGCCCGGGTCTTGATGGCCCGCTATGCTGATCTGGCCCGGCAGATGGTTGCCGAAGTCGGTGACCCAGCGCGGCAAGCAGAGCTCTCACGCATCGCCAATGTTTGCGACTGGGTTTCAGTCTCTCCGCCGCGCGATTTCCGGGAAGCTCTCCAGGCAGTCTGGTTCCTCTTTGTGCTCCTGCAGATGGAATCCAACGCCAGCAGCTTCTCGCCGGGGCGCTTCGACCAATACATGCTGCCGTACCTCGAACGTGATCTGGCGACAGGGCACCTGACCCTGGCGATGGCACAGAGACTGATCGAGCGACTCTGGCTCAAGTTCAACGAGGTCGTGCTTCTGCGCAGCAGCGAGAGCGCGCGCTACTTCGCCGGCTTCCCCATCGGCTTCAACATCGTCATCGGTGGCCAACGCCTCAGTGGCGGGGATGCCACCAACATCCTCAGCTATATGTGCCTGCGCGCGCAGGCCGATCTGGGCCTCACCCAACCCAACCTCTCGCTCCGCATCCACACCGGCAGCCCGCAGCGATTCCTGGAGGCAGCAGGCTACGTTATCAGCCGGGGCAGCGGTATGCCCCAGCTCTTCAACGATGACGTGATAATTCCGGGACAGATCCACCGCGGCATCGTTCCGGAAACCGCCCAGGACTACGCCGTCGTCGGCTGCGTCGAGCTATCGACACCGGGCATGGCCCTGGGCTGGAGCGACGCCTCGATGTTCAATATGGTGCGGGTGCTGGAGCTCACGCTCTTCGGCGGGCGCGACCCCCAGACCGGCGAACAGTTGGGCCTGGTGACCCCGCCATTGGATCAGATGGCGAGCTACGCCGAGCTGGAGACTGCCTACGAGAAGCAGCTTGCCCATTTCGTAGCGCTGATGGTGAAGGGCTGCAACATCGTGGATCAGCTCCATGCCGAGGTGGTCCCCTCCCCCTTCCTCTCCTCCGTCGTCGATGACTGCATCGCCAAGGGCACCGACGTCACCGCGGGGGGCGCCCGCTACAACTTCTCCGGCGTCCAAGGCGTGCAGGTGGCCAACGTGGGCGATAGCCTGGCAGCGGTGAGACAGGCCATCTTCGAAGAGCAATGGCTCTCTGCCGAGGAATTGCTGGCGGCACTCCGTGGCGATTATGCGGAACACGAGCCGTTGCGCCAACGGCTGCTCAACTGCGTGCCCAAATATGGCAATGACGACCCCGCTGTCGATGACATGGCCGCCAAATGGGCTGACCACTACAGCGAGATCGTAGCTCAACACCGCAACCTGCGCGGCGGGAAGTACCAGCCGGGCTTCTACACCGTCTCCAGCCACGTGCCGATGGGAGCCCACGTCGGCGCAACACCCGATGGTCGGCACGCAGGCGCCCCTCTCGCCGACGGCGGGCTCTCGCCCTCCGCTGGCCGAGATCGCAAGGGCCCCACTGCGGTGCTTCAGTCGGTGAGCAAGCTCAACCTCAAGCTGGCGTCCAACGGCACGTTGCTCAATATGAAGTTCCTGCCCGACCTACTGCAGGACCGCGAGGGACTCGCGGCGTTCGTCGCGCTGCTGCGGGCCTTCTGCCGGTTGGAGATCCCCCACGTGCAGTTCAACGTCGTCTCCACCGAGATGCTGCGAGAGGCCCAGACAATGCCCGAGGCCTATCGCCACCTGGTGGTCCGCGTCGCGGGTTACAGCGCCTACTTCACCGAACTCGATCGCGCGCTCCAGGATGAGATCATCCAGCGAACGGGGTTTGCCACCCTGGGGTAGTCGAAACCAACGACCGCATCACACACGGGAGACAAACTCTGTGGCGCACGTAACTCAGAATGAGGGTGAATACCCGATACGTCCCGTCGCCAGACCGCCACTGTGCCCCCCCTCCATGCCTGAAAACGCCATTTGGTGGCACCCACGAAACTGGCTCTGTCAGGGCCTGAACGGCCCAGCCGGCTCTCTGGCCGTGCGTTCTACGATGGGCGACACGCGATCCACCGATCTAGCAGCGTCTCCTGGCTTGGTGACTTGCTCCCTCATGGGATAGTCCCGGCCACACGGTTCGCTTTCTGGCGAGGTGTGTAATATAGTGAGTTGATCGGTTCATCCTGAACGATATGGGCAGCCATCCGTCCCAGCATCGTAGCCTATAACGCCCATCCACTGCACGCCCTACGGACCCGGCAACCGGCAGCGACATCCGGCGAGGACAACCTGCGCACGATGCAATCGGTCTCTGTCGCTTGCGAATCAGCGCAACCGGGACGCGCAATCACAGCTGAGAGGAGTCATTGATGAACACAGTTGCCTTGTTTGGTGCCGCCGGCAAGATCGGCACACGGATCAGCGAGAAACTAGGAGACGCCCCCCAGTTCCGCACGCTCTACATCGAGGCAGGGGAGGCCGGCCTCGCCCGGCTGCGCGACCGGGGCCTCACACCGAGCTCACAGGAAGAAGCCATCCGCGAGGCGGACACAATCATCCTCGCCATCCCTGATACGTTGATCGGCACGGTGGCGGCGGACCTTGTGCCAAAACTCAAGAGCGGCACCCTTGTCATCGTCCTGGATCCGGCAGCACCACACGGCGGCGAGTTGCCGGATCGCAAGGACATCTCCTACTTCTGTGTGCATCCCTGCCACCCACCGATCGTGAACGACGAGGTGACACCCGAAGCGCGGGCTGACTTCTGGGGTGGTGTGGCCCGGCAGAACCTCGTCTGCGTCCTGATACAGGGACCGGAGGACGACTATGCCAGGGGAGAAGAGATCTCCCGCGTGATGTTTGCACCGATTCTCAACGTCCACCGCATCACCATCGAGCAGATGGCCATCCTTGAGCCGGCGATGGCAGAGACGGTGATCCTGACCTGCATGGTGGTGATGCGGGAGGCCATCGAGGAGGCGATCGCCAGTGGTGTGCCCCGGCAGGTGGCCTACGACTTCGCGCTGGGCCATATGCGGGTCAACCTGGGCATTCTATTCGGCTATATCGATGCCGAGGTGTCGGAAGGTGCCAAGCTGGCCGTTGAGCACGCTATGAAGAGCATCTTTCAGCCGGACTGGAAAAAGGTCTTTGAGCCCGAGAACGTGATCAAGCAGGTCCGGGCCATCGTTGAGGGCCGGTCGGCGAAACGATAGAGCGAGGCGAACATGCATTTGGGGATCGGCTCCTACACCTATCCTTGGGCGATCGGGGTCCCCACCCATCCGCCCAAGTGTCCATTGACGGCAACGGATCTCTTGGATCGTGCAGCAGAATTCGGCGTTCACCTGGTGCAAGTGGCCGACAACCTGCCGCTGCACGAACTCTCTGACAGCGACTTCGACCGCTTTGAGGATCGGATGATCAGACTTGGCATCCGTGTCGAGGTCGGGACGCGCGGGATCGCCCCTGACCACCTGCGCACCTACCTGCACCTGGCACAGCGACTGCACTCGCCGATCCTGCGTACCGTGAGCCACACGGGCGCGCACCATCCACCGAAGGACGAGATCGTGGATACGCTCAAGGCGCTGATGCCCGAGTTCGAGCGCGCCGGTGTGGTTCTGGCCATCGAGAACCACGATCGCTTCACAGCCAGCACGTTTGTCCGTATGCTCGAGCGCATCGGCAGCGACCACATTGGTATCTGCCTGGACACGGTCAATTCCTTTGGCGCGCTGGAAGGACCGGACGTCGTGGTCGACGTGCTGGGGCCGTGGGTGGTCAATCTACACATCAAGGACTTTCGTATCTCTCGCGCGACTCATATGATGGGGTTCACCATCAAGGGGTGTCCGGCGGGCCAAGGACGGCTGGAGGCCCGCCGGTTGCTGGAGAGACTTGGCACATTGGGCCGTGACCCCAACGCGATCATCGAGCTGTGGACGCCGCCGGAGGAGACAGTGGCAGAGACCATCGCCAAAGAGAACGCGTGGGCGGTCGAAAGCATCGCGTACCTGCGCCGGTACATCCCCGGCTAGAATGGAGCGAGATGCTATCCAGGAACATCCTCCGATAGGGGAGAAGAGAGCCCCTGCCGGAGCAGACGCCGCTGTGTTCGGGGCCGCTTACGCTGATCTGTGAGGCGGGCGATCTGCGCTACATCAAGCTGGGCGACTGCGAGATCCCGCGGCGGGTGTACGTGGCCGTTCGGGACCGGAAGTGGTCCACTGTGCAGCCGGTGCTCTCCAACGTACGGATAGATGCCGGCGACAATGCGTTCCGCATTACCAATGACGTGGAACACAAGCAAGGAGAGATCGACTTTGCCTGGCGGAGCACGATCAGTGGCGACGTCAAGGGCACGATCACCTTCACGATGGATGGCGTCGCCCGCTCGACCTTTCTGCGCAACCGCATCGGCTTCTGTGTGCTCCATCCGATGCGCGAATGCGCCGGGCAATCGTGTATCGTTGAGCACACCGATGGTACACGCGAGTGCGGGGCCTTCCGCAAATCCATCTCGCCACATCAACCGTTTGTGGGCATAGACGCCATCTCTCACAAGGTCCTCTCCGGAGTGTGGGTCGAAGTGCGGTTCGCGGGGGATACCTTCGAGATGGAGGATCAGCGCAACTGGACCGATGCTTCTTTCAAGACCTACTCCACGCCGCTGGATTTGCCTTACCCAGTAGAGATCAGAGAGGGAACCCTCACGCTATTGCCCTATGCCGTCGCTCGAATCGACTGCGCGTAGCCGCAATAGATACGTAAGAACCGCCGGCTCGTCGGGCAGGAGAACGCAGAGGAGGAACAACTATGCAATACTTTGAACTGGCCTCAGGCTACAAGATGCCCGCGCTGGGGCTGGGCACTTGGCAATTGAGAGGCAGCACATGCACCAAAGCCGTACGCACGGCGCTGAAACTGGGCTATGATCACATCGACACTGCCGATATGTACGGCAACCACCAGGCGATCCGGCAGGCCCTGCAGGGCACGGATACAGACGAGATCTTCATCACCTCCAAGGTCTGGCGAGCTGACCTGCGCCACGACAATCTCCTGAAGATGGGCGATCGTGCGCTCTCGGAACTGGGCATCGACCATCTCGACCTCCTGCTCATCCATTGGCCCAACAGGCAGGTCCCGATCGCCGAGACGCTGGCGGCTATGGCCGAGTTGGTCCAGCAAGGCAAGGTTCGCAGCATCGGCGTGAGCAACTTCACAATACGCGACCTTCAGGAAGCCCAGCAGGTGACACGTGTGCCGATATCGGTGAACCAGGTGAAATTCCACCCCTACAACAACCAACGAGACCTTCTGGACTATTGCAGCGATCACGGCATCGTCGTGACCGCCTATTCCCCCTTCGGCAACGGCAGTCTGGTCGGCGACCGCAAGCTAAAGCGTACCGCCTCAAAATACGACCGCTCCTTCGCACAGATCGTGCTCAGATGGCTGGTGAGCAAGGGCGTCGTGGTGATTCCGAAATCGACCAATCCCAACCATCTGGCTGACAATATGGACATCTTTGACTGGGACCTCGAGCCGGAAGACTACGAGGCGATCGAAGCCCTGGATCGGTAGGGAGAGAAGAATGGAGAATGGCAGAATCAGCGAATCCGGGAGGGAACGTCGTGGAATGCGGCATCTCCATCGTGGGTGACGCTGATTCTGCCGCGTTCTGAGGGGCGGTGCGTTTGGCCGAGCATTTGCGCTGCCGAAAAGAGTGTGCTATTATGGGCCTTAAGCTTCTTGTGGCGCGGCTGCGCTCGACAGGCCACCTCTGCAACACCGTGACGGTTCTCTTCGTGCACAAAGGAGTCAAGCAACTTGGGCAACTCACGCACCCTCATCCGCGGTCAGAAGATTCATCACGACTCTGTTTTCAACTTCTCGTTTTGGCGTCCGCTCAACTGGCATCAAGCCGACTTGGCAGCCCCCCACGGTGTTGTCACCTATCCCGAAGAGGACCCCCGAACAGGCTTCTACGTGTCCGTCACGGACATTGGCGCACTGGACACCGAAATCACCGAGGCGGATCGACCGGCGCTCTATGCCGGCATCAAAGAGGGTCTCTCGGATCTCCCAAACTGCCGGATCCTCTCCGAACAAGAGATCACCAAAGAGAAGGCTATCGGCTTTGACTTCCTCATCACGTTTACGCTGGAGGAGGCTCCCTGCAAACGACGACTGCGTATACTCTACCTGGGACGCCGGCAGTACACCCTCTATGGGCAGGGCATCCCCCCTGAAGAGTACGATGTCTTTGAGAACATCTTCGACTATATGTACCTGACCCTCAAGTTTGGCGACCTGAGACTGGACATGGGTGTCCCCCTGATGCCTGACTTCTCACCAACCGCCGGTTATCGAACGACGCAGGAGTAGATACCGATGCCGCGAAAGGAAGCCTATCTGGACTACATTCGCGGAGCGGGACACGGAGGGCTGCCTCAGCTGTGGCATAACGAGCTAAGGTAGAGATTCGATCCCGAAAACGCACTTTTTGGTTGCGCCACCACTGGAGCATCGGTCGCGGCCGTCGATGCGCTTCTCTACGAGCAGACCGGCGAACTACGCCGTGCACAGCCGCGCGGGTTGGCCGGGATCTTCCCCGCAGAGCACGGAGAGGCTGTTGTGCACCTGGGTATCACCGAGCGAACGGTCAAAGTCGTTTGCTCGTCGGTGGTTGGTTGATGCTGGATCGCGGTTCTGTCGCAGTCCAGACAATTCTCTATAGCTGTAAGGAGGCGGAATATCGGTGATTCAAACATCGCAGCAACCGTTCGAAATCCAGTTGTTCCATACGCTCAAAATCGAGGAGGTATCCAATGCGTAAGCCACTTTCACGTCGTGACTTTCTGAGGACAGTCGGCATCGGTGCTGTGGCATCCATTGCCTCTGCCTGCGCACCCAAAGTAGTCGAGGTTGTTAAGACAGTTGAGGTTGAGAAGGTCGTTGAGGTTGAGGTTGAAAAAGTGGTGGAGGTCGAGGTTGAGAAAGAGGTCGAACGCCTCGTCACCCCCACACCGCTGCCTGACGTTATCACCTCGCAGGGCAAAGTCATGCCCGCAGACGCTGCGCCGCTTGAGCTCCAGATCCGCTATAACCCGGTTGCTGAGAACAAGCACCTGGATGTCCCGCGCAACATCTACGACGCCAACTCAGTCCTCAACTGGGGCACAGAACCCCTGCTGCGCCGGAACGAGATGATGGAGCTGGTCCCGGCTCTGGCCGATTCCTATGAGGTCGGGCCCGATGCCGAGTACTTCGACTTCCAGATCCGCAAGGGCGCTATGTGGGATGATGGCACCCCGCTCACGGCCCACGACTTCGCCTTCACCTTCCAACACCTCTCCAATCCGGACCTCGACACGCCCTGGGTCTGGTACTACTACTCGATCGAGGGCGTCAAGGCACACAAGACGGGTGATGCTGGCGCTGACGCGGTCGGCGTCGAAGCACTTGACGATTTCACCCTCCGAGTGTACGGCGAGGGCGGAAGCGCCCCGCACCTGCCGGCACTGCTGGCCTACCAGGCAGCTTGCCCTGCCCCCAAGCACCGCGCTGAAGCCAACCCCGAACACTGGGCTGACGATGCTGATGGCTTCCTCTCCTGCGGCCCCTACTCGCTCGTCAAGTGGGAGCACAACAAGGAGATGGTATGGGAGATCAACCCGTACTACAACGGTCCGCACAAGCCCTACATCCAGCACCTGATCAACCCCATCGCCTCAATGGGCATCAACGAGTGGCTGGCCAAGCAGATTGACTTGATGGCCGGCCTCTCGGTGGCCGATCTCAACTTCATCCGCACAGACCCCGAGCTCAACGCGCTGCTCCGCTGGTACAACAACTTCCAGTGCGACTACCTCGCCCTGGACACGATGAACGCCCCCCTGGACAATCTGACGCTCCGGCAGGCCCTCTCGCACGCGATCGACCGCGATGCCTTGGGGCTGATCCTCGCTGGTACAGTTGAGCCGGCCTTCTCCCTGCTCATGCCCGGCTTCCCGGCGTACAATCCGGAACTCAAGTCCGTACAGAACTTCGATCCCGAACTGGCACGCACACTGCTGGCCGAGGCGGGATATCCCGAGGGCAAGGACGCCGGAGGGAAGCAGCTGGAACTCACGATCACAGCCGCCTCACGTGAGGCAAAACTGGAATTCGTCCAGTCTCAATGGCAGGAGCATCTGGGCATCAAAGTCAACTACGAACTGGTTGAGTATGCTGCCTGGAGCCAGCGCCGTGCGGGTCACGAGATGGAGATCTACAAGGGGCCGTATGAGTATGACTACATCGACCCCGCGAACTTCCTCCAGCTCTTCCGCAGCAGTGACGAAAAGGGCTCACCTCGCCATGCTTGGGTCAGCGAAAACTATGACGCGCTCTACGATGAGGCCGGCCATATGACCGAGCCCACCACACGCTTCGCCACCTACCAGGACGCTGAGCGCATCCTGGTCGAGGATGTCGGTGCGATCTTCCTGACGCACATGTTAATCTACCAGGTCTGGTGGCCTTACTTCGCCGGTATCCCCAAGGACGTCACTGGCCGAGAAGTCTACCGCGGACTGGACATCACGTTCTCGCAGGTCTACATCCGCGACGATATCGCGGACTGGGACACCCCTCGCACCTAAGGACCGGTCCATACTATGCCCTTGCACGCAGCGACGTGCAAGGGCATAGCTCTCAACGACAAAGAATGAGTGTGCCCAATGAACCAACCCCTGCTTGACGTCAGAGATCTGAAGGTGCGCTTCTACCTTAGCGAGCGCACGGTTCACGCCGTGAACGGCGTATCGTTCACGGTTGATGGTGGACAAGTTGTTGGGATTGTGGGTGAGTCAGGCTGTGGCAAGAGTGTGACCAGCCTTTCTCTTATGCGTCTGATACAAGAGCCGGGACGCACTGACGGAGGACAGGTCCTCCTGCAGGACAAGGCCGGCACCATCGATCTGCTGCAGCTATCCGAAAAGCAGGTTGAGAACATACGCGGCAATCGTATCTCGATGATCTTCCAGGATCCGATGACATCGCTCAATCCCGTCCTGACCATCGGATACCAGCTGATGGAACCCCTCAAGCTGCATCGAGGCCTGTCCACAACTGAAGCTCGCGAAGAAGCCGTCCGGCTGCTGGATCGCGTGGGCATTCCGGAGCCCCGTGGACGACTGAAGGAATACGCTCACCAGTACTCCGGTGGCATGCGCCAACGGGTTATGATCGCCATGGCTGTGGCATGCTCTCCGGATCTGCTTATCGCCGACGAACCGTCAACATCACTTGACGTGACCATCCAGGCACAGATCCTCGACTTGCTGCTGGAGTTGAAAGATGATCTGGGCACTGCTATCATCATTATCACTCATGATCTTGGCGTGATCGCCGAGATGGCGGAGAAAGTCGTGGTTATGTATGCCGGTACAGTTGTGGAGAGCGGCCCTGTAGGCGATATCTTCAACGCACCGAAGCACCCGTACACGCAGGCACTTATGACCTCAATACCGCCGCTTCGCAACGCACCGGATCGGCTCACCACCATCGAGGGATCTCCGCCCATGGTGCTCGCAGAACTGGCGCACTGCCCCTTCGAACCGCGCTGTACCCAACGCGTGGCACGGTGTGCGGCAGAACGCCCCCCGTTAGTTGAGTTGGCCCCAGGACATACCTGCGCCTGTTGGGTCGCGCAGGGCCGGCAAGGAGGAAGCTATGCCTGAACCGATGCTGGAGACATTTGATCTGGTCAAGAGCTTTGCGGTCCGGCGCGGTTTCTTCGCCGCAAGAAAGGCCCGCCTCACAGCCGTGGATCGGATCTCGCTGAGCATCAACGCCGGAGAGACACTGGGCCTGGTGGGTGAATCCGGATGCGGCAAATCTACCCTGGGACTCACGGTGATGCAGTTGTACGCACCGACCAGCGGAACGGTTCGCTTCAACGGAGAGGACCTTGTCGAACTATCCCCGCTACAGCTCAGCAGAGTGCGCAGAAAAATGCAGATGATCTACCAGGATCCCTATGCATCCCTGGATCCGCGGATGAACGTGGAGGAGATCCTGACCGAGCCTATGGTAATCCACGACATCGGCACCCAGCAGGAGCGCATCAAGGAGGCGGCGCAACTACTGGACACTGTGGGACTGCCCACCGATGCTCTGGGACGGTTCCCCAACGAGTTCTCAGGTGGCCAGCAGCAGCGTATTGGTATTGCCCGCGCTTTGATGCTGCGACCCCAGATGATGATCTGCGATGAGCCCGTTTCGTCGCTGGATGTATCGGTTCAGGCCCAGATTCTGAACCTGCTTCGGGATCTGCAAGAGGAACTTGACCTGACCTACCTTTTTATCTCGCACAATATCGCCGTGACGCGCTTCATGAGCCGCCGCATTGGCGTGATGTATCTGGGCCGGCTGGTGGAGATTGGCCCAAGCGCATCCATCGTGGATACACCGCTGCACCCCTACACACAAGCACTCATCTCCGCGGTACCCCATCCGCAACCACTGGAATCACGCAGGGCTCGAAAGCTGTCGGGTGATGTGCCAAGCCCTATCGATCGCCCGACAGGATGTGCCTTCCACCCCCGCTGCTCACTTGCCCAAGAGCTATGTTCCCACACCGAGCCGCAGTTGCGTGAGCTGGAGTCGGGCCACTTGGTGGCATGCCATTTCGCCAAAGGCACAGGCGGTGCCCGCCGGCCTGTGCACGAAACGGCGTGAGACAGTGGTTGAGATAAGGGAGAGATCATGTTTCGTTTCATTCTAATGCGGCTAGGTGGCTTGGTAGGCGTGCTGTTGGCGGTCTCTCTGCTAACCTTCTTCCTGATGCACGCGGTACCGGGGGGGCCTTTCGACGCTATGACGGTACAGACAGCGCAGATGATTCCCCTCGAACTCGTGAGAAACATGGAGAGGTTGTACGGATTGGACAAACCGGTTTGGGAGCAGTACGGGCTCTTCCTCAAGGCGGCACTTCAAGGTGACTTTGGATA
>CAZEXX010000102.1:0-12330 GCA_964516885.1 uncultured Anaerolineales bacterium | reverse complement strand
CTGCTGGCTGACGGCTACTGCGCGATGAAGATCTGGCCCTTCGACCCGGCAAGCCGCGACAGCCGCGGGCAGTATATCAGCCCGGCGGGCATCGAGCGGAGCCTGAGCCCCATCCGCCAGATCCGCGATGCGGTGGGCAGCGAGATGGAGATCGGCCTGGAGTTCCACTTCCGCTGGAACCGGGCGAGCATGGAGCGGATTGTCAAAGCGCTGGAGCCGTACGATATCCTCTTCCTGGAGGATGTGATGCACGCCGTCTATCCCGACGAGATCAAGGCGCTCTCGGCGCACACGTCGATCCCGATCGTGGGCTCGGAGCTGATGTTGACCCGGTGGCAGATGCGTGAGTGGCTGGAGAAACACGTTAGCCAGATCCTGATGACCGAGCCGCTGTGGACCGGCGGTATCAGCGAGACGCGCAAGCTGGCCTATCTGGCAGAGACCTTCGGTGTGCCGCTGGTACTGCACAATATCTCGGGCCCGGTGGGGCACGCTGCGTGTATGCACCTGGGTGCTCACATCGCGAACCTCTTTATGGTGGAGTCGGTGCGGGCCTTTGCCCAGACCTACTTCCCCCTCATCAGTAACCTCGCGCCGCGGGTCACCGACGGCAAGCTGCCGGTGCCTGAGGGCCCCGGTCTCGGCGTAGAGATCCTGCCCGAGGCGTTGAGCCGTGACGACCTGAGCCGTGTTGTGACGGATGAGGCAACGCTCAAGGCCGCGGGGGACCAGTGGCAATACGCGCTGGGCTTCACGCACGCGCCGCCGGCGGAGAAGGAGTGAGGTGGGTGTTGGATGGTGGATGTTGGATTGTAGATGCCAGATACTTCGCTGCTGCCGCTGACTATGCCGCATCAGGTCACCGCATACGGCTTACTTCATATTCTCTACTGCCTCCCAGCTGACTGCTGAAAGCTAACCGCTGACCGCTGACTGCCGAAGTGATGTTGAACCCACACGACCGCAAGACTCTCCGCGACCTCGCCAAACGGGTCGCCGATATTGCTGCTCTGCCGGTGCAGGCCGAGCGGCGGAAGGCGTGGCGGCTGCACAACGACCTTAAGACGAAGCGACCGATGATTCTTGTCTTCCCGGAGGGCTCCTGGGAGGAGCTCTTGCCCGACAGTGTGCTGCGCAGCGAGGACGAGGCCGCGCGCAAGATCGAGTGGCAGCTGCGCAGCCGTGTCTACACCCACAATCACCTGCAGGATGACACGGTGATCGAGAAGACCTGGACCGTGAACAAGGTGATCCACGGGACCGGGTGGGGCCTGGAGCCCAAACGCATCCCCAGCCCAGAACGCCGGGGCGCCTGGCTCTTCGACCCTGTGATCCACGAGCCCGCGGACATGAAGAAGCTGCGGTTTCCGGAGGTCACGTATGACGGGGCGGCGACGACGCAGGCCTTGACAGCGGCACAGGATCTCTTCGGTGATATTCTCGATGTGCGGCTGAAAGGCGTGGCGCATATCTCGTTTCATCTGATGAGCCTGTACACCGACCTGCGCGGTCTGGAGCAGGTCATGATGGATATGGTGCTTAATCCTGGCTGGCTGCACGAAGCGATGGCGTTTCTGACCGAAGGGCACCGGCGGCTCGTGCAGCAGTATATCGATCTGAATCTGCTGTCGCTCAATAACGACGACACCTATCACAGCTCTGGTGGGAACGGTTATACCGATGATCTGCCGGCACCGGGCTTTGACCCGGACCGGGTGCGCCCCATCGATATGTGGGCCAGCGCCGAGGCTCAGGAGTTGGCAGGGGTCTCGCCCAAGATGCATGCCGAGTTCTCGCTCGACCACGATAAAACGCTGTTGGCGCCCTTCGGCTTGAACGGCTACGGGTGCTGTGAGGCACTTGACAGGAAGATGGAGGATGTGCTCAGCATCCCGAAGATCCGCCGCATCTCGATCTCGCCCTTTTCCGACGTTGACGTCTGCGCAGAGAAGCTGCAGGATGCCGCGATCTTCTCGTGGAAGCCGCACCCTGCGCATCTTGTCGGAGCTTTCGATGAAGACCGCATCCGGGACACCATCCGCCACGCGGTTGAGGTCACGCAGGCCAACGACTGCGTGATGGAGATGGTGCTGAAGGATACGCATACCTGTGAGCATCACCCCGAGCGCTTCGATCGCTGGGTGGCGATCGCGCGTGAGGTGCGCCAAGAAGCGGGGTACTAAACGACAGGGACAAGGGGATAGGTCAATAAGGGATAAGGCCCCAAGGTGAGGACTTCCCTTGGTACCCTATCCCTTATCCCCTATCACTCTTCCCTCCACAGCAAGGAGACCATATGGTTGAGACGTGGCCTGTGAACGATAACGATATCCGCATCCTGCGTGGCCTGTATGAGCGAAAGCGCGAGATGGCGGCGGATCCGGTGATGGCGGAGCGGGCCAAACTGTGGACGCGACACGCATCCCTCGACAGCCGACGTCCGATGATCCTGGCTGAGACCGGAGGCGTGCTGGATGAGTTGGTGCCCGTCTCCGTGCTGCAATGCGAGGCGCTGTGGGCGCGTCAGATGGAGCGCGGCCTGCGCGAGCTGGTCTTCCGCTATGAGCATGTGCGCGACGATTTCGTCATTGAGTCCTGGATCCAGTATGGCTGGGTGGTGGAGATCGGCGACTTCGGCGTACAGACGGAGCTGGTACGCGGTGCCAACGACGGCAAGATGGGCAGCTATACGTGGGACCCGCCGATCAAGGACCTCGATCGCGACCTCGACAAGCTGCACTTCCGCGAGCTTTCCGTGGATCGGGAGAAGACCGCGGCTTGGGTGGTATTTCTTGACAAGCACTTCGGCGATATTCTGGCTGTGCGCTTACGCGCGAGCTACTGGTGGACAGCGGGCCTCACGTGGTCAGCTATCAACCTGATTGGGCTTGAACCGCTGATGATGATGATGTATGATAATCCCGACGGTCTGCACCGGTTGATGGCCTTCCTGAGGGATGACTTCAATCATATGCTGGACTGGTTTGAGGCCGAAGGGCTGCTGTCGCTGAACAACGAGAACGACTACACGGGCTCGGGCACGCAGGGCTGGACGATGGAACTGCCGCAGGCTGATCTCGCGCCGGGTGGTCCCGTGCGGGTGAAGGATATCTGGGGGCTCTCAGAGTCGCAGGAGACAGTAGGGATCTCTCCCAAGATGTTTGAGACCTTCATTTTCCCTTACCAACTCCCGATCATCAGTCGCTTTGGGCTGAGCTACTATGGGTGCTGTGAGCCGGTACACAATCGCTGGCACGTGCTGGAGCGCATACCCAACCTGCGCCGTGTCTCTGTCTCACCGTGGTGTGATGAGGAGCAGATGGCCGACATGTTGGGCAAAGACTACATCTATTGTCGCAAGCCCAACCCGGCCATGATCAGCACCGGACGCTTCGATGAGGATGCGATCCGCGAGGATTTGTGCACCACACTGCGCGCCGTTGGAGATAGTCCGCTCGAATTTGCGATGAAGGATGTGCACACGCTGAACGGCGAGCCGATGCGGCTGGGCCGGTGGGTCGAACTCGCGCGCGAGGTCTGTGCAGAATAGACAGCGGGTTTGCTGCCGCAGGTGTGCGCGAACACGATGCACGATGGAAATGGGGCTCCGTTCTACTCGGGCCGGTGTCAGACCCGACTGCGCTGGGGTTGACACCGGCCCCAGCGACTACTGAGTTCTTTTGGAGTATTACTTAGCTGTATAGGAGGGGTGCGATGTTCAAGCGAATGCTGGGTAAGACGGGGATTGAGGCATCTGTGGTTGGCTTTGGCGGGATCATTGTGATGAACGAGACGCCGGAGGCGTCGGCGAAGTTCGTGGCTGAGGCGGTCCATGAGTGTGGCATCAACTACTTCGACGTGGCGCCCAGCTATGGCAACGCCGAGGAGCGGCTGGGGCCGGCGCTGGCGCCTTATCGGAACGACGTCTATCTCGCCTGCAAGACCGGGGAGCGCAGGGCTGAGGAGGCCGAGGCGGAACTGAACGCCTCACTGGAGAAGATGCAGACCGATCACTTCGACGTCTATCAGCTCCACGCTATGACGACGATGGAGGATGTGGAGACGGTGTTTGGCCCCGGCGGCGCTATGGAGGTCTTTGTCAAGGCCCGTGAGCAGGGCAAGGTTCGTTTCCTGGGCTTCTCAGCACACTCCGAGATGGCCGCGCTGGCACTGATGGATCGGTTTGACTTCGATACGATTCTCTTCCCCATCAACTGGGCTTGCTGGCTCAAGTCGGGTTTCGGTCCTGATACGATCGCCAAGGCCAAGGAGAAGTCCATGGGCATTCTGGCGCTCAAGACGCTGGCCAAGCGAGCGTGGGATGAGGACGAGGAGCACGACTGGAGCAAGACCTGGTACAAGCCGGTGGAGAGCTACGAAGAGGCCAAGCTGGCCGTGCGCTTCACCCTCTCGCAGGGGGCATCGGTCGCCGTCACCCCGGGCCATATGGAGCTTCTCCGCTGGGAATGTGATGCGGCGGACGAGTTCCGGCCGTTGACCGATGCGGAAGAGGCCACGTTGCGGGCCTGGAGCGCGGATCTGAAGACCATTTTCCCGCAGGGGTAGTGAGCAGTGTGCAGTCAGCAGTTAGGAACGGATGAGCATGTGCATGTCCTCCCTGTCTGTACTGAAGGCAGATCACGGACTCTGTATGGTGTCACGATGTGGATAGGAAAACGCTCTCGCCGACCGGCGGGAGCGTTTTCGCATCAGGTCAAAGGCAGTGCTGCTTGGGTTGGTCGTATGTTTTCCTAGCCGGGTGCGTCACCTCTAGAGCGAGAGTTCTGCTGACGCGGCACTGGTCGCATCTATTCCTCTAGCGTTATCGTGACGCGGGCAGTGTGCCCTGCTTCCAGCCCTAGATCATTGATAGTGCGATTGCTCCAGTCCGGATACGTTGTGCCGTTCACATCGACTGCGCGGATCGTCCCCGGAGCCTGGAGTCTCACCGTCTGAGTGTGGGCCGTTGTTAGCGTCGCCTCGATCCGGTTCTGTGCGATGTCCCAGGCCAGATCCACCTCAACGCCTCCGCGGCACAACAACCCTCGCACACTGCCGGATGTCCACCGGCCCGGCAGTGAGGGGAGCAGTTTCAGCCAGCCCGGTTTGGAGAAGAGTAGCATCTCCTGTACGGCTGCCGTCCAACCCATATTGGCGTCGACCTGGAAGGGGGCCCAGGCCAGGCCGTCCAGACTGGCCCCCATGCGACGCCAGTCATTGTGGACGGTGAAGAGGTTGCGCATCAGCGCTGAGCGGCTCAGTATGTCCAAACACTCCAGCGCCAGGTCGCCCTCGCCCATGCGCGCGTAGTTGCACGCCATGTGCGCCAGTGACCACGATGTCTGTTGTCGCAGGCCGATGACCAGCCGCTTCTTGACGGCGGTGACAAAGGCCTCGAACAGCTCCGGCTGTTCCTCCTGTGTGATCTCCGTGCCGGGGAAGACCGGGTAGAGGTGGGACTGATGCCGGTGGTGGTAGTTGTCCTCGAACCAGGGGTGCATCCATTCGCGGACGGCACCGTCCTCGTTGATTTGATAGGGCGGGATGCGCGTCAGCATTGCCTTCCACGTAGCGACCTCATCGGCATACATGCCGGTGTGCTCGATGCCCTCGATCAGGTGCGTCAGTACCTCCTTGGCGATGGCGAAATCCATAGTGGCGTTGATGGTAGTCGCCATCCTGCCGCGCCCATTCTCGTCCACGAAGTTGCCGGGGGTGTTTTCCGGTGAGTTGGACGGCAGGCTCAGATACATGCCGTTCTCGTCGGTTATGAAGAAGTCCTCGTAGAAGTGCGCGGTCTCGCGAAGGAAGGGGAGCGCCCGGGTCCGCAGGAAGGCCTCGTCCTGGGTGTGCAGGTAATAGTCGTAGTAGTGCTGCGCGAGCCAGCCGGCGGCCCCGGTCCAGTGGATGATGTGAGACTGCAGATCCTGCAGCAAGCCGCTGTCGGGCGTGGTGATGGCGGGGACGAAGATGCCGCGACACCCGTAGATGTTGCGGGCGTTGGCGCGGAAATCGTTCATCATCCGGTCGTAGTAGTCAAAGACGGGTAGCAGGAGGTCTGGCATGTTGCCGGAGAGCGCCTGCCAGTAGATCATCTCCAGGTTCTCATTGGCCATGTTGAACGACCAGAGGCCCTCGTATTCGCCGCCCCAGAGGCCCTGCAGTGGACACGGGTTGCCGCCCTCGCGGGAGCTGGAGATCAGCAGATAGCGCCCGTAGGCCCATAGCTTTTCGACTAGAGCAGCGGGGGCCTCGCCCCGGTAGGCCTGTAGCAGCAGCTCGTCGTTGGAGAGCGCGTGCGATGCGGGATCGGCCCCCAGGTCCAGCGCGGCGGCGCTGAAGAGCGCTCGGTGAGCCGCGGCGTGGGTTGTCAGGAGATCGGCATAGGAGGCGGTGACGGTCCCCAGCTCTGACTGCAGGCGCCGCCACGCTGAATGGCGATCCTCACCGGGGAACAGCTTGAGATAGAGGGTAACGCGGTCGGCGCCGGTAATGCGCAGGGCCTCGGGGCCGGCCTTGTGTCGGCCACCGGGATTGGCGCCAATGCGCGGGGCGCCGGTGCCGGTCGTGATCTCTCCCCCGGCCTGCACGACCCGGGCCACCGCCCCGAAGTCGGTCTCGTCGGTATTGCCTGCCGCATACCGGATGTACGCGCCGTCGACGACGGTCTCTTCGCCCTCGGGCAGCGCGGCCTGCTGGGCCCCATAGGGCTTCATCGCATCGGTGCGGTCGTGCAGGTCCAGGGTGATCGTGCAGTGGATCGCGCCGGGCGTACTGGCGCGAATCTCACAGACGACGAGGTCATCGGTTCGGGAGACAAAGAGCACGCGTTCGTAGGTGGTCTCGCCGTCACGCCAGGAGACGGTGATCTCGCCGGTCTCCATATCCAGCGCGCGACGGTAGTCCTTGAAGGCGTGCGCGGCGGGCATGGAGAGCTTGAGGTCACCCAGCGGCAGGGTATACGCGCATGTCTGGCGGTACCCCTGTGCCCTGAGGGCATCGCTCAGTACATTCTGCGACTCGGCGATCTGGTTCGCGAGGAGCCGCCGGCGAACCTCCGGAAGGTGCGCGCTGACATCGGGCAGCTCTTGCCGGCTGCGATTGGTCCAGAGGTCCTCGTGGGTCAGCATGATGGTCTCCTCATCGATGCTGCCGTAGACGGCGGCCCCGAGGGTTCCATTGCCGGCGGGCAAAGCCTCACGCCAGCGTCCGGCCCACCAGGCAGCGGGATAGCTAAGGGTCAGTGTGTTCCTTGTTGACATTGAATCTCCCTTATTCAGGTACAACCAAGTACTCTTGAGCTTGTTCTATAGGGAATGTAATCACACCTTCATCGACTTCATCGGTTCTGACCATCTTGTCACCACGTGTAACCGTAATGGGCAAACCAGCGCGGAGCTGGCAAGGACCATTTCTGTCAGCGCGAATTGTGGCCATGGATAGCGCCCCCTTTTCCCACTGCATATCGACCTCAAATCCACCGCGTGCACGGAGACCTTTGACACGACCCGCAGCCCAGGCTTTTGGCAGCGCGGGTAAGAGGTGGATTTCGCCGGCGTGGCTCTGCAAGAGCATCTCGGCGATACCGGCTGTCGTGCCGAAGTTAGCGTCGATTTGGAAGGTCGTCTTCCCGTTGAATAGGTTATCGTTGAGGCCCAACATGACATGATTGACCAAGACGTCATAGGCCTGATCGCCATCACCCAAACGAGACCACAGGGATATTCTCCAGGCACCGGGCCATCCGCCGTGTTTCCCCCTGTGCGTCAGCGATGTCCGTGCAGCAGCGAATAGCTCCGGAGTATCGCGGTGGTTGATCTGACTGCTCGGAAACAGTCCGTATAAGTGCGACACGTGGCTATGTGGGTCATGGGGATTGTCCCAATCCTCAAACCACTCCTGGAGCAGGCCATGCCGGCTGATCTTCATAGGCGCGAGACGCGCACGCGTTCTCGTCAATTTGGCCCGGAATTCTTCGTCGATATCCAGAAGTCTCGATGTCTCGGTACAATTGGCGAAGAGGTCCCGCAGGATCTGCGCATCGATGGTGGGGGCTGAACAAATGGTGGAACCCTCGCGTCCCTTGCTTCTGCCGTCTGCACTTGTCCCGCCGTGGCTATGCTCAGGCGAAAGCGATGGCGAGGTTACCAGGAAGCCGTCCCTGTTCGTGATGAGGAAATCCAGGAAGAATTCTGCCGCGCCCTTGAGAATTGGGTACGATTTCTTCAGGTGTTCGGTGTCGCCCGTGTAGAGATAGTGTTCCCAGAGATGCTGGCAAAGCCACGCCCCACCGGTCTGCCACATTCCCCACTGTGCGCCATCGACAGGGGCCGTACCGCGCCACAGGTCCGTGTTGTGGTGGGCGAGCCAGCCACCGGCTCTGTAGTGGACCATTGCAGTGTTCGCCCCCGGTGCCTGCAACTCTCCAATCATACGCAATAGCGGTTCGTGGCACTCACTCAAGTTGCAGATCTCAGCCACCCAGTAATTCATCTGGATGTTGATGTTGATAGTATACTTGCTTCCCCAGCGCGGTCTGACCTTGTCATTCCAGATACCCTGCAGGTTCAGCGGTTGTGTACGGGGCCGAGAACCGGCGATCATCAGATAACGACCAAACTGGAAAAGCTGCTCGACCAGCAATGGATCGGGGGTTCCCTCGGCCATTTTCCTAAGCCGTTCATCGGTCGGGATAATTCCGGACTCTTTTCCTCCCAGATCGATCGATACACGGTCAAATAGCGCCGAGTGGTCATCGACATGGGCTTTGTAAAGCTGATCCCAGGGCTTCCCCCTGATACAGGACAGGTATTCGCCAACCTTCGCGGCTGGATCCCCACCGATATCCTGGTAATTGACGTAGCTGGTAGCCGCTACATAGCGAACAGTTGCCACGTCGGCGCTCACAACCGAGATCCTATCTTCGTGAGCAACGACCTTTCCACCCCTGGTCGTGACGCTTGCACGAGCGGCGAACCTCAGGCCCTCGCCTTCCCAGGGCCCGATCAAACGGCTCGCTTCGTGCGGGGCGATATGGCCCAAGAGCGACAGCGTGTCTTCTGGTATAGTTTGAGACTCTGAGGGGTGAGGGCTCGTAATCGACAGGTCAAACGTGATCTGTCCCGGCTTGTCGCACTCGAGGCGTATCACAATCGCTTCATCAGGACGGGACGCGAAGACCTTTCGCGTGAAGCACGCGTTACCAATGCGGTAGGTAACCTCACTCACGGCGGTCTCCATATTCAATGTTCGGTGGTAGTCGCTCGGTTTTCCGCTCTTGGGGAAATCAAGAAACAAATCGCCCAGCGGTAGATACGCCTGCTGGTATTTGTGTCTTCCGAGCATCTCCTGCGCGATCGCCTGCGCGCGGTCATACTCGCCCTGCTCGATAGCCTTACGGGCTTCGGCCAGATGTCCATACGCATCCGGATTGTCGTAGCAATGAGGACCGCCACTCCACAGCGTGTCTTCGTTTAGTTGTAGGCGCGCCTGCTCAACACCGCCAAACACCATGGCGCCGAGTCGACCATTGCCTATCGGAAGGGCCTCGTTCCATGCTGCTGCCGGATGTGAGTACCAAAGTGTCGCTCCCCGGGATACTCGTGTCACAGGCATGACAGTCTCTCTTCGAACGGTATGCTTTGGGTTCCAGAGCATATGGTGACAATCCGCACAACACCGCCGGCTACCGCGTTTGATATGGCCATCTCCACCTCTCTTCTTGCAGCATAATAATGAGGGATCTCACTCAACATTCAGCTGCCTGAATAACAACATTGAGAGCATCTCTTGTCAAGTATGATATAGTTCTCGGTACAATTTCGAATCTGCTAAGACAAGAAACTACCAAACCAGAACGGAGAATCAGATGAACACATCCAACCCAATGATACTCTGGTACCGCGAACCCGCCCAGCGGTGGGTTGAAGCCCTGCCCATCGGCAATGGGCGACTCGGTGCGATGATCTTCGGCGACGTGCCGGAAGCACGCATCCAATTCAATGAAGACACCGTCTGGACCGGCACGCCCCATGACTACACCCGTCCCGGCGCAGCCGAGTACTATCCGACACTGCGCGCCTTGATGCTCGATATGCTCGCCCTCGAACGCGAGGGTCGCTGGGACGACGCCCGCACCAAGCAAATCGAGGCCGAGGCCCTGGCGATGGACGTCTTCATGTCCCAAAAGTCGGGCGATGGCACTTACGAGCCAACAGGCGACCGTCCACTGTACAAACTCGCGCTAGACATGATCACCCTCCAACGCGAAGGCCGTGACAAAGAAGCCCAAGCCAAGCAAGACGAATTCAGAACGGAAGCGATGGCCCTCTATCGCTCCGGCCAACTCTGGCAGCACAGCTACCAACCCACCGGCGACCTCATCCTCCGCTTCGACGGTCACGACGCTCCCGAAGACTACGTCCGCGCCCTCAGCCTCGACGATGCCATCGCCACCACGCGCTACCGCTGCGGTGACGTCACCTACACCCGCGAAACCTTCGCCAGTTACCCCGACCAAGCCATCGTCGTGCGGCTCGCCGCCGACCGGCCTGGCGCGCTCAACTTCACCATCGCCCTCAAGTCACTGCACAGGTCCGCGACAGTGCAGCCTCTCGCAGACGATCAACTCGCACTCACCGGTTACGTCCAGGCAGACGGCATCCACTTTCAGGCACGCGTCGCCGCATCCGCAGACGGCACCCTTACCACCTGTGAAGATGGTATCGCAGTGCACGACGCCACCGAAGCCGTCCTCATCCTCGTCGCCGCAACTAACTACGCCAGTTTCCGCGAGCTCTCCGCCGATCCCGCTACGCAGTGCGAAATCGCGATGCAGAACGCCCGTGCCAAATCCTACGCCGACCTCAAAGCGGCCCACGTCCGTGACCACCGCACCCTCTTCGACCAGGTCAGCCTAGATCTGGGCACAACCGAAGCCGCATCCCTCCCCACCGTCGACCGCTTGGTTCGGAATGACTTGCCCGCCGATCCCCACCTGGGCGCCCTCTACTTCCAGTACGGGCGCTATCTGCTCATCGCCTCCTCGCGGCCCGGGTCACAACCCGCTAACCTGCAAGGCATCTGGAACGACCGCCTCGACCCGCCGTGGGACAGCAAATGGACGACCAACATCAACGCTGAGATGAACTATTGGCCCGCCGAAACCACCAACCTCTCCGAGTGTACGGTCCCGCTCTTCGACATGATCAATGACCTTGCGATCTCGGGGCAGCGTGCCGCTCAAGTCCACTACGATGCGCGCGGATGGGTGCTCCACCACAACACCGATCTCTGGCGCGGGGCCGCGCCCATCAACGCCTCGAACCACGGCATCTGGCCCGTCGGCGGCGCGTGGTTCTGCCAGCACCTCTGGTGGCACTACGCCTTCACCGGCGACATCGACTTCCTCCGCACGCGCGCCTATCCTATCCTCAAGGGCGCCGCGCTCTTCTTCGTCGATACCCTCGTCGAAGATGCCGCCACCGGCTGGCTGATCTCCCCGCTCTCCAACTCGCCCGAGAACGGCGGTCTCGTACCCGCCCCCACGATGGATCACCAGATCATCCGAAACCTCTTCGCCCACGTCATTGCCGCCGGCGAAATCCTCGACGTGGACGCCGAACTGCGCACCCAGTTGACGGAAATGCATACCCGCATCGCCCCCAACCAGATCGGCCAACACGGCCAGCTTCAGGAGTGGCTCACCGACAAAGATGACCCTGCCAACACGCACCGCCACGTCTCTCACCTTTGGGGCGTGCATCCTGGTGATGAGATCACCGCAGCGACGCCCAACCTGCTCGAAGCGGCTAAACAATCGCTCCGCTTCCGGGGCGACGGCGGCACCGGCTGGTCGATGGGCTGGAAGATTAACCTGTGGGCGCGCTTCAAGGACGGCGACCACGCCCTGACGATGCTGGGCAACCAACTGCGCCTCACAGGGTCAAGCCGCACCGAATACGACGGCGGCGGCACTTACCCCAACCTCTTCGACGCACACCCGCCGTTCCAGATCGACGGCAACTTTGGCGCAACGTCCGGCATCGCCGAAATGTTGCTGCAATCGCACGCAGGCGCTATCGACCTGCTGCCCGCCCTGCCCTCCGCGTGGTCGTGCGGTAGCGTCCGCGGCCTCTGCGCCCAAGGTGGCTTCGTTGTCGATATGGCGTGGGAGGAATGTGTGCTCGCACAGGCCCGAATATCGTCGAAACTCGGCGGAACGTGCAAAGTACGCACCGCTAGGCCGCTCGCAGTCACGTGTGATGGTGTCGCCGTACAGACCCATTACCCCACACCAACTACATTGACCTTCGAAACCCAGGAAGGCAA
>CAZEXX010000101.1:0-12342 GCA_964516885.1 uncultured Anaerolineales bacterium | reverse complement strand
TGGCGGATGCCGCGATTCCCGCAGGTGGCGTGGTGGTTCCGATGAGCTATCGCTTTGCCCGTAACGGCGCTGCCTGGACCGTGGAAGCGTGGATCCGCATGGGCGCCAACGACACGGGTGCGATCATGAGCTACCAGGTGAATGGCAAGACAGCCATGGAACTCGGCCTGAACCTCGGCGTTCCCTATGCCACCTTTGACAGTGTGGGAACTGATTCCGTCACCGCTGGTGGCGGCACTGCCTTCACCGCCTTCACCGCCAACGAATGGCGCCATCTGGCCGCGACCTGGGATCCCGATAGAAACTCCCTGACCCTGGTGGTCGATGGCGTGCTCAGCGTTTCCCAGACAACCTTGCTCCAACCTCTCGACGGTATCGGGCAGCTCTACCTGGGCGGTGATGGCACCACGACCTTGACTCCCGCTATGCTGGACGAAGTCCGCATTTGGACGGTCGCCCGGACAAGCGCCGAAATTGAAGCGGATCGGGACGTTCTCGTCTCCGGCAGTTCTGCCGGACTTGCCGCCTACTATCGCTTCGACGATGGCGGTACCAATGTGGAAGACTTCACCGTTGCCTATCCGGCAAGCGATGCTGCCGACTACGAACTCACTGGTCTTGGCGCTGCCATGGTGACTTTGAATGCCAAAACCATCCGCGGCTTCGATGATGCGGACGGTGATGGAATCCCCGACTGGTTCGAAGATCTCTATCTGGTGGACATTGACGAGCGTTTCGACGGGGAGGACAGCGATGGTGACGGCGTGCCCGACGACCTGACCGGCATCTTTGCGACACCTGAGACGAATCTCACCGACACCGTTGACAACGATAACGACGGCTTTGTGAACGACAGTGCAGCCCACCCGGCCGGTCGTCCCGAAACCAACCTCGCCGCCAATATGACGGCGACTGGCGACCATGATAATGATGGTTTGACCAACCTCTATGAATTCTTCTGCCGCACCAACCCGTACAAGGCCGATACAGATAATGACGGTATCCCCGATGGCGACGAGGACTTCGACAGCGACACGCTGACCAACGCGGACGAGCAGACTGCCGGAACCGACCCGACCCGCGTGGACACAGACGACGACGGCTCGACAGATGCGGCCGAGGTGGCCTCAGGCAGTTTGCCGGACAACAGTCTGAGCACGCCCCAGGGGTTGGTGTATCGCGCTCTGGACTTTGGTGGTGCTGCGACGGACTACGTGGCGCTGCCGCAGAGCAGTGCCTACGCGCAGGACAGTTGGACGCTGAGTGCCTGGATCCGCCCGGACGACATGACCGGTGACACGGGCGACATCGTCGCGCGCACGGTGAGTGCGGGCCGTTACAACTACCGTTTGTACCTGACCGATGCGGGTGGCGGTGTGATGCGTGTGGGTGCGCAGTTCACGGACGCGGCCGGCACGGCGGTGACGGTATTGTCCGACGGCACGGACGGTCAGGATGTGACTGCGGTCGAGGTCGTTGATGACGGTGCTACCTGGACGTTTGTGCAGGCGGCCTACAACGCGACGACGCGTCGTCTCGAGCTGTACGTGCGCGACGGTGCTGCGGGCAGTCGCACGGTGCTGGCCGGCTACGAGACGGCCGTGACCGCACCTGCGACACAGGGAGTTGGCCCGGTGGAGACGCGCATCGGTGCGGCCTTCGATGGTCTGATTGACCACGTGACCATCGCGTTCGCCGGGGGGTTCCGGTTCGACGACGGCACGTCGGGCACGCTGACGAGCGGTCAGGTCGAGAATGCGACCGTCGCGGGTGACTGGGCGAACGAGTGGGCGAGTGCCGGAACCATCAACGGCACGGTCGCGTTTGTGACCTTGGACGGCAGCACGGACGCGTTGACCTCGCGCGTCGACGACACGCTGACCGACACAGACGACGATGCGATCGCCGACGCGTGGGAGACGCGCTACTTCGGGAACCTGACCACGGCGTCGATGGTTCCGGCGACGACCGGTCAGCTGTACTACACGGTCAGTGATGCGGACGGCGACGGTCTGAGTGACTGGTTCGAGTTCCTGGCGGGCACAAATCCCCTCGTTGCGAATCCCGAAGACCTGAACGCAGATGCGGACGGTGACGGTCTGACGAACATCGAGGAGCAGGGCACGCTGACGAGTCTCGGCGGCGGCCTGTGGCGCACGGGTAGTTCCCGCGCGAGCAAGCCGGTGTACGATGCGCTGGCGATCAGTGACCCGCTGGATGCGGACACGGACGATGACGGCTTCACCGATCTTGAGGAGCGCACGAACGGGACGAACCCGAATGACTCGTTGAACGGTCCGTTGACCGCGAGTGACGGGACGTTCCCCGCAGTTGAGGGTGAGCCGGTGTTTACGCGGAACATGGTGCTGCGTCTTGCCGCTGCGACGGACTACGCGCGTAGCGCGATCGGCAATTCGGTCGGGAACAGAAACTCGGTCACGATTCAGGTGTGGGTGAAGCCGGACGCGACGGGTGTGACGGGCACGAAGACCGTGTTGCGCCACGAGTTCCCGAACGGCGATCTGGACTGGGCGCTGACGCTGAACAACGGCGTGCCGACGTTTACGTGGAACACTGCGGACGGGTCCACGCCGTCGCAGGTGATGCTGGGCGTTGTCTTGGACGCGCACGAGTGGGTGAACCTAGCGGTGGTCATCGAGAACACAGCAGAGCCACGGCGCGCGTTCACCATGTACGCGCTGCAGGACGGCATCGTCTACTCCGAGCATTACGAGATGAGCGGTGTGTTGGCCACGGTCGCAAACTGGGGTACGGCAGCCGGGCCGCTGTTCGTCGGTGACGACGCGGGCACATCGATGACGGGTGATGTGGACGAAGTGCGGTTCCTGTTCGGTGCGCGTACGGCGGCGATGTTGTTCAGCACGTGGAGCATGACGAATCCGGCGTCGGCGACCGGTACCCTTGCCGGCACCAACTCGATGATCTACTACCGTTTCGACGACGGCATGTACACGGGGGCGTTGGCGCATCGTGCGCCGACGGGAGCGGAAATGTTCGACAGCGACGTCACCGATTACTGGCGCTTGCTGTTGCACGTTCCGCGTTGGCGTCTAACCGGCATGGCGAACTTCACTCTGGAGATGAACAATAACGCGGCCATGGTCGAGATCGATTCGAACTCCGCCACCTCGGAAACCTACCAATACCTCTCGGTCGATTCGGACAACGATGGTATCGCGGACCACTGGGAACTGCGGCACTTCTTCGTGTTGGACGCCACCGACGGCACCGGTGACGCGGACAGTGACGGCCTTAACGACTACTACGAGTACCTGGCCGGCACCGATCCGAATTCGGCGGATTCTGATGTGGCCGTCTACGGCGGCACGGCAGGCGTGCTCGACGTTGATGAAAACCCGGATGCAGGAGCTGGCGATACGCTTACCAACCTGCAGGAGCAGAACTACGGCACCGATCCGCAGGTCGCCGATACCGACGACGACGGTCTGTATGACGGTGAGGAAGTCACCGGCATCGATAACCTCGCTAGCGTGGGCTATGTGCCGACAGAGCAGACGGACCCGACCAACAGCCGCGATCCGTTCATCCTCCGCGTGCTTGAGTTGGAGACCGGTGACACCGTAACCGTGGCTGTCAATGCAGCGCAGCAGCAGGACTTTGACCTGAACGCGCTGACAGTGCAGATGTGGGTTCGCCCGGACGCCATTGGCGTTGAGTCTGTTCTCTTGAGCAAGGCAGCAGGTGCGGGCACTGCATTCGAACTCGGTATCCAGGCCGACGGGCGCGTGTTCGTGGAGGTCGACGGCGAGCGGAAGCTTGCACTGCCGGGCTCGGAGCTTGAGGCTGCGGAGTGGGCGCACGTGACAGCTGCCATCGGCAGTGGTCAGGTGACCCTCACTGTGTACGTCGACAAGAGCGGCGCGTACCAGACCTTCGCCACCACATTGCCCTTGTCCGCGCTTGTATCCACCGAGTCCGGTGCATTGACCATGGGATCGGCCAATTTCGCAGGGCGCCTGGACGACGTCCGTCTGTGGCAGGGAATTCGCAGTGCCGCTGAGGCGGATCTGAATCGGCGAAGCTTGCTGAATGGAGCGGAGGCCGGACTGGTTGGTCTATACACATTCGACGATGCCGGAGCCACCGTGGAGGACCTGACCGTTGGGTATAGTGTCCCGGCGAATGCCGACAAAGTGGGTGTTCTGGGCAACACCGATACCACTGACCCCGTCTTTGTGGTCGACCCGGGCATGCTTACGGACATCGACAGCGACAACGACGGCATGACCAACAGCTGGGAACTGGCCCACGGCCTGGACCCGTTCGATCCGGCCGACGCAACGCAGGATGCCGACGGTGACGGTCTCAACAACTACTACGAGTTCCTTACCGGACGCGATCCCAATGTGGAAGAGGCCGACACAACGGATACGGACATAGATGGGTTGACCGATCTGCAGGAGCAGCTCTTTGGTACCGATCCGAGCAATGTTGATACGGATGACGACGGCATCGAGGATGGCGACGAACTGGTTCAGGTCGGACAGGACACCTGGAAGATCACCAGTGCGCTGTATTCCATGGCGCACTATGAAGATGTGGCGGGAACGCCTACCTTCACGCCGGCCCGCGCCCTCGACTTGGCGGATGCCGCGATTCCCGCAGGTGGCGTGGTGGTTCCGATGAGCCATCGCTTCGCCCGCAACGGCGCTGCCTGGACCGTGGAAGCCTGGATCCGCATGGGTACTAGTACCACTGGCGCGATTGCGAGCTACCAGGTGAATGGCAAGACAGCCATGGAACTCGGCCTGAACGTTGGCGTCCCCTATGCCACTTTTGATAGTGTGGGAACTGATACTGTCACCGCTGGTGGTGGCACTGCCTTCACCGCCTTCACCGCCGACGAATGGCGGCACGTGGCCGCGACCTGGGATCCCGAAAGCAACTCCCTGACCCTGGTGGTCGATGGGGTGCTCAGCGTTTCCCAGACAACTTTGCTCCAACCTCTCGACGGTATCGGGCAGCTCTACCTGGGCGGCGACGGCACCAATTCTCTGCCCGACGGCCTGCTGGATGAAGTTCGGATCTGGACGGTTGCCCGGACAGCTGACGAAATCGAGGCTGCTCGCGATGTCTACGTCTCCGGCAACTCGGCCGGGCTTGCCGCCTACTATCGTTTCGACGATGGTGGCACCCACGTGGAAGACTTCACCGTTGCCTATCCGGCGCGTGATGCTGCCGATTACGAACTCGCGAGTATCGGCGCTGCCACGGTGACGGTGAACGCCCAAGCCATTCGCGGTATCGACGATGCGGACGGTGACGGAATCGCCGACTGGTTCGAAAATCTCTATCTGGTGGACATTGACGAGCGTTTCGACGGGCTCGACAGCGATGGTGACGGCGTGGTCGACGACCTTACCGGCATCTTTGCGACACCTGAGACGAATCTCACCGACACCGTTGACAACGATAACGACGGCTTTGTTAACGACAATGCAGCCCACCCGGCCGGTCGTCCCGAAACCAATCTCGCCGCCAATATGACGGCGACTGGCGACCACGATAACGATGGTTTGACCAACCTCTATGAATTCTTCTGCCATACCAATCCGTATAAGGCCGACACGGACAATGACGGAATTCTGGATGGTGCCGAAGACTTCGACGGCGACACGCTGACCAACGGACAGGAAGTTGCTTTGGGCAGCGATCCGACTGCCACGGATACGGATGATGACGGTGTGGACGATGGCGCCGAAGCCTTGGCAGGCACGGATCCGGTCGATGAACTCAGCCGTCTGCGCGACCGCGTGCTCGAACTCGACGGCACGGCAAGCGCCTTGGTCACCCTGCCGCTGTCCAGCCGCTTTGCTGTCGATAGCTGGACAGTGGAAGCCTGGGTCAAGCCCACCACCGAGAGCGATGCCACGATCATCAGCCGTAGCATTGGTTCGATCAACTTTGCTCTTGGCATCGATGATGATAACGACGCGGTTGCTGGCGGTAATCTGCTGCCCTATGTGATCTTCACACCGAGCGATGGCACTGCCGCCATCATTCTGAAGGCGGATGTGCTGGATGCCATCACTATCGGCGAGTGGGCACACGTGGCCGCGAGTTTTGATCCGGCCAACGACTTGCTGCACTTGGTCATTGACGGCAAGGAAGAATACACTGTCTCGACTCTCAAAGATTGTGCTACAACTGGCGCAGGGCCCGTGCTCACTGCCATTGGGCAGGGATTTATCGGACAGATTGACGAAGTCCGCATCTGGAGCACCGCGCGCAGCGTTGCGGAGATCGCAAGCACGGCAACCAGGCTGCTGGCCGGCACTGAGGCCAATCTGGTCAGCTACTTCCGCTTTGACGACGACGGCACCTACGCGACCGACTTCACCCAGCACCAGGATTGGCTCAATGACTGGGCAAATGCCGGTGTGCTTGGTGTGGGCACCACCATGGTTGCGGCCGGAACCGATGCACCGATCACGGTCGAAGACGTGGATTCCGACGGCGACGGCATCGCGGACTACTGGGAATACCAGTACCTCGGCAATCTCGACAGCGATGGTTCAACAGACCTCGACGGAGATGGCCTCAACGATTACTACGAGTATCTCGCCGGCCTGAATCCGAAACTCGTCGATACCGATGGTGATGGCACCAACGACGCGGATGAGGATCTCGAACCTGATGGCCTCACCAACGCGGAAGAACAGGCTGCCAGCACGAACCCGCTTCTGGCGGATACCGATGATGATGGCATCGATGACGCAGACGAACTCGATCAGGGCACTAGCCCGCGCTATTCAATGGCGCATTACGATCCGGTCAGCGGTGATTTCACGCCAGGTCGTAGCCTCGACTTGGCCGTTGTCAAGGCCGGTGTCGAAGGCGGTGGTGGAACCTGGACCGGCATCGAACTGCCGAAGCCGGAACGCTTCAATATGAATGGTGGTTCCTGGACCTTGGAAGCTTGGGTGCGCATGGGTACCGACGATACCGGTGCCCTCCTGAGCTATCAGGTCGACGGTAAAACCGGCATGGAGATCGGCCTCAACGCCGGCGCTCCGTACGTGACCTTCGATGCTGAAGACGGAACGGCCTACACGGTCGGTGGTGCAGCCACAGTGACACCGTTCGTCCAGGACAACACCTGGCGTCACGTCGCCGGTGGCTGGGACAGCTCAACCGACGAGCTGAAACTGTACGTCGACGGTGTGCTCGAGTTCGTCAGAACCTGCGATGAAACGCCCGTGACCGGCATCGGCACCATGTATATCGGCGGCAACGGTACCGGTGCGGTCAACCGGACGCTGGCCGCCGGACTTGTGGATGAGGTCGTAGCGAAAGAAGGCGCAGCGTCGCCACAGGCCACTATCACGGGAAATTCCACAGCCGCACCCCTATGGCGTGCTCTTTACGTGCCAGCTGGCCAAACTGCTCCGGCAGGATGGCAGACGATGGCTTACGATGACTCCACGTGGGCTCCCGCGGATGCGGGTATGGGCCCGAGCGCAGGACTGATGTGGCAAGGCACGAGCATCGACACGCCAGGGGAGTCTGTGCTCTTCAGACGTGAAGTCATACTGGATGGTCTCACTGTCACAGCCGTTCGTCGGGCATCCATGAACAGTGACGATGACTCGACTGTCTATATCAACGGCACTCAAGTCTACAACGACAGTGATGGCACCTCGAACATCGTCGATCTGCCGTTGACCCCCAGCATGTTTGTGTCGGGACGTAATGTCCTCGCGATCCAGACAACGAACCGGATTCTGGGAGGAGCGGGTGTCGCTCTGGAGCTTGTCCTTGAGGTCGAGGGAACGCGCCTTGTGTACCTGCGCTTTGACGACGCTGGTCTCACGATCGAGGATTTTGTCCACGCTAATCCCTCTGACGCGAACGCAGAGACGTATGTGCTCGATGCCGCCGATTACAATGTCGTCAATGCCAACGGCACGTCGTCATGGGTTGTATCCGGCGCTGCGGCAAAAGATATCGGCAGTATTGACGATGAAGACAGCGACAGTATCGCCGACTGGTACGAAGATCTGTACGGCGTCGACACGACGTCGATCGTCGCCACGGATGACCTCGATGGCGATGGGCTCACTAATCTGAGCGAGTTCTACTGCCTCAGCGATCCCACCAAGGCCGACACGGACGGGGACGGGACCAGCGACGCCGACGAAGACTACGACCAGGACGGGCTCACCAATCTCGACGAGCAAACAGCGGGTAGCGATCCCGCTCGCAAAGACACCGACGACGATGGCATTGTGGATGGTGTAGAGGTCCTGGCCGGCACGTTGCCAACCAGTGCTCTCAGCCCACTGGTATATCGCGCTGCCGAGTTCACCGGAGCCGACGCGTTGCGTCTGCCGTTGGAGAGCCGCTTTGCGCTGACTGACGACTGGACCCTTGAGGCATGGGTCTACTCCGCCACATCCGATCCGGCCGGTTCGGTGATCTCCCGCTCGGTGAAGGCAGGCCTGTACAACTACAACCTGTCTCTGGATGCCAGCCGAATCCCGACCATTCAGTTCCACGATGCGGCAGGCACCTCTGTCAGCGCCGTAGCGTCTGCGGCCATTGCCGCAGACACTTGGACACATCTGGCTGCGACCTTGAGTCCTGTGGATAGCAGTCTGCGCCTCTACGTCAACGGTGTGGAGATGGCTTCGACACCCACGCTGGCCGTGCCTGCAACCATGGGCATGGGCCCGGTCGAGACGATCATCGGTTCGGGCTTCACTGGCTACATAGACGAAGTCCGAATCTGGGACTCAGCCCGTGCGGAGAGCACGATTCTTGCGGACATGCAGAGAACATTGATGGGTGATGAGGCCGATTTGGTCGCCTACTATCGCTTCGACGATGGCGAATCCGTAGTTCCGGCCGATGCTGCCGACACGCAGGATTTCCTGAGTGAATACGCTGGGGATTGGCTGTCCAACTGGGCGAATGCAGGCGTGTTCGAAGGCGTGGCCGACTTCGTGCTCCTCGATGGTAGCACTACGGCGCTCACCACACCTGTCCTCGATATCCGAACCGATTT
This sequence comes from uncultured Anaerolineales bacterium, assembly GCA_964516885.1. Taxonomy (GTDB): domain Bacteria; phylum Chloroflexota; class Anaerolineae; order B4-G1; family SLSP01; genus PWVB01. Next base: position 3,293 of record CAZEXX010000101.1, on the reverse strand, counting down.
GGATGCCGACGGCATTGCCGACTACTGGGAGTATGATTTCTTCACGAATCTTACCGCAGTTGACGCCATCACCGACAGTGACGGCGACGGACTGACCGACCTCTACGAGTTCCTCGCGAACACCAACCCGACTGTCCCGAGCGTGGACGATCTCAACGCTGATCCCGACAACGACAACCTGACGAATATCGATGAGCAGCAGTGGGGTACGCATCCAGGAGATGCAGACACCGATGATGACAGCATTCCGGACGGCAGGGAGGTCAGTGGTGAGAACTGGCAGACCCCCACTTCACCAACTGACAGTCTTGATCCGCTGGTCAACCGTGCATTGCGGATTTCGGCTGGAACGGACTATGCTTCGACTGCCCGGAACGGTCTTGACAGTTTTGCGGGGACGCAGAACGCATTCACGGCATGGGTCAACCCGGAGACGGGTGGCACGGTCGATGGTGTCATCCTGCGCGGAGTGTCCCAACGGGATGTTTCGACGCTTTTCCTAGTTAGCGTGGTCAATGGCTACCTGCATTTCGAATATCAGACATCCTCGGGACAGGTCAATAGTGTAACGATGACGACGGGGTTGATTGACAACGCCTCTGGTTGGTGTCACGTCATCGCGCGTATGACGAATTACGGGTACGTTGTGCTGTACGTCTATACGAACGGCATCGAGTACCGCGAACAGTTTGACGGACTTGGTGATGGTGAGATACATCGGCCCATGACGCTCTATATAGGTGATGCCCCGGATGCCGTCCTAGGGGCGGGCAATGGCGGCAAGTCGCTAGTTGGCGATATCGACGAGGTACGCACGTTCGGCAACCCGATAGCGATTCCTGACTCGGTGCTGCGCGCCGAACGGTTCTCCCCGGATTCGATCTCGGGTGTCGCTTATAGCTACTATCGCTTCGACGACAGCTTCACGACTATGAGCGCGACCCATCCCGGCCCCGTCGGTGCGGAGGACTTTGCCCATCCGGTCATGGATTCCACACAGACTCCCGCCTTTGTGCTGGCTTCGGCGAACCGCGAGTATGTGGCCGTACTGAACGGCGGCGCCGCCATTGTGGACGTGGACGCGGACGACAGCAGCGACGGAACATTCGCCTACTTCAACGTCGATAGCGACAACGATGGGTTGTTCGACTTCTGGGAGGCGATGCACTTTGCGGCGCTGACCGACGCGGGCGCCGGCACGGTTGATGGCTACACGGACACGGACGGGGACGGCCTGAACGATCTGTACGAGATGCTGCTCGGGTTCGACCCGCGTACCAGCAATCCGGCGGCGGATCTGGGCGCGAGCACGGATGGCGACACACTCTCGAACATCGACGAGCAGGCGTACGGAACCGATCCGACGGTTGCGGACACGGACGACGACGGTCTGTATGACGGTGAGGAAGTCACCGGAGTGGATAACGTATTGAACTCCGAAGTCCCCGATGGCATCAGTACGCCGACCGACAGCCGCAGCCCGTTCACGCTGCGGGTGATGGAATTCGCTATCGGCAATACGGTCACGGTTCCGCTCAATGCCGCCCAGACCAAGCTGAATCTGACAACCTTCACCCTGGAAGCCTGGGTCAAACCGACGGCGCTTGCTGACAATAGTTCGATTTTGTCCAAGACTTCGGATGCTGGGGTTGCTTATTCTCTCGGTTATGACAATACCGGAGAAGTGACATTCACCTTTGGTGCCCAGACGCTTGTTTCCAGTCCCGACACCGCACTGGAAGCGGGGACCTGGACGCATATCGTGGCGACATCCACTGCCAATGATTTGTCCCTGACTCTTGCCACCAACCTTGGTGACGGGCAGGCTCAGAGCTATACCACCAGCGCGGTTCTGACTTCCCAGACCTCTGTGGACGGCAATGGCGATTTCGTCATCGGCGGCAATAATTTTGCCGGTCAGATTGACGAAGTCCGTATCTGGAGCGGCTTGCGGAGCGCAACCCAGATTGCCACCAACAGGTTCCAGGTGCTTTCCGGCACTGAAACTGGTTTGATTGCCTACTATCCGTTCGACGACGGTGGGGTCACGGTGGAAGATTTCACGGCTCGCCTCGATGAAGATGTGGACGGCGTGATTGATGGGGCAACCTTCCAGATCTCCTCCGGTCCTTTGAACGCTGCCGATTTTGATAATGATGACTTGGCTGACAGCTGGGAAATGGAACACTTCGGCGATCTGACCCACGACGGCACGGCCGACACGGATGGTGATGGCCTGAATGACTACTACGAATATCTCGCCGGGCGCGATCCCAATGTTGCCGAAGCTGAGGATACGGATAGCGACACTGACGGCTTGACTGACCTGCAGGAGCAGGAGTACGGCACCAATCCGAGCCTGACAGACACGGATGATGACGGTGTTGATGACGGTGTTGAGCTGGTTCAGGCCGGTGCGGATACCTGGAAGATCACCAGTGCGCTGTATTCCATGGCGCACTATGAAGATGTGGCGGGAACGCCTACCTTCACGCCGGCCCGCGCCCTCGACTTGGCGGATGCCGCGATTCCCGCAGGTGGCGTGGTGGTTCCGATGAGCTATCGCTTCGCCCGCAACGGCGCTGCCTGGACCGTGGAAGCCTGGATCCGCATGGATGCCGCCGCCCAAACGGGTGTGATTGCGAGCTATCAGGTGAATGGCAAGACGGCTATGGAACTCGGCCTGAACGCTGGCGTTCCCTATGCCACTTTTGATAGTGTGGGAGCTGGTTCCGTCACCGCTGGTGATGGTGTTTTGACTGCGCTCGACGCCGACGAATGGCGGCACGTGGCCGCGACCTGGGATCCAGAAAGCAACTCCCTGACCCTGGTGGTCGATGGAGTGATCAGTGTTTCCCAGACGACTTTGCTCCAACCTCTCGACGGTGTCGGCCAGCTCTACCTTGGTGGTAACGGTACTGTTTCTCTGACCAACTGCCTGCTGGACGAAGTCCGGATCTGGACGGTCGCCCGGACGACTGACGAAATCGAATCTGCCCGCGATGTCTACGTCTCCGGCAGTTCCGCCGGGCTTGCCGCCTACTATCGTTTCGACGATGGCGGTCTCAATGTCGAAGACTACACGGTTGCCTATCCGGCGCGTGATGCTGCCGATTACGAACTCGCGGGTATCGGCGCTGCCACGGTGACGGTGAACGCCAAAGCCATTCGCGGCATCGACGATGCGGACGGTGACGGAATCGCCGACTGGTTCGAAGATCTCTATCTGGTGGACATCGACGAGCGTTTCGACGGGGAGGACAGCGATGGTGACGGCGTGCCCGACGACCTGA
>CAZEXX010000100.1:0-12388 GCA_964516885.1 uncultured Anaerolineales bacterium | reverse complement strand
GTGTCCGTGGTCAATCAGCCTGTGCTCCAGGGCGAGCAGGGCGGGCTCATCTGGTTCATAGACGAAAGCAACTACATCAAGCTGATCAAGGAGTGTCTGGAGGGGAGCGAGTGGATCGTGTTGGCCCGCGAAGAAAACGGCAAGGCCGCGCTGGTCAACAAGATCCCCATTGAGACCGCGAGTGCGCGTCTACGACTCAGCTTCGCAGATGGCAAGATGATCGGCGAACGAATGGCCGCGAACGAGGAGACCTGGCAGACCGTCGGCGAGTGCGCACCGCTGGCCGACACAACCGTGCACCTGGGCATCTACACGCACGGTGGTCCCGAGGAAGAGGAGCATTGGGCGGAGCTCTCCCTGTTCTGCAGCTACGTAACAGAGGCATAGTCGTCATGTTGAAGGCTAAGTGGATCTGGACGGGACAGGAAGAGAGCCACAGGTACAACCAGACCATCGTCGCACGCAAAGTCTTCTCAATCCCCGAGACGCGGCGCGCCGTCCTGCGGGTCACGGCGGACAGCGCCTACCGGTGTTCCATCAACGACGTATGGGTGAACGACGGGCCCTGCCGGGCTTGGCCAGAGCACTACCAATACGACGAGATCGATGTCACCGGCTATCTGCATACAGGGGACAACGAGATCAGGATCATCGCCAAATACTGGGGCACCGGCACGTTCCACCAGGTGCCACGCCAGGCCGGGCTGCTGGCGCAGCTCGACCTGACGGCCGTCGACGGCAACGTCACAACCGTGGTGACCGATGAGAGTTGGGAAGCGGCTGTCTCCCCGGCGTGGCGCGTCAACACGCCCAAGGTCAGCATCCAGATGGAAGCCCAGGAGGACTACGATGCGCGGCTTGAGGGGGCGCTGACCTTCGCACCAGCGGTAGTCCTCTACGCCGCCGAGGAAGGACCCTGGCAGGATCTGCATCCGCGTGACGTGTCGCTGCTGACCAAGAAGCCCTTCTCCTTCCGCTCTATGCTTGGGGCAAACGTCGTCGCGCGCCAAGATGACCTCCACTTCTGTCTGCCTGCCGCCCTGCTTGCACACCCGGATCTGATCGAGGCCAACCGCAATACCATGATGGCCGGGGGTATGGCTACGGTGCTTTCCGTGGAGGAGCCGGCTACGGTCGGCTTCGCGACAGAGGGCATGCAAGTGACCATCGACGGGCAAGCTGTCGATACGGCACCCTTGCCCCTATCGCCAGGAGAACATCTCCTGGTGGCCTTCGTCTCTGATGCCGTGGGCCACATCAAAGAGAAGACCCTGCGCATCGTCGACCCGCCTGCCGGCCTCCAATTGGCAAACCCTGCGGGCTCGCCGGACCCGAAGGGTCCGCAGAACCCTTGGTGCTACATCGCATTCCCGGAGTTCGACTACGCCGGTGACGATATGCGGTGGCCTCCCCAAGGACTCGTCGAGCGGCTGGCGCAGCAACTTGAAGCTTACCAGAACTGCATCGAGGAGCTCGGAGAGGCAGCAACCGGCGTCGCGGCTTTCGCAGCGACCCTCGGCGACCGCGCCAAGCTCTTGCCTGCCGATGAGATGTTCGTGGCCGATACCCACTGGCGCTTCCTCAGCCGGGAGAAGCTCTCCGAGGCCGGCGACCTGATCGAGAATCCCGCCGGCCTGCTCTACGACAACGCCGAGGTCACCGTCGTGCATCCCAGCAGTGACGGCGATGTCGAGTTGATTCTGGACCTCGGCGAACAGAACATCGGCTACTACGATCTGGAGCTGATCGCGGAAGCCGGCGTCGAGATCGACATCTACGGCGTGGAGTACATCACACCGGACGGCACGATCCAGCATACGTGGGGCAACCGCAACGGCATGCGCTACATCACCCTGGAGGGGGTCAACCGCTTCACATCGTTCAAGCGGCGCTCCGGACGCTACATCTTCGTCACGTTGCGGGACCAACACGCGCCCGTCCGTATCCGCAAGTTGCAGCTGATCGAGTCAACCTACCCGGTCAACGCCAAGGGCACCTTCCGCTGCAGCGATGAGACGTTGACGCGCATCTGGGATATCTCAGCGCGAACGCTGAAGCTCTGTATGGAGGACACGTTCACCGACTGTCCGCTCTATGAGCAGACGCTGTGGGTCGGCGACGCGCGCAACGAGGCGGTCTTCGCCTACCCTGTCTTTGGCGCCACCGACATCGCGAAACGCTGCGCCACGCTGGCTGCACAGTCGCTGGAACGCTATCCCATCATCGGATGCCAGGTTCCCTCGGGATGGGACGTCTTGCTCCCGGCCTGGAGCTTCCTGTGGGGCATCTCCATCTGGGACTACTACGAATTCACCGGCGACACGTCCTTCGTCAAAGCCATGTGGCCCGCCGTGATCCGCAATCTGGAGGGGGCTGCCGCGCTGCGCGATGTCGAGCACGGGCTCTTCCAGGGTCCATTCTGGAACATGTTCGACTGGAGCGGCATCGACGACAACCACGAGATCGTGCTCCACAACAGTATGCTCTTCGTCGGCGCGGTCAATGCTGCGATCGAGTGCGGCAAGATGCTTCACAATGCCGACCGGCTGGCCTGGCTCGAGGAGCTACGAGACGAGCTTCGGACGAGCATCAATCGCCTGTGGAACCCGGAGACGCGCAGCTATCCCGACAGCATCCACGAGGACGGCACCGTCAGCTCCTCCACATCGCAGCACACCAGCTTCCTGGCCTTGCTCTACGACATCCTCCCCGAAGCCAACATCGCCGACGCGCTGGAGAATATGCTCCAGCCGCCGGAAGCCATGATCCGGGTGGGCTCGCCGTTTGTGGTACTGAACTACTATGAGGCGCTCGAGAAGGCCGGAATGCCCGACGAGATCATCGCCTCGATCCGCAAGGCCTACACCCCTATGCTGGAAGCCGGCGCGACCACGGTCTGGGAGATCTTCTCGGACGGCATTTTCAGTCCGGGCCAGTTCCCCACCCGCAGCCACTGTCACGCATGGTCCTCGGCCCCGGTGATCTACTTGAACCGCCTCATCCTGGGCATCACCTCCGCCGAACCTGCCGGGCGCACCTACGAGATCAGCCCGCGTCTCGACGGCCTGGATTGGGCCAAGGGCACCGTGGTCACCGCCCAAGGGCCCCTGCACGTCGCCTGCCGCTCTGATGGCGCAACCCTGGACATCCAGGTGACCGCCCCGCGTGGAACCAAAGTCCGGTATGTGGAGAACGACACCCACAGAAACGTTAAGGTAACATTCACCGTCCGAGCGGCACATTGAACTCTGCGGGACCAAAGCCTTGCATGCTGCCGTAGTGTGGCAGCCCAGGCCTTGGTCCCTTCTGCAGGCAGAACGAGACTCTGGACTTCCGCTCAGGCCGGCATCAGCCGGGCCTCAGCGGACAGTGTCGCCAGATAGCAGGGCATCCTCGAAGGGGAGCCCGGCATACATATCGATCTCATCTAGGTTGAGCTCTCCTCAGCGAGGACAAGTCGTTAGCTCGACCATCTGCTCGACGGCACAAAGTGCTGTTCCCAGAGCAGCCTCTTATTTTCTGGGACCGCGGGCATCTTGCCCGCTCTGCTCTCAAGACTTTAGAGTGGGCAGTTGTTGGTGTGAACAGTGCAGCGCGAAGAAGGCCCCAAAGCCTCGATCGAGATTCGGTGAAAGGCTTTGGGCCCGGGAGCGGAAGTGGTTTTCGAAGTGGATCAACAAAACAAGGGAGGTGCACAATGCACATCGTAATCATTGGCGGCACAGGCCACGTCGGAACCTACATGGTCCCCCGCCTCGTCGAAGCAGGACACGAAGTAACCGTCGTCAGCCGGGGCCAACGCGACCCCTACACCCCACACGGTGCGTGGGCACAGGTTCACCGCGTCACGGCGGATAGGACCGCCCAAGAAGCCGACGGCACCTTTGGCCCCAAGATCCGAAACCTGGCGCCGGACGCTGTGATCGACATGATCAGCTTCACCCCTGAGAGCACCCAACATCTCGTCGAAGCGCTCCGGGGACAGGTCCAGTACTTCCTCCACTGCAGCACCTGCTGGGTCCACGGCAAGACCACGTCGATCCCCATCTCGGAGGATGAGCCGCGGCGCCCCATCGGGGACTACGGGATCAAGAAGGCCGCCATCGAGTCATACCTCCACACCGAAACCCGGCTCAACGGCTTCCCGGCCACCTGCATCCTGCCCGGCCATATCGTGGGCCCCGGCTGGGTCCCGCTGAACCCGGCAGCGAACTTCAATCCCGAGCTCTACGCCAAGCTCGCGCGTGGTGAGAAGGTCACCCTCCCCAACCAGGGAGTGGAGATCATCCATCACGTCCACGCGGATGACGTCGCGCAGCTCTTCGTCAAAGCGCTGCAGAACTGGAACGCCGCGGTGGGCGAGAGCTTCAACGCCGTCTCGCCGGCAGCCCTGACCCTGCGCGGTTACGCGGAGGCTGTCGCCGCCTGGTTCGGCAAGCGCGCCGACCTCAGCTTTGAGCCGTTTGAGACCTGGCGTACCGGTGTGTCCGAAAAGGACGCCGCTGCATCGCTGGGACATCTGGAGCACAGTCCGAACTGCTACAGCATCGCCAAGGCCCAGCGGTTGGTCGACTACCAGCCGCGGTACAGCTCGCTGCAAGCCGTTCGCGAGGCCGTGACATGGCTCATCGATCACGGCACCATTCAGATCTAGCCACACATCACAGAGGACCAAAATGACCCAGCAAAGACTGCTGCTGTGGGAGGGCCGGCCTCCCGCCTCGTCACCTGACAGTGACTTCCTACCCTATCTGGAGACCTTTGTCCTGCCCACCTCAGAGGCCCGGGGCGCCGTGCTCGTCTGCCCCGGCGGTGGCTATGCAATGCGAGCGCCACACGAGGCAGCGCCCATAGCCGAAAGCTACAACGCCGCCGGCTTCCACGCCTTCGTGGTGCAGTACCGCGTCGCCCCCAACCGCCACCCCGCCCCCCTGCTGGACGTCGCCCGCGCCCTGCGACTCATTCGCAGTAACGCCGCGGCGTGGCACGTGGACCCCGACAAGATCGCCGTCTGCGGCTTCTCCGCCGGCGGGCATCTGACCGGCACCATCGGCGTTCACTACGGACTGTCCGATGCCAAAACCGGTGACGCTTTGGACGCCATCAGCTGCCGTCCCGACGCCCTGATCCTCTCCTACGCCGTGCTCTCCTCGGGCGCCACGCGACACGCCGGCTCCTTCGATAACCTGCTGGGGCCCGATGCTGATCCTGAGATGCTCGCACTGATGTCACTGGAGGACCAGGTTACGGAGAACACACCGCCGGCCTTCCTGTGGCACACCGCGGCCGATGCCGCTGTGCCGGTCGCCAATAGCCTGGTATTCGCAGGAGCCCTGGCCAACCACGGCGTGCCGTTCGAGCTCCACGTCTACCCGCACGGTGTCCACGGCCTGGGACTGGCCCTGGGCGACAGCCACGTCGCCACCTGGATGGACCTCAGCATCGAGTGGCTTCGCGGGATGGGATGGTAGCACAGCTTACTGCGCCAGTTGGTGCAACTCCGTAGGAGGATGCCATGGGTATCAGCTTAGGTTTGGTAGGTTTGGGGTCTTTCGGCAGTGCCTTTGCCGATCTCTTTATGAGCCACCCGTTGGTCGACCGCATCGCGCTATGCGACCGGGAAGCGGAGCGTATGCAAGCCTTCGCACAGAAACCATCGTGGCAGGCCAAGCTCGGTAAGCGCGATCTCTATGCGTCACTGGACGACATCTGCAAGAGCGACCTGGATGCACTCGTGATCATCACCCAACCCTGGCTGCACGCGCCGCAGGCCATCCAGGCGCTGGAGTCCGGCAAGCACGTCTACAGTGCGGTGCCGGTGATCAGCATCCCCGACGCGGATGAGATCCTGGAGTGGTGTGACCGCCTCACTAGCACCGTGGAGCGCACCGGCCTGCACTACATGCTCGGCGAGACGACCTACTACCGTCCGCAGACCATGTACTGCCGGCGGCGTGCCGCTGCCGGCAGTGGGCCCCCGGGCGGCGACTTCGGGGCCTTCGTCTACGCAGAGGGTGAGTACTTCCACGATGTGGATTCCGCCTGCAATCTGCGCGAGGTGCGACAGCACCGACTGGCCGGCAAGGCCGGCACCGAATGGCTCGCCGTCGAGGCCAAGTATCGCGCGCGTGGCGTGAAAAACGGCCCAATGCACTACCCGACGCACTCCACCAGCGGCCCCATCAGTGTGATGGGCGCGCATGCGGTCAAGGTATGCGCGTGGGGCTACGCCATTCGGGAAGGGGACGACTACTTCGCCGACACCGCCTTCAGCAACGAGACAGCACTCTACCACATGAGCAACGGTGCCACAATGCGCATCTGCGAGTACCGCGAGATCGGTCATCCCGAACGCGAGATCTTCCGTGTCTACGGCACAGACGGCAGCTTTGAGAATGACACGTGGTGCGACACGCTCACCACCACGCCGCTGACCGTCGACGAGATGCGCGACCCGCTGCCGGCAGCGGTGGCCGAGGCCTTTGCGCGTGCCGCAGGCCCCAGCTTCTACGGCGGGCACGGTGGGTCGCACGCCTATCTCGTCCACGAATTCGTGGACGCCATCGCGCACGATCGCGTGCCGGCCATCAACGTGTGGGAGGCCGTCCGCTATATGGCAACCGGCGCGATAGCCCATAAGTCAGCGCTGCAGGGCGGTGAACTGCTGACGGTGCCGGATTGGGGTGACGCACCGGAGAGCCAGGATTGACCTGCACCTACGCCAGACAATAACCGAACTTAAGCACATCAGAAAGGAACCCAAACTGTGGCCAAGATCAGACGTGTGTTCACCGTGGACGGCAGACCCTTCTACCCTATTGGCGGACAGACACGGAACTCCAGCGGCTACAATGCCGAAGAATGGGCAACAGCCTTCCACGCTTTGGAGCTCATCAACGGCAACATGCTGGAAATCCCCGTCTACTGGGAGCAGATAGAGCCTGAAGAGGGAACCTTCGACTTCGCACAGCTCGATAAGCTGCTGGACAGCGCGGGCAGTCAGGACGTGCACCTCGTGCTCCTCTGGTTCGGCACCTGGAAGAATGGCAACATGGAGTACGTGCCGGATTGGGTGAAGACAGATCCCGAACGGTTCAGACGCGTGGTATCCCCCACCGGTCACGATCTCTGGGTCCTATCTTCCCACTGTGAGGCGACCTTCGAGGCCGACAAACAGGCGTTCACAGCCCTTTGTCGCCATCTCAGATCGGTGGACAGCGAGACCCACACCGTCCTGGCCCTTCAGATCGAGAACGAACCCGGCATCCTGGGTGCGGACCGAGACTACAGCGTGGCCGGTCAAACAGCACTGGAGTGCGAGGTGCCTGCCGAGATCGTCACTCATCTGGGTGATGGTTCGAGCGGCCCTGTACACGATCTCTGGCAAGCAGCCGGCGGCCGATCAGCCGGCAACTGGACCGAGCTCTTTGGCGAGGCCGGCGGTGAGTTGCTGACAGCGTGGTCCATCGCCCGATACATCGATGCGCTCGCAGAAGCCGGCAAGGCCATCCTCGACCTGCCGATGTACCTGAATGTGTGGCTGGCCGAGAACGGCTGGCAGATTCCCGGGGAGAGCTACCCTTCAGGCGGGCCGGTGACGCCGATCCTGGATCTCTACAAGTGGGCGACGCCGCACGTCGACTTGATTGCGCCTGATATCTACATCGCAGATGCGAAGGGTTACGAGGCCATCTGCCAGGCGTATGCCCGGGAGGACAACCCACTATTCGTACCGGAGTCCGCCCCAGGCGGCTCGAATCCGTTGCGGATGTTCAGAGCGATCGGCGAGTACAACGCCATCGGCTACGCCTTCTTCGCTATCGAGCGCGTCGTGGACGGCGAAGGGGGTGTGCGCACCGGACTGCGACCACTTGTTGACAGCTTCCGCTGTGTGGCTGCTGCGATCCCCCTATTGCTGACGTATCAGGGCACAGACAAGGTTCACGTGATCGCCCAGGAAGCTGACCTGGGCATCCAGCATCTTGATCTGGACGGCTACATAGGGCTCGTTGAGTTCGGCTATGGCGCGATCCCCCACCGAGGGAAGGATTGGCGGCATCCTGCTCCCCGTCGCCAGAGTGAGCAGCTCCCGGGCACCGGCCCAGGTCGAGGGTTGGTCTTCCAGACAGGTCCACACGAGTTCTACTGTGTGGGTGCCAACTACCACCTGCACCTCCGGCCCAAGAGCTCACCCGCGGAGCACCTGCAGGCGGCACAGACAGACACCCACAAGCTGACCCGACTCGCCCACTACGTCCGAGTGGATGAAGGTCACTTCAACGATAGTGACGACTTCATTGTCGACCGGCGGCGAAACGGCGACGAGACTGACCACGGTGTCTGGGTCGAGCCGGATGTCGGCGTCGTGCACGTCGTACTGTGTGACTAGAGTGCTACTGTGGCGTGAAAGGGCCGTGGGCTATCCGCATTCGAACCCACTGACCACATCGCTAAGGAAAGGATAAACAAGACTATGGCCGAACTCAACCAAGATTTCACTTCCATCCCGGCCCGCTACCCGGAGCTGGCAGGAAAAGTCGCGATCGTCACCGGGTCCAGCCGCGGCATCGGCAAGGGCATCGCGATGCGGCTGGCCAAAGAGGGCATGAAGATCGTCATCAACAGTCGCACCGCGGAGACCGTCGAAGCCACCACCGCCGAGCTGGTTAGCCTGGGAGCCCAGGCCATCGGTGTGGCGGCGGATCAGGGCACCACCACCGGGGTTGAGCGGATCTTTGAGGAGACACTGGCTGCGTTCGGCACCGTGCACCTGCTGGTCAACAATGCCGCGAATCTCAAGCGGCGCCACTTTTTCGACGTCGATGAGGCCCTTCTCGACAGCTCACTTGCCACCAACATCCGCGGGCCCTACCTCTGTGCCTATTACGCAGCCAAACAGATGCGCGACGCAGGACACGGCGGAAACATCATCCACATCAGCTCCGTCGGCGGGCTGCGCGCGCACTGGCGCGGGCTCCCCTACGACGTGACCAAGGGCGCGTTGGATGCGATGACACGCGCTATGGCCCTGGAGTTGGCAGCGTTCGATATCCGGGTAAACGGCGTGGCGCCCGGCGCAACCCTCACGGAGCGCTGGCCCGACACCAACCATCCCCGAATGCGAGCTGTTGTGGAGCGGATCCCGTTGAAGCGCTTCGGCCGGGGATTGGACATCGGCGCCGCCATAGCCTTCCTGGCGTCAGATGATGCCGCCTACATCACAGGGCAGACGCTCTACGTCGACGGCGGGATCACGGCGCAGCTCTCGCCGCCCGGCCAGCCGATCTAATCACAGGCGCTCAATAGAACTCACGGGATCAAGAACGACTAGAACTGGCCTTTCAGATCGAACTGCACCTTTAGCGCGTCGATCAGCTGGTTGGCCATCTCCTCAGTATCGGCCTCGGCGAAGATTCGCAGAACCGGCTCGGTGCCGGAGAAGCGCATCAAAGCCCAGTTGTCGTTCTCGAAGAAAAACTTGGTTCCATCCAACGTCGAGATTTGCTCGACTTTGTGGCCGCCGAGGGTGATCGGCGTGGTCTCGTGCGCTTCGATCATTGCCTCCAGCTGCTTTGGAACGATGATACGCATCTCGGGCGTCGCCGGCAAATTCACCTCTGCCGAGATCAGCCGCCCGGTGATACTGTGAATATGGTTGAGCAGTTGCGAGATGGTCTTCCCGGTCCTGGCCAGTATCTCCACAATCAGCGCCGCGGCAAAGATACCGTCCTTGCCAAGGATGTGCCCGCGGATCGTCAACCCACCGCTGGACTCACCGCCGAGAACCGCGTCGTGATCGACCATTGCGGCAGAAACGTGCTTGAACCCCACGGGCACCTCATACGCCTGCTCTCCGAAGTGGTGGGCCAGGCGATCGAGCAGGTGCGTCGTCGCGAGGTTGCGCACCACGCCACCGCGCTCCTCGCGGACCTCATGCATGTACCAGTAGGTCAGCAGCAGGATATCGTTCACAGTCACGTAGGTGCCGGCCTCATCGACGATGGCGATGCGGTCGGCATCACCATCGAGCGCCAACCCCAGGTCGTAGCCCTCGTTGCGGATATGCGTCATCAGAAGGCGCAGTCCCTCCATATCTGGAGCGGGGGAGCGGCCGCCGAACAGCGGATTATGGCGTTCGTGGATGAAAGCCACGCGACAGCGGGCTTCGGTCAGGATAATCCCCAACGTCACCTGACCAACACCATACATCAAGTCGACGATAACACGAAGGCCCGCATCACGGATCACATCGAGGTCGACGAGGGCCTCAACAGCATCGACGTAGGCGTTGGTGTAGTCGCTTATCTTGGCGACACCAGCATCCATCGCCAGGTCAAGGTCAATCTTCACCACGTCCTCGGTCGTCAGACGGTTGGCTTCGGCCTCAATAGAGCGCACTTCGTCATCCTGTAGCAGAGAGCCATCACTGCGGAAGACCTTCAGGCCATTCCACTCGGGTGGGTTGTGGCTCGCGGTGAAGATTAATCCATAGGCCGCCCCGACATCGGCCGTCGCATAGGTCACCAGTGGCGTCGGGGCCTCTTCCTTGAGCAAGATCGACGGGATGTTGTTGCCGGTAAAGACCTCGGCAGCCGCGCGCGCGGCACGGTCTGAGAGGAATCTCCGGTCGTAGCCGATCAGCACGCCTTTCGCCTCATCACCACGGCGCGTGACGGCATTGGCCAGGGCCTGGCAGAGGCGCCGCACGTTGTGCAAGGTGAAACCTTCGCCGATCACGGCGCGCCATCCTCCCGTGCCAAACGCGATTTCGTTGCGTTCCTCGTGGCGCCGCGGGCGGTAGATACGCTTTTGGAGGATGAAGGACGCTTGCGTCAGGTTCTCTCTGGTGTTGATCCCCAGCACTTCATCCTGATCGTAGATCTGGTAGCTCTCAACGCGCATCCCACTGCGGATCATACGGTGAGCTGAGTCGGTGAGTCGATACTCCCCATCAAGTGGAGAGGGCATCAGGGTCTCCAGCACCGAAAAAATCGTGGAGGCACGGACAATGTAGGCACCGACATTCAGCTCGCGAATTTCGCGCACCTCCGGTGAAGCTTCCATCTCCTCGATGATATCGATGATCCGTCCCCCGGCGTCGCGGATGATCCGTCCATAGGGCAAGGGCTCCTGAACCATAGCGGTCAGCAGCGTAAGGTGCGCGCCCTTGAGCCGGTGGCGGTTGAGCAGGCCCAGGATCGAGGAGGGGCGGAAGAGCGGCGTGTCCCCGTAGAGGATCAGCAGGTCCCCGTCGTAATCCGACAACAACGGCTTGAGCTGAAGAACAGCATGGCCGGTCCCCCGTGGCTTCTCCTGGACGACGTAATTGAGGTCCGGACGAGACAGATGGTTCTCAACCTGGCTCTCCTTCTCAGGCACGATCAGGGTGAGATCCTCAGGCTTCACAACCTGCAGGGCATTCCGAACCACATAATCAATGACGCAGAGATCCCCTAACGGTTGGAGCAGAATCGGCACACCATCTTCGGTGATGGTCTCCTGGCCCGCAGCCAGGATGACGGCCTTGAGCGGCTGCCGGGCCCCGGTAACGTCGTTCAACTGCATATCGGCCTCCTCTTCTTTGTTTCAGCTCCAACGCTGCCCATACTGACGATCGACCGTCTGCACGGGCAGCCAATGCTACGTACACCCTGCTATCCTCATCATAGCAGACTACCCTCTCAGCCTACCAGTTCGTATAGGATCCATCCAGCCGGTGCAAGTGCGGCGCTTCCCAGTACTTGAAGCACTGCGCCTTCAGATACTCCTCGTTGACCTCCACACCCAGACCCGGCGTGTTAGGAACAGGGAATCGCGATCCTTCCAGCCTATGCTGCAGCGGGAAGATCTCGTCAGAGGGATACGCTTTGGCCTCGGTGGGCGAGATGCGAACCTCCATCCACGCGAAGTTGGGGACCGCCGCGGCCAGGTGCACCGTCGCCGCCGTGCAGACAGGGCCAAGCGGGTTGTGCGGCATAAGATCGATGTAGTGCGCTTCTGCCCATCCGGCGACCTTCTTGGACTCGGTCAGTCCACCGACGTTGCAGACATCGAGGCGGATGAAGTTGGTCAACCCGCGCTCGATGTAGGGCAGGAACTGCCACTTGCTGGCGAACTCCTCGCCTACAGCGAAGGGCACGTCCGTCATCTGGCGCAACGTCGCATAGGCCTCCGGGGTCTCATCGCGGATCGGCTCTTCAAGGAAGTCCAGCGTGCCCGAGGGCATACGCTGGCAGAAGGACGCCGCCTCGGCAACACTCAGGCGATGATGGTACTCCACACCCAGGACAGGTGCCGGGCCGACGGCCCCGCGAATACGGGGCATCCAGTCCGCCGTCACGCCGATGGACGCCCGCGGCTCATAGAGTGTTCGATCGTCATACCGCGC
>CAZEXX010000099.1:3001-12388 GCA_964516885.1 uncultured Anaerolineales bacterium | reverse complement strand
CGAGGGGCCTGACACGCAGCGCTTGCAGGACCTGCGGTTGACGGCGGAGAAGTCCCGCGATGCGGTCTATGCGAGCAACTTCGTGGCGTTGGGTGAGGCGATGCAGGAGAACACCGCGGCGCAGGGCCGGCTTCATCCGGAACTGATCAACCAGGATGCGCGGCAGGTGATCGAGATCGCTGCGTCATACGGCGCGATCGGCTGGAAGGTGAACGGTGCGGGCGGCGAAGGCGGGTCGGTGACCCTGCTCTGCCCGCCGCAGTCCTACGTCAAGCGTGAGATGATCCGGGCGATTGAGGCCGAGAACGCGCTCTACCGCAACATCCCCATCTACCTGAGCCGCTACGGCTTGCGCATCTGGGAGCAGAGCCTGACCAATGGAGAAAGCTAAGCCGGCCTCGGAGGCTTAGCTTCAGCTGAGAATCAGCCGGCGGCCGGCGATCTCGACGACGTCCACCGGAACGCCGTAGGTCTGGGTGAGGTTTCGTGCGGTCAGGACCTCGTCGGTGGGACCGGCGGCCAACACCGTGCCGTTGCGCATCAGCACCACAAAGGCAGCGACGGATTCCGCCAGGTCCGGCTCATGGCTGGCAAAGACGGTCGTCACCCCTTGCGCCGTCTGCCGCCTGATGATGTTCAGGACCAGCCCCTTGTTCCCCAGGTCGAGGTGGGACGTTGGCTCATCCAGTAGGAGTATGCGTGGGCGCTGCGCAAGGGCCCGTGCGACCATCACTAGTTGTCGCTCTCCCCCGCTGAGTGATTGGATCGAGCGATCCTGTAGGTACACCAGTCCGGTCTCCGCCAACACCTCTTGGGCCACGATGATATCCGCCGCGCGGGGCGTCTGCAGAAGCTGTAGATGGGGCGCGCGCCCAAGTAACACGTAGTCCAGTACCGTGAAGTTGAAAGGGACAGTCTCGTTCTGTGAGACCAACCCGATGAGCTGTCCCAGATCCCTGCGGCTGTAGTGCCGCCGGGGACGCTGTGCGAGGAGCACAACGCCATCGCTGGGGGCAACGATCCCCACGATAAGGTGCAGCAGCGTAGTCTTGCCGGAGCCATTGGGCCCCAAGATAGCCGTGGTCGTGCCTGGCGGAATGTCCAGCGACAGGCCCTCGAAGAGCGTGCGCGTGGTGCCCGCGTAGCTGAAGGCGACATTCGAGAGCGAGATCGTTGGGGGATTCACTCGCGTTCGCTTCCTGCGGATGGTGTGTCCTGTGAATGCGGCTGTGAGCGTTGGGGTGAGATCATCAGCGCAGCGAAGAGGATCGCACCCAGGAGCGATGTCAGGATGCCCAAGGGGATCTCGCCAACAAAAGCCACGCGGGCGATGTCATCACAGACGACGGCGAAGATGCCGCCCAGCAGCAGTGAGCCGGGCAGGGCACGCTGCGCATCCGCGCCAAAAATGCGGCGCGCGAGCTGCGGCACGATCAGGCCCACCCAGTTGACGATGCCGGCAACAGAGACTATCGCGGCGGTGGCGACGACGACGATGACCAGCAATACAGTGCGCTCCCGATCCGGGGCACTGCCCAGCGACAGGGCGGTGTGGTCGTCCAGAGCGAGTATGTTCAGCCGCCAACGCATCAGAAGCGCCACCACAAGGGCGATGACGGCAACCGGCAGGATGGATAGGGTGTCGGTCCACGTGATGCCCCAGAGCGCGCCGAGGAGCCAGAAGACCAATTCTGGGAGTTGAGTGAGCGGATCGGCGACGTATTTTAACAGTCCCACGCCGGCCGAGAAGAACGCGCTCACGGCGATACCCGCCAGGATCAAGCGCAGGGTCCAGCCGCCAAAACGCATGTTGCGTGCGAGTGCAGCCGAAAGCCCCAGGCCCAGCAGGGCGAATGCGGCAGCCATCGCCTGCAGGGCCACAGGCGATGCACCGAGTACGATGATGCCCAAAGCTGCGCCGAAGGCGGCGCCCTGGGAGACACCTAGAAACCCAGGTTCTACCAAGGGGTTGTGGAAGAGCATCTGCAGGACCGTGCCGGTGACCGAGAGCACCATACCGAGGAGACATGCTGCCAGGATCCTGGGGATGCGCAGATTGAGCACCAGTCGCTGGGCGAGGGGATCCTCCCACAGCAACCTAGGAGGCATCCAGTAGGGTTCGGGGTAACGGCCCAGGAAGATAGAGACGGCGACGATGATGATCAGGAGCGCGCCCAAACTCAGGAAGCGCCGGCGCAATCTGTTGCTCTTGGGCAACACTGGCGTGTGGGATTGGCCGACTGTGGTCATGGCGGGGCGTCGACGCAGGCTGTGTGAGCGTAGGTGTGCCTGTGTCTCAAGGCGTCACGTCGCCCTGCAGCAGCGGCAGGATTTCGTCATCAATAGTCTGGGCATCCAGTCCGTAGAGCCGGGCATAGAAATCGTTGATCTCGTCACCCATATCCAGATCCGCAAAGCGGTCTGGGTGCAGCGTGCGCGCCATCCATGTCAAGCCGAGGATCCAGCGAGTATCGGGCTGGTCCCAGCTGTAGTGATCTCCGGGGAAGCCGAAGATGCGTCCTTGTGCCACCGCTGTGAGCCCCTGCCAGGTGGCGTCGCTCTCCAGCGTCGCCACGACGGTGTCGACGGGCTCGAAGTAGCTGATCACCAGGATCACCTCCGGGTTCCAGGCCGCGATCTGCTCCAGGTTGACGACGGTCCATCCCCCTTGGCTCCCTTCCGTCCAGACTGGGCGACCACCGGCCAGCGTGACCATCTGCGTCTGAATCCACGACTCAGGCGGTACCTCAAACGCGACCTCGCCACCTTTGGCGCTGTACTGCATCACGAGTACGGTGGGGCTTTCCGAGCTCTTGAGATCCGTCAGAGTCTCCTGGATACGGGACATACGCGATTCATAGGAGGCCCACACGGACTGGGCCCGATCGGGGTCACCGAAGATTCGACCCAGGACCGCCAAGTCGCGCTCATACTGCTCCGGCGTCTCCAGGTCCAGATAGACGACGGGGATCCCCAGCGTCTCAAGTGCCTCTCCCACCGATTCTCGCATAAACCGCTTGAGCAAAACGACATCCGGCTGAGTCGTGGCGATTTCCTCGGCCGTGGATTCAGGCGACAGGATGAGTTTGTCTGCATAGTCAGGGTCCAGGAGGGCCAGAAACGGGGCTGTCGTCTGTCTGGCCTTTGTCAGGGCCACGACACGCTCCGGCGCTGTCGGGAAGACGTATACGGCATCGTTTAGGAAGAAGTTGGACTTGCCCGCAATGACGATCCGCTGCGGCGGGCTGTCCCAACTCACGGACCGGCCCAGGGCGTCGACAATGGTGACGCCTGAAGACGCCGGTACCTCGTCCGCCGGCGCGCCGCCAGGCGCAGCTTTGGTACACCCCGTCATCAGGCTGAGGAGAATGAGTTCCAGGATCAGCAGTATCGGTCCATAGCGGCGCATTGGAGGCTCCTGTAACAACTAGAGTATGGCCTGATTTTACGCTTCTTTGCCGGTCCGGCAACGGGTGCGTTCCAGGATGGGACAAAACATCCAGCCAGGAATGGGGCTGAGCAGTTCTTGCTCTGGCGGTGGGGAGCCTTGTGGGGGCTTGCGGGCCCAGATCGTTTCCTCGCGCGAAGATGCGGGCAAGATGCCCGCGGTCCAAGACTGCAGACTGCCACGGTGTGGCGAAGGAAGTCGAGTTCCGGGTTCTTGTCCCCGCCCCGCCGCCAGGTTTACGGAATGTGCCTTTTGTGTTGGCCTATGGGCGGTGGTACAATCCGTGCCATGAACATACATGTCGTGTCCAATGAGCGATGGCGACCAGGGCGAGCACTGAGTGTGGACGCCGATTTCCCCGGCGGCAACATCGTTCTGGAGCGCATCGATGGTGATACAGTCTTTGTCCATCAGGATCTGCGCGATACCACCGAATGGTGGTTCCATTGGCATTTTCGAGTGAGGGGTGCCGCATCGCGCATACTCACGTTTCAGTTCACCCAGGGTGATGTGATCGGCACGCGAGGTCCTGCCCTCAGCACCGATGGCGGTGCGAGTTGGCGATGGCTGGGCCGTGACGATGTCAGGGACACGGCCTTCACCTATACGTTCGCGCCGGAGGACCACGAGGTGCGTTTCGCCTTCGCACTGCCGTACACAGAGTCAGACCTGGACGCATTCCGCACCCGATTCCCAGATTCCCCGAGGCTGCGATCGGAACTTCTCTGCAGAACCCGCAAGGGGCGTGAGGCTGAGCTGCTGCACCTCGGGCGCCTCGATGGACAGGCCCAACACCGGGTACTGCTCACCTGTCGCCATCACGCATGCGAGAGCATTGCCTCCTATGTGCTGGAGGGGTTGATGGAGACGGTGTTGGCAACCGAGGCCCAAGGTGACGCCGCCGGGTGCTGGCTGCGGGACAATGTTGAGTTCCTGGTAGTCCCCTTCGTCGACAAAGACGGGGTGGAGGACGGCGACCAGGGCAAGCTGCGGTATCCCCGCGATCACAACCGGGACTATGACGGCGACAGTGTCCACGCCACGACGGGCGCGCTTCGCGCTCTTGTTCCGGCGTGGTCCGAAGGCAGACTAGAGGTTGCACTCGATCTGCATTGTCCCTGGATCCGCGGTGAGCACAACGAGGTGATTTACTTCGTCGGGGGACCCGATGAGCGCAACTGGGCCCAGATCCAACGCTTCTCGGCGTTGCTGGAGGACGTCCGGACTGGACAGCTGCCGTATCACAGGTCAGACAACTTGCCCTTCGGGCAGGGCTGGAACACGGCTGAAAACACCTCGCAGGGCAGGAGCTTCAGCGGATGGGCGCGTGACCTGCCCGGCGTAGTGCTGGCGAGTACCCTGGAGACCCCCTATGCGAACGTCTATGATCAGACGGTGACGCCGGACGCGGCCAGGTCCCTGGGAAGGGACCTGGCGCGCGCGCTTTGCCGCTACTTGGAGGAGGTTGAATGACCCCGTGGCCGGTTGTGACCAGGTCAACGTGGTGGCTGAAGCGCCCGCCTGGACGGTTGGAGGTGGTATGGCATTCGAGGTAGATACCCAGATTCCTTACGGTAATGCGTGCGATATCGAGATTCGCGAAGGAAACGACGCTGTCGAAGTGAGCTTCGCTCCGGCCCCCCACGGCGGTCCGGAAACGCTCTGGTTCTGCCTCCGCGTACGACGTGCAGGCGACGCCCCCGCTGCCGGCATGCTAAGGTTGGTGCTGAAGCATCACCACAACATGCTCGGCGGACATACGCCGTCGGCTATGCGTCCCGTGATTCGCTATCAGGGACGTGCGTGGCAGCGCCTGCCGCAAGGTGATCTGGTGCCGCTGCCGGACGGTCGCACGGACATCGCATGGCTGGTTCGCGCGCCGGAGGCTGCCCTCGACATCGCCTTCTGCTACCCCTATGGTGTTGAAGACGTTCAGACTCTTGTAGCGGAGACCGATGGCATCTGGCACGTCGACACGATCGGCGTGAGCCAGGGTGCGCGACCGCTGCTCCGCCTGAGCAATGACTACGGTGGCCCGGGCGATCAACGCCCCGGCCTCTACGTGATCGCCCGCCAGCATTCCGGTGAGACGCCGGGATCCTGGGTATTGGATGGCTTCCTACGCACAATGGCCGCATTCGGACCTGAGGCGCCGTTGATCTGGGCTGTGCCGCTCTCCAATATCGACGGCGTGGAGTCGGGGGATTACGGCAAGGACAACTTCCCCTATGATCTGAACCGTGCATGGGGACGCCCTCCGATGCGCCACGAGGTCTCGGTCTTTCAACGGGATATGGCGCGCTGGCAATCTAGGTGTCGACCCTTGCTGGGCATTGATTTCCACGCCCCGGGTGCCTGTGAGACGGGCGGCGTCTATACCTACGTTCCTGACCCTGAGACGGATCGGGCCGGGCACGACGCCGCGATGCCATGGGCGTTCTTGACGGGAGATGCGCTGACCCCGGACTATGCTGCGGATCAGTTTGCACGGGTGGTACACTATCCGTCTCGTTGGGACACACCGAGTTTCCGCACGTACGTGTGGGCCCAGCTTGGCCTGCCCTGTATCACCTTTGAGACCCCCTACGCAATGGCCGGTACGCAGGTGTTGACCCAGGCTGACTATCGTGAGATTGGCCGGCGGATTGCCCAGGGGATCGTGGCTGGGATCAAGTAAGGTCAGATAGGATTGAGCTTATGGATAATGGACATCTCCCACTGTTGGCAGTGACATTGGGCGATCCCGCGGGAATAGGCCCGGAGGTCGTGTTGAAGGCTTTGGCGCACGAGGAGCTTCACGTGCGGTGCCGGCCTTTGGTACTGGGTGACCGGCGCATTCTCGAGCGGGCGGGGGCGTGGCCGGGTATGCCGGCGTTGGCTATCGAGGCAGTTGATGACGTCAATCGGGCGGATTTCGGTCCTGGACGGCTGACGCTGCTTGATCTGCACAACGCGGATCCCGCTGAGTGTCCCGTCGGCAAAGTCAGCCCGCTTGCCGGGCGCGCGGCGGTGGCCTACGTCCAGCAGGCCTGTGACCTGTGCATGGCGAGGATGGCTGCAGCGATGGTCACGGCACCGCTCAACAAAGATGCGATGAACCAGGCCGGGTTCGCCTACGCCGGGCACACGGAGCTGTTGACGGAGCGCACCGGCGCGCAGAAGGTCACCATGCTGCTGACCGCACCGAGCCTACGCGTGGTGCACGTCAGCACCCACGTTGCGCTGGCGGAGGCTGTGCGCCGTGTGACCCGGGACCGTGTCGCGGAGGTGATTGATCTGGCTTACCAAGGCTGCCGCGCGCTGGGTGTTGATACGCCACGGATTGGGATAGCCGGGCTGAATCCCCACGCTGGCGAGCATGGGCTCTTTGGGGATCAGGAGACCCGCGAGATCATGCCCGCGGTGGCTGCGGCGCGAGCCAGAGGGTTGGACGTCTCCGATCCTCAGCCGCCGGATACTGTCTTTCTGCGAGCGACCCAGGGGACGTACGATATCGTGGTCGCGATGTATCACGACCAGGGCCATATCCCGATGAAGCTCCTGGCCTTCGATCAGGGCGTGAACGTCAGCCTGGGACTGCCGATTATTCGTACCTCCGTCGATCACGGCACGGCCTTTGATATCGCCGGGACCGGCAAGGCCCGGGAGACCAGTTTGCTGGCGGCCATCGATGTGGCGCTTCAGATGGTAGCGGCGCGGGGTCGCGGGGCTTCGTGAGCCAACCTGACGCTCATGTGGAGGTGGCCGGCGCGCCGCGCGTGATTCTGATCGCCGATGACCTTACGGGGGCAGCGGACAGCGGCGTGACCTTTGCCAAGCACGGAGCCCGTGTGGTTGTGAGCTGGACCAAGGCCGTCGGTGGCCCGGACGACGGTGGAGGAGCTGGCGTGTCGGATGCCGACGTTGTCGCCTACTCCACAGAGAGCCGCCATTGCACCGAGACCGAGGCGGCGCGGCGTGTTGCAGAGATCGTGGCGGACTTCTCCTCTATCGATCCAGCTCGCGACCCTGTCTGGATATACAAGAAGATCGATTCGACCTTGCGCGGACATCCTGGGCCGGAGCTGGCTGCGGTGATGGCTGCATTGGCAGGCGACGGCCTCGCTAGTGACGGCACAGGGAGCGCCTGCGGCGAGAGGCGTTCTGCCGGCCCGCCGCGACCCCAAGGTGAGGCTTTCTCCCGTGCATTGGTGGCACCTGCGCTGCCTGCCCAAGGTCGTATCACGCGCGGCGGTGTTCACTACGTACACGATGTCCCGCTGACGGAGTCCGTCTTTGGCTCCGAGGTCCGGACTTCGGACGTGGCGGCCTTGATCGCCCCGGCATTTCCTGAAGGCAGTGTGAAGCATCTGTCGCTGGCGATCCTGCGGCAAGGAGTAGATGCCGCAGCCTCGATGCTGAGGGGGCCGCCATTGCGGTCGCTATCCCCGTCGTCGTGCGTCGTTGTGGCGGACGCGGAGACGGAGGCGGACCTGGGGGCGTTGGTAGAGGTGGCGCTGGCGACAGGCACACGGCTACTGTGTGGTTCTGCGGGGCTCGCCGAAGCCCTCGCCGAACGGCTGGCCGGGATGGGTGTTTGGCCACCGCAGTCTGCGGTGGCACAGGTTCAGCGCTCAGGGAAGGGTGTGCTGGTGGTTGCGGGAAGCCGCAACCCACGGACACTGCGCCAGATCGAAGCGTTGGCTGCCGCTGGCGTCCCTGTCGTGCGTCCTGCTGTGGCATGGTTTGAGGATACGGCGATGGGACCGGATGCTGTTGTGGCTGAGTTGGCCGCAGCACTGAAGGGCGGCGCCGCGGTGCTGACCACGGCAGGGCTGCCGCCACTGCCGGTGCCGGGTATGCAGCTGGTCTTCCGGCTGGCTGAAGTTGTCGCAGCCCTTTTGTGCACGCGTGACCTTGCCGGGGTGGTTCTGACCGGGGGGGATGCTGCTATCGCCGTGGGTCGGGCGCTGGGAGCCATGGCGTTGCGCCTGCGCGGCGAGGTCGAGCGCGGTGTCCCTTGGGGGCACCTGCTCGACGGTGAATGGGAGGGTCTGCCGGTGGTGACCAAGGCCGGCGGGTTTGGCAACGAACATACATTGCTTTCGGCTGTTGAGTTTCTTGGCGCAGCTGACAAAGGACAAACCATATGATCAAACGTTTCACAGTGAGTCGTGACGATACCGTCTACGAGGCCTTCCCCGACGTCGCACTGACGGTATCGGGGACGCTGGTCTGCGTGTTCGCGGAGTGTACGCATCATGCTGACCGATCCTACACGCGGGTGATGGTGACGACGTCTGTGGATCGCGGCCGTACGTGGTCGGCAAAACACCCGGTGACGGAGGCCACGTACGGGATCGCATTCTATAACTGCCCGCGGATAAGCTGTCTGCAGGATGGGCGTCTGGTGGTGGTCGTGGACAAGATCCTCACTGAGGCACGGAGCAAGGATCCGGACTCGTGTCACACGTTGCTCACCTTCAGCTCGGACGAGGGCGAGACGTGGTCGGATCTTGTGATGACGCCTGCGCGAGGGATTGTGCCGGACAGGCTCTTGGAGCTCTCCACGGGGCGGTGGATTGTCTCCTGCCACTATGATGACACCGACTTCGGCAATCTGGTCCAACGGCTTTGGTATTCGGATGACCAGGGCGTGACGTGGAGCCCGCCGGTGGTTGTGGGGCGCCAACGCGGCCTCAACTTGTGCGAGGTGTCCATTCTTGAGGTCGAGGGGACAAGGCCGGCAAGCCTACCAAGGCCGGCAAGCCTACCAAGGCCGGCAAGCCTACCAAGGTCGGCAAGCCTACCGAAGCCGGCAAGCTCACCAAGGCTGGTTGCCTTCCATCGCGAGAACTCCGGTCAGGGCTGGGACTGCTACAAAACGATCTCGTACGACGGCGGAGAATCGTGGTCCGAGCCGGTGGCTTTCCCGCTGCCGGGTTGTCACCGACCGGTCG
>CAZEXX010000099.1:0-2901 GCA_964516885.1 uncultured Anaerolineales bacterium | reverse complement strand
GAATCGTGGTCCGAGCCGGTGGCTTTCCCGCTGCCGGGTTGTCACCGACCGGTCGCCGGGTGGCTACAAAGTGGCCACGCGCTGATCACGCACCGGTTTATGCAGGGCGGTCAGGGCTGGACCGGGTGGTGGACGCAGAACCTGTTTGCCGGGCTCACCGATCGTGCGTCCGTCCTGGCGACAGCGCGGTCTGAGGCCCACACCCGAATCCTGCCCATCGATTTCGACCGGTCGAGCGAGAGCGACACGGGGTATTCGGGCTGGGTGCAGTTCGAAGATGGCGAGGTTTACATCGTTAACTACATTATGGACGATGCGCCCAAGGCGCAGATTCGTGGCTACGCATTGCGGATGGATGATTTCATCCTGGACTAGGATCAAGCGACGTTGTCTTGAGTAAACGGAGGTTCTAGATGCAGATTCTTGGACGCACACAACCGTTGGCCAAATACCCGGTGCTGCGGGCTCTGGAGGTTATCAAGGCCCTGGGCTTTGATGGCGCAGAGATCTGCCTTGAGAATGAGGATATGGCGCCGGGCACGCTGACGCCCGAGATCATCGCGGCGGTCCGGCAGCAGGTCGCCGGTCTTGAACTGAAGCCCTTCTCGATCAGCTACCACGTGGACTATCTCTACGACGATGCCCTATTCGAACTGTCCAAAACGGTGATCCGGATGACGCCGGAGTTTGGCACGAATCTGTTTGTCTTCTCCGGCCCTGCCAGGCGCACGGGTGACGCCGCTGAGTTTGCCCGAATGGTCGAGCGGACCCGCGAGTTGGCCGATATCGCCGAGCGCAGCGGCGTGATCATGGCTCAGGAGTTCGAACCCAATTTCGTCGTGGGGACGACTGTACAGTTGCTGCAGCTCTTCTCCGGGGTCAATTCGCCCGCGCTGGCTGCGAACATGGATCTCGGGCACGTCTTCCTCTGCGATCCCGACCCCGTGGCCGCGATCCGTGACGTTGGGGACCGGATCGTACATTGTCACATCGAGGGCATGGCGGCAGGTGTGCACGATCATCTGCTTCCCCAGGAAGGCGACATGGACCTGAAGGCCTATCTGGAGGCGCTGAGTAGTGCCGGCTACGATGGCCCACTCTCGTTGGATCTGTACAAACACGACTATGAGGTCGTGGCGCCTGACGCGATTGCGTATATACGCGGGCTGTTGGCGGAGATTTGATAGGAAGGGATAGGTTACAAGGGACAAGGCACCAGGGTGCTAAGGTACTAAGGAATAAGGGCCGCCCGTCGAGGGCCCACTCGGTGCCGTATCCCCTATCCCTTATTCCATTTACCTGAGAGGAGATAACAGATGCGTGGTACAGCTAGATGCTATGACGACTTGCGTGCTTATTGTGAGACGGTGTCGATTGTGGACTGTCATGACCACTCCACAACGTGTGGGCCAGCCTACGAAGATCCCATTCAGGTGGTGATCAATGGGTACTTCCACAGCGACATCCACAGCGCGTCCTCCGATGCCGATATCGCGGCGTTGCAGGATAATGAGCGCTCTGTTGAGGAGCGCTGGCCGATCCTGGAGCGAGCGTGGCAGCGGACCTGCTACACCGGCTACGCCGAGGTGACGCGGCGGGTGCTCAAGAAGTTCTATGGCGAGGAGAAGCTGACGCTGGATGCGCTGAAGCGTATGCAGGAGAAGCTCCTGGATCTGACGGACGCGGCTGCGTTCGAGGCCATTCTGGATGAGGCGAAGATCGTCGGGCGCGTGGGCGATATCTGGCCGGATGTCAGCAAGATCCTGGATGGGACGTGGGAGATGACGCCGCGCGCCTATCTGGCCATCTCGCTGCCCTCTTACCACAGCATCCGCAGCTACGACGAGGTCCAGCAGCGCGTCGCTCCGCTGGGGCGCCGCGTGACCTCGTTGGATGAGTACCTGGCGGCCTGCCGCGAGATCTTCGAGGGCCAGAAGGCGTACGGTGCGGTGACGTTCAAGGATCAGGCCGCCTACACCCGCACGCTTGAATACGGCAACCCAACGCGGGCTGAGGCCGAGGCCGTCTTCAATTGGTTCATGGAAGATCCGCGGCGCGCAGCGTCCTATCCCGATGGAGTTAGGCCACTGGATGACTACCTTTTCCACGCCTTCATGCGTATGGCGCAGGATATGGATCTGCCGGTCCAGATCCACACAGGCCATATGGCCGGTATCCGCAACGAGATCGCCAAGACCAATGCGGTCGGTCTCACGCGGCTGATCGAGCTGCACCGGGATGTGCGTTTCGATCTGTTCCACGCTAACTGGCCCTATGGTGGCGAACTGCTCTTCCTGGGCAAGAATTATCCGAATGTGGCGCTGGACTTCTGCTGGGCGAACATCATCGACCCCGTCTATTGCCAGAACCTCTTCAAGCAGGCGCTGAGCTCCGTGCCGCACGGCAAGATCCACGGGTATGGGTCTGATTTCGGCGGCTCCGTCGATCGTGCTTGGGCCCACGCCGACATCGCCCGTGATAACATCGCTATCGCGCTTTCGGATATGGTGGAGCTGGACTACCTGGGGCTGGATGAGGCCAAAGAGGTGGCTTACGCCTGGCTGTTCGGCAATGCAAATGAGTTCTTCCGGTTGGGACTCTGAGATCCTTCGGAAGGGACATCCGCACATCAGTCTGTAGGACGCCCTTCAGGCTGATGTGCATGTATGGCGTTTCCTTCGAGGATGGGAGAGCTGGCGACGGCTGTCAGCCGGTTGCTGATGTCGTGTCCGTGCGAGCGTTGTTCTGCGCTGGAGGGCCGGGCTCCACGATGCGTCGATCGATGGTATTGGCCATCTCTCGCCGCCATCTGTCTCTGGTCGCAGGATCGATGGCTGAGAGATCGTCCAGAAATTGAACTACTGCTTTCTTGTTGCCCTCGAACAGTTTTGAGGCTATGGA
>CAZEXX010000098.1:0-12527 GCA_964516885.1 uncultured Anaerolineales bacterium | reverse complement strand
CGTACTTCGTAGTCTGCGACGAGCCTATCTCGTCACTCGATGTCTCCATCCAGGCCCAGATTGTCAATCTACTGCGGAAGCTCCAGCGAGAACTGGATCTGACGTATCTCTTCATCTCGCACGACCTCTCGATGATCCGCTACATCAGCGACCGCATCGCCGTGATGTACCTGGGGAAGATCGTGGAGCGTGGTATGAGCAAGGCCGTCTTGCACAAGCCGCTTCACCCGTACACACAGGCACTGTGGAGCGCGGCCCCAATCGCGGATCCTGTCATCGAGGAGACACGGGAACGCATCATCTTAACGGGAGATGTACCCAGCCCGATTGACCCGCCACAGGGCTGCAACTTCTGCACGCGCTGCCCGCAGGTGATGGCTATCTGCCGGAAAGAGGAGCCTGCACTGCGCGAACTCGCACCAGGTCATTGGGCAGCCTGTCACCTGTACTGACACAGTGCAGGGCGATCGGCGGCAAACAGCTGTGGCCCTTGTTGATGAAAGAGCTTCTAAGGGCTACCGGTAGCCTGACTGCCAAGTATCGCTCCCCCAACCCGAGGATGGCAAACCTACGGCTCCAACCCCACGTTCAGCCGCAGGACGTCCAGGGATCGCCCGCTGACGTAAGGCACGAACCCCGCAGCCCTTGACTGCTCGTAGGCGCTGGCGATATTCGCATCCTGGTTGGCGTAGTCGATCGTAAGCACCAGCTTGCCGGCGTCGCGGATAGCAGCTGCATTTTCCTGATTCTGATAGCACCAGCTCTCAGTGCAGGCCTTGTCCACCGCGATGAGGTAGAGTTCCTCGATACCCAACGCATCGATAGCCTGCAGATAGCCGTTGTAGGTGTGGAGCTCCGGCGAGTTTTGCGGCACCACCCTGAACGACGGGGCCTCCTGCTTGGCATAGGCCGACAGTCGCACGATCAGCTCCACCATCTTCTGAGCAAGATCCTCGCGGTCCGTACCGGCGGCATCAGCAGGAATCTCCTCGTAGGTCACGACCATATCCAGATACGCGCCATCGAAGCCGGCAGCAATCGCCTGGTCAACACGCCCCTGCACGATCGGCCACCAGCGCTCATCCCAGTAGGCCACGTATTGCTCGCTGGGCCAACCACTGACGCCACCCAGCTTAAGGTCATTCGGTACATCCGGCCATTCAGGCCGGTACTCTTCAATGGCGCCGATCTCGAAATAGGCCAGGACCACCTTCCCTCCATCTTGTACCGCCTGAATCTCGGAGCGCGTGAAGGTATCCAGAGTCCCATCCCGCGCCAGGTCAATCACCACCAGATCAAAGGCAGATGCCGCGATCTGGTCCAGGCGATCATCCTGGTACCCACTGAGCTGGTACACCCAGCTGTCAACAGAGTCCCAGACGTCATCGGTCCCGGGATCCGGCAACGGCGTAGGCGCAGATTTCGGCATCGGCGTGGCCGTCGTGGCTGTGCAACCGAGCAGAAAGGTCGAGAGGACAGCGGTAGCCAGGATCAACGCCGGCAGCACAACACGACCAAGTCTCATTCTGCTCTCCATTCTCATATCCTACCTCTCACTCGCAACAGCAGCGGCACCTACTCACAGACCTCAGGTGGTGGGGAATCTTGAACCCGAGGTCTCGGCCCCCAGACCTCGGCATACGAGACTGTTGATCCGGTAGCGTCCCGTCTATAGTATATAACCGATACTCCGCTTGACCTGCCTAGCTGGACATCTATAATGCCGCCACACCAGACCATTCGCACCGCCGAACAAGGACAGTCGCCACGGGATCTGCTATGTCAACCACACAAGACCACCATCGGCACGGTCGTGTCGGACAGCGCCAGTCTGTGCTGGCAGCTGCGTTTGCGCTGATCCTGCTGATCGCCGGGATCTTCCGTTTCACCGGCCTCAATTGGGATCGAGCGCAGTGGATCCATCCGGATGAGGGCCATATGCGAGCCGTCACCGGCGCCATCCGCTGGCCCGAGACCTTGGACGCATATTTCGACACCCACCAATCCACGCTCAACCCGCGCAACAGCGAACAGGTCTACAGTTATGGCACACTGCCCTTGTTCGCCACACGCGCAGTTGCTGAGTGGCTGGACCGCGGATGCGGCGCCACGTCCGAGACCTTGCCCAGATGGGTCGCCCAGGGCATTCTGCAGCACCTTAACCACCCGCACCCCCCCGTGGCCGGTTGGAGTTGCTACCCAGCGACCTTCACCTGGACCTACAGCGCCTATATCGGGCGCCACCTGGCCGCACTCGCGGATATGGGGACGCTGATAGTGATCGGCCTGGTTGCCCAGCAGCTCTACACCAGACGCATCTCTCTCCTGGCGATGGCGCTGACCGCGACGACGGCTTTTATGATCCAGCAGGCTCACTTCTACACGGTCGACAGCGCCGCGACATTCTTCACCGTGCTGACAGCCTACTTCGCCGTCCGCGCCGGATTGGCGTCAACGACAAGCGCCCCGCCCTGGGTATCGCTCGCGCTCGCCGGGCTCAGCACAGGGCTTGCGGCGGCGTGCAAGGTCAGTGCAGCCCTGGCGGCGGGCCTGGTCGCGCTCGGCGCCCTGGCGTGGGTGCGTCGCCGCTTGCGTGCGGATGACGTACATCCTGCCGCGCCGCCCGACGGCACTGCCGCCCCCTCACCCCACGTCACCCCCAGCGCCCTGTCACGCAAAGGCATCGTGTCGACGGCCACTCACTTAGTGGCCGCAAGCCTGCGCATTGCGCCCGCGGTGCTGCTGGCGGCGCTTCTCTCCCTCCTCGCCTTTCGCATCGCTCAACCCTACGCCTTTGAGGGACCGGGGCTCTTCGGAATCCAACCCAGCCCGGAGTGGTTTGGACGGCTGTCACAGATAAGCGAGGAACAGAGCGGTAGCAGCGACTATCCCTCCGGGCGGCAGTGGACCAACCGACTCCCCGTGCTCTTCCCCTGGCTGAATATGGTCGTGTGGGGTATGGGTCTGCCGCTGGGCTGTGCGGCCTGGGCCGGATGGGCATTGACGGGCATCGAACTCGCCAAGGGCGACCGGCGACACTTGATCCTCTGGGTTTGGACCACCGCCTTCTTCGCCTTCTACGCAACCCGCTGGGTCAAGGCTATGCGCTATTTCCTGCCCATCTATCCCTTCTTGATTTTGATGGGCGCCTATGCACTGGACCGGCTGATCACGATAGGGCAAGAGGCGAGCCGGCAGAGGCAGGCAGCACGAGAGCCGGGAAGTCGCCCCCAGGGACAGCGGCACCGGATCGTCCGGTGGGGGGCAATCGGTGCGGTGCTTGCAGTGATGCTGGGCACAGTCGCCTGGGGCACCGGACTCTTCAGCATCTACACCCGCTCTCACACGCGCATCGCAGCGTCGAGCTGGATCTACGCGAATGTCCCCGACGGCAGCGTAGTTGCCAACGAGCACTGGGACTGGGGTCTGCCGCTGCGCATTGAGGGTCAGGATGGCTTCCGCCCCACCGGTGTCGGTCCGACCTTCACCGGCCTCACTCTGGAGCACTACAACGAGGACACCCCCGACAAGCGGGCGCAGCTGATCTCCTGGCTAAATCAGGCTGACTATCTATTCCTGGCCAGTAACCGGCTCTACGGCTCAATCCCCCGCCTGCCTGAACGCTATCCCCTGACCACC
Organism: uncultured Anaerolineales bacterium; assembly: GCA_964516885.1. Lineage (GTDB taxonomy): Bacteria > Chloroflexota > Anaerolineae > B4-G1 > SLSP01 > PWVB01. The sequence continues at coordinate 8,888 of CAZEXX010000098.1, read as the reverse complement.
GAATATTATCGGGCGCTCTTCAGCGGAGAATTGGGCTTCGAATTGGCCGCCGAGTTCACCTCCTATATCAAACTGGGCCCCATCACCTTCCCCGACCAGGAGATCCCCTTCGCGCTCGGGACCCCACGATGGGCGGCACAGAGCGCGACTCTCCCGGTAGCACTGACGCCGGCAGAGGAATCATTCAGCGTTTACGACCACCCCGACTGCCTGGTCTTCCGCAAGACTGCGGAGTACAGTCACCAGCGCACGGCCGCAGTTCTCAATGCGGTCAACCTGGATGAGGCACACGCATGGCAAACGCCCCAGGAGGTCACGCCGCAGACCGTGCACCGCGCCCACGCCGTGGCCTTCTACGGCCTGCTCACGCTCACAGCGGTCGTGGCGATCGTAGAATGGGTCCGCCCAGAAGCCGACAAGGAGCAAGCAATGAACCGAGATGACACGCAGCGCATCCAACCGTATCCCGCCAATCGATTCTACTGGCAGTACAGAGGGCAACCCGTCCTTCTCTTGGGGGGCAGCAAGGAGGACAACCTCTTCCAGGTGCCTGATCTTGAAGCACAGCTGGATCTCCTGGCATCCGTCGGTGGCAACTACCTGCGGTGCACAATGTCAAGCCGCGATCCCGGCGATGTATGGCCCTTTGAGCAAAACTCCGCTACCGGACTATATGACCTGAACAAGCCGGGACAAGCCTATTGGGAACGCTTCCATCGCTTCCTGGATCTGACCACAGAGCGCGATATCATCATCCAGATCGAACTATGGGATCGCTTCGACTTCTCCCGCGCGCCTTGGCAGGACAACCCCTACAACCCGAAGAACAACATCAACTACACTGTTGGGGCATCGGGCCTCAAACCGGACATCGATACGCACCCCGGCCAGAGGGAAAACGCTTTCTTCCGGACAGTCCCCACCCTGGAGAACAACACCGTTGTCCTGCCACACCAGCTGCAACAGGTTGCCGCAATGCTCTCACTCTCCCTGAACTACGGGAACGTGCTCTACTGTATGGACAACGAGACCAACAGCTCGCCAAAGTGGGGTGCGTACTGGTCCGGGGTCATCAAGGAACAGGCAGCGACAGCCGGCGTCATCGTCTGCACCACCGAGATGTGGGATGACCACAGCCTCCTCGGGCCGGAGCACGCCAACACCCTCGATCATCCCGAGCTCTACGACTTCGTGGATATCTCACAGAACAACCACCAGGTGAACTATGAACACTGGGCTAACCCTCAGGAGATCCGGCGCCGAGTGCGGCACTCCGGCCACACGCGCCCGCTCAACAGCATCAAGATCTACGGCGCCAACAGCGGACGCTACGGCACGACACGGGACGCCCAAGAGCGGTTCTGGCGCAACATTTTCGGGGGCCTGGCGTCCTCTCGCTTCCACCGCCCCGCGTCCGGGCTCGGTCTGAACGACATCGCACAAGCCCACATCCGCTCGATGCGGATGCTCACGGCAGAGATTGACGTCTTCACCTGCGAGCCCGCCACAGAGCTGCTCTCCAACCGCAGTCGCAATGAGGCCTACTGCACGGCCAATCCGGGCACCGACTATGCGGTCTTCTTCCCCGATGGCGGCAACGTCTTGCTTGACGTCAGTTCAGCGGAGGGCAAGCCGCTGACCGTCCACTGGCTCGATATCCGAGAATCTCAGTGGACCGAGGCCCCAAAACCAATTCAGGTCAATGCAGACAACGTCGTCTACCTTGTGACGCCTACAGAGGAAGGCTACTGCGCAGCCGTCATCAAGGCAGGTACGTCTTAGAGCGCCCGGATGGCACGATCCGGCCTCGGGAGCCAAGGATCAGCCCGTCACGTGGGAGAGCCGCGTCACAGGAGAGAAAACGAATCGATGACGACAACTAGTGACCTACGACTGCACATCATTCCCAGCGTCGAGTTGTCCGCCGAGCAGAGACAGGCAATCATTGGCCTGTGCAACCGGGCCTATGACGAGGATCTCACCTCCCTGTTTGACACCTTCAGTGGCACGCACATCCTGGGGTTTCTCGGCGAGGTGCTGGTTACGCATGCGATGTGGGTGACCCGCTGGCTCCAGGTCGACAACAAGCCACTTCTTCGTGCAGCCTACGTGGAACTCGTTGCCACAGAGGCTATGTTCCGCAGACGTGGGTTCGCTTCCGCTGTGATGCACCGCCTGGCTGCCGAGGTCACAGAGTTTGACATCGCCGCTCTCTCGCCTTTCAGCGCGGCGTACTATGCCAGGCTGGGTTGGCAAGCCTGGCAGGGCTCGCTCCACATCCGCAAGGGCACAGAGCTGCTTCCCACACCCGACGATGAAGAAGTGATGATCCTCCCGCTCCCCAACACGCCGGACATCGATCTGTCAGACACACTCTCGGTCGAGTGGCGTGAGGGCGAGGTATGGTAGCATGGGCACCGAACAGCATCAGGAGGAAGATACGTAGTGAACGCTGATAGGCTCAAGAGGCAGGCTTACGCCATTCGCAAGCGCAACCTGCGCATGATCTTCGAGGCGCACCACGGTCACATCGGCGGCGATCTCTCAGCCGCCGACATCCTTACCGTGCTATACTTCGGCGGCATCCTGCGGGTGGATCCGCAGCACCCTCACGCACCGAACCGGGACCGTTTCTTCATGAGCAAGGGCCATAGCTCCGGCCTGCTCTACACAGTGTTAGCCTTTGCGGGCTTCTTCCCGGAGGAGGAGCTCGGCACCTATATGCAACCTCTGTCGCGGCTCAGTGGCCATCCCAGCATCCACGTACCCGGCGTTGAGGCCAACACCGGCGCGCTGGGCCATGGCCTCCCCATAGCCGCGGGCGTGGCGCTCGCGGCCAAGATGGCAGGGAGTGACATCCCCAGCACCCTGCGGGCCTATGTCCTGACCGGCGACGGTGAGCTCCAGGAGGGCAGCAACTGGGAAGCCGCGATGATCGCGGCACAGCACAAGCTGGACAACCTGATCTGCATCGTGGATCGCAACCGTATCCAGATGATGGACCGTACCGAACGCATCTCAACGCTCGAGCCGCTGGCCGACAAGTGGCGCGCCTTCGGCTGGGCCGTTCGCGAGGTCGATGGCCACGATCACGCCGCCCTGCTGGCGGCCTTTGACGGTCTCCCTTTTGTCCCAGGGAAGCCCAACTGCATCATCGCCCACACGCGCAAAGGCCACGGCGTCTCCTTCATCGAGGACCGCGCCGCTTGGCACCACCGTGTCCCGACGGAGGAAGAGCTGGCCGCCGCTCTCAGCGAATTGGAGCAGATGTGCTGAACACCGGCCAAGCAACCAAGAGCATGGAGTGACCCAAGTTATGACAATTGAGCTGTTTGACTGCCGCAACGCCTTTGCGGAGACCTTGGAAGCGCTTGCCGCGCGGGACGACCGCATAGTGGTGCTGTGCAGCGACTCCGTCAGCTCCAGCAAGCTCGTCAACTTCGCAGAGCTCTATCCCGGCAGGCTCTTCAACGTCGGCATCGCCGAACAGGCTATGGTCGGCATGGCTGCCGGGATGGCCAATGCGGGCAAGATCCCGTTCGTGGCCGGGGCCGGATGCTTCCTCACAGGCCGGGCTATGGAGCAGATCAAGAACGACCTGGCCTACACCAACAGCAACGTTAAGTTGGCCGCCGTCAGCACCGGGCTGGCCTATGGCCCGCTGGGAGCCACCCACCATTCGATTGAGGACATCGCCTGGATGCGTGCCATCGCCAACATGACCGTGATCGTGCCGGCGGACCCGGTTGAGACCGCCCAGGTGATCGAGGTGGCGGCGGAGACAGAGGGCCCGATGTACCTGCGAATCAGCCGGCTTGGCGTCCCCGCTGTCCACGGGCCCGACTACCAGTTCCGAATTGGCAAGGCAGCAAAGCTGCGCGAGGGCACCGACGTCACCCTGATCGCCTGTGGCGTCCTGGTTCCCCGCGCGCTTGACGCGGCCGCGCAACTGGCAGAACAAGGCATCCAGGCGCGCGTGCTCAACATGGCCACCATCAGACCCATCGATCGTGACGCCATCGCCGCAGCCGCGGCCGAAACCGGCGCCATCGTTACCGCAGAAGAGCACACGGTCTACGGTGGCCTCGGCAGTGCGGTCGCCGAAGTCGTGACGCAGACACAACCCGTACCGATGCGCATTCTGGGCATCCCCGGTGTCTTCGCGCCCACAGGATCGGCCGAATTCCTGCTGGAGCACTTCGGCTTGACAGCGGACAACATCGCCAAGGCCACGATCGAACTGCTGGGATAATCGTCACAGAGGAAAGAATCAGCAAATGTAAGAATGACAGAATCAAGGACGAGAGAACACGGCAGTGCTTAGTGGTACCGGTGCCATTTGGTTCTCCCATTCGCTGATTCTCCATTCTTCCATTCTCACTATGTCCTCTGCATCTCTGTGCTAACGAAGGAAGCCCTTATGAGCTACATACTCGCCATTGATCAAGGAACGACCAACACCAAGGCACTCCTGGTCGATGAATCGGGGGCGCCCATTTCACGGGGATCGGTTCCCACCGGTGTGCGCTATCCTCAACCCGGCTGGGTCGAGCAGGATCCAACCGAGATCTGGCACTGCACGCTGGACGCTATCGCCCAGTCTCTGCAGCGGGCCGGTAACACACCCTCCATCGCCGCCCTTGCTGTCGCCAACCAACGCGAGACAGCGATGCTCTGGGACCGAAAGACAGGCGACCCCTGTGGCCCTGCTGTGGTCTGGCAGTGCCGCCGCACCGCACCCTTCTGCCGTGAACTCAAAGCGCAAGGTCTGGAAACGCTGCTCCACACGACGACCGGCCTGCAGGTCGACCCCATGTTCTCGGGGAGTAAGATCCGTTGGCTGATTGACCACACGCCGGAAGGAACCGCGAAGGCAGACGCCGGAGAGCTCTGCGCCGGCACCGTGGACACGTGGCTGCTCTGGAATCTGACCGGCGGCGCTGTACACGCCACCGACGCCACCAACGCTTCCCGCACGCAGCTGATGAACCTGGCCCACCTCGACTGGGACCTTGAGATCCTGGACATCTTCGGGATCCCCATCGCAGTGCTACCCACCATCCACCCATCAAGCCACATCTTCGGCGCGACCGCGCCACTCCAGCTGCCCGGCGGACAGAGACTGCCCGGCGGCATCCCTATCGCGAGCTTGATCGGGGACTCCCACGCATCCCTGTTCGGCCTCGGGGGATTCCGGGCCGGAACGATCAAGGCAACCTACGGCACGGGGACCTCGCTGATGATGCCCACGGCCGAGATGGTCTTCTCTCAGCATGGGTTGTCTACGACCGTGGCGTGGGTGAGAGAGAGTCACGACGGACGATTCACGATTCACAGGACTCCGATGAATCGTGAATCGTTAATCGTGACGTTGTCTCCACCCATTGATTCTCCCATTCTCCATTCCTCCCCCACCTACGCCCTCGAAGGCAACATCTACTCCACCGGCGGCGCGGTGGAGTTCATCGGCGGACTGCTGGGCCTGGACAATCCCGGGCCTGAGATAGAGGCCCTGGCCCGCGGCGTGGAAAGCAGCGCCGGCGTGACCTTCGTGCCCGCGCTGGTCGGTCTTGGGGCTCCCCACTGGCAGGAATCAGCCCAAGGCTTGATCACCGGCTTGACGTTGGGTATTGAGCGAGCACACATCGCGCGGGCAACGCTCGAGGCCATCGCCTTCCAGGTTCGAGATGTCTTCGATGTGATGCGGTCAGAAGCCGGTACATCCCTGCAGACCCTTCTGGCCGACGGCGGCGCCAGCCGCAACGACTTGCTTATGCAGATACAGGCGGATACACTGGGGTGTGCCGTGGAGCGAAGCCGCTCCGCCGAGGTCTCCCCGCTCGGTGCGGCGTTCCTGGCCGGACTCGCGGTAGGGATCTGGTCTGATGAAGACGAGATCGCCGCCCTCATGCCACCCAGAGACCGTTTCCAGCCGCAGATGGATGAGGAAGAGCGCAGGGATCGACACCTGGCGTGGCAGGCCGCTGTACGCCGAACCATCGATAGACAAGACACCTGATAGGAGGCTCACCGTGAAGATCACCGGCATCCGCATTCACCACGTCGAATGGGAACGTGGACCGTACCACTGGCGTGACGGGATCATGCCCAACGGGTCAACAGCCCGCACAGCATTGCTGAGAATTCTGACCGATGAGGGCATTGAGGGCTGGTCAACCTACTCCGCGGGGGCCAACGTCGAGGAGATCAAATACCAGCTGATCGGTGAGGATCCGCTCAACCGAGAGCGCATCTGGCAGAAGTTCTGGCGCAATCTACGCACGTCCAGCCTGGGGCTCGCAGTTGGCCCCGTCGACTGTGCGCTTTGGGATATCGCCGGCAAGGCACAGGGGGCGCCGGTCTACAAGCTCCTCGGAGGGATGCGCGACAAGATCCCTGCCTACGCCAGCACCGTCACCCTGGACTCGCACGCGGAGTTCATGGCACTGGCCGAAGCCTGCCTCGACAGGGGCTACAGAGCCATCAAACTGCACGCCTGGGGCCGGCTGCAGGAAGATGCCGCCCTCTGCGGGGCACTGCGCGAACTCACCGGCCCCGACATTGTGCTGATGTATGATGCTTCCAGTATGTTCAACTTGTTCGAAGACGCTGTCTGGTTCGGAAGACGTCTTGAGGAGCAGGATTTCTACTGGTATGAAGAGCCTATAGACCATTTCAACGTCACCGTCCTCGCACGCCTGGCGAAGGAGCTGGATATCCCGCTCGCCGTCGCCGAGGCCACCCACGGGGGACCGTGGGACGCCCTGGCTCAGATCCAGGCGGGCGCCGCCGACATCATCCTCACCGGGCCTCTGGACGCCTACAAAGGCGGCCTGACCGGGGTGATGAAGACGGCCCACATCTGTGAGGGATTCGGCGTGATGTGTGCGATCCATGGCGGCGCCATCGCCCACCTCCACGCTGCCTGCGCCATCTACAACACCAAGTACTTCGAGCGTCTCGTGCCCGAGACCTACTATGGTCCACCGGGCATTCGCGACGCCTCGACCGAGATCGACAGCGACGGCTATGCTGCGCCCTGGGATGTGCCGGGCCTTGGTTACGAGATCGATTGGGACTGGATCAAGACCCACCAGATTGCAGAAGAATCGTAGCCCCAACGGCACCCCTCTGCCCGATCGGTCCATCGGCACGGCGACTCCAAACACACTCCCTGATGGGCCTGAGGGCAATCTCAAGACCATACGGCCTCAGCCAGACCGCGACGCTCCCCATTCGTCGTCAAGCAGGGCCGACGGTCGAAGCCGGACCATAGCAAAGCGACGCGGACTCAATCGAGTCCGCGTCGCCACATCCTCCCACCGAAACATATCTGATAGAGCTCAGCTGACCGCTGATAGCTGATAGCTGATAGCTGATAGCTGACAGCTACCTCCTACACCGCCGTCATCACCACAGACAGTGCCTGCGCCGTCTTCGTGGCCGCGACCTCAGCATCGACGCCGTCCCATAGCACGTGCTCAAACATATCCTGCAGGAAACCGGAGACCCGGCTGTAGTTCGGGATCAAGGGCCGGTTGCGGACATAGGTGAGCAGCGGCACCAGCTCAGAAAGCCAAGGATGCTCCGGCCTCGCAAACCGCTGATTGACTGAGACATACGGTGAAATCTGCAGGTTCTCCTCACAGAACGTCGCTGAAGCCTGGCTCGTCGCCATCAGCTTCAGCAACTCCAAACTGAGCGCCTGCTCTTCAGATTGCTGGAAGATGACCCAGCTGGTGCCTCCCAGAGAGCCAATCGGTGCCACGTCCAGCGACGGCCGCGGAAGCGGGATAAAGCCCAGGTGCCTGGCGGCATCCTCTTCGGTAACCCAAGCAGACTCCTCGCGAATGCGCGGCCACTCGTACGAGCCGCCCAACATCATCGGCACGTCGCCCTGAGCGAAGTAACGCGCCAGGTGCCACCAGCGGCTGCGGTACACGTCCTTCGGCAAATAGGCGCGCCGGTCCAGAGTAATAGTCTGCAGGAAGCGCAGGGCCTCGCACACTTTCTCGATGTTCCGTGTCATAACCAGGTTCCCGTCGCCGTTGACGATCTCGCCCCCGACCATCCAGAGGAAGGGATAGAGCAGGTTGACGGTGGCCTCTCCCGTCGTGGCAGTGACCGGCAGAACCACGCTGTAATGATGGCCGTAGCGCTGCATCACCTCCGGCTCCGCGAAGTGATCCATAACGTTCAGCCACGCTTCCCACGTCTCCGGCGCGCTAATACCCTCGGCCTCAAACCAATCCTTCCGATACCACAGCCCTGAGATATCAGCCTGAACCGGGATACCGTAGAGCTCGCTATCCACTATGTTGTTCTTCAACACCGGCGACTCAAGGTCCTGCGCCGTGTTGGCCACCCACCGGACGTCCAGGTCATTGAGCGACGTGAGATATCCCTCACTGGCGTAGTGATTCAGCCAGACGAAGTCCATGGCAGCGAGATCCGGCGCCTCGCCCCGAACCGTGGACCGCTGAAGCACTTGATGGAACTCGTTCCGTGCGCACATCCGGATGTCGACGTCGACCTCGTGCTCAGGATGCGCCGTGTTCCAATCCAACACAGCTTGCTCCAGCGAGGATAGCCATCGCACATCATAGTGCGCCAACACCCGCAATTCCGTACGCTCCACAAGGGCAGCCGCCGCCTGAGGCGCAACAAAAGATCCTGCCCCCGCTCGCCGGTAGATCAGTCCTTCCCGGGCCAAGTCAGCCATCGCCTGCCTCACCGGCGCGCGGCTCACACCCAATTGCCCGCACAGCTCAGCCTCTGTCGGCAACTGGTCACCGGACCGAAGCTCCCCGGTCTCAATCTGCCGCTTGAAGTGCAACTTCAATTGATAGTAAAGCGGAATCGCAGAATTCCGATCAATGATCGCCATT
>CAZEXX010000097.1:0-12685 GCA_964516885.1 uncultured Anaerolineales bacterium | reverse complement strand
GTGGTTGATGCGACCCTCCGAACCCGTGCTCATTCTCCTTGCAGTCGCCGCCTTAATGCGGCTGGGCTTCTATCCTTTTCAAGTCGTACACTCTGAAACGTGGGGACACTCTCGCGCGCTTACTGTGGCCTGCGCGATCAGCCCATTGATGGGCATCGGCTTGCTGTACCGGATCCTTTCTCTGCCGGCGAGTCCTGCGCTGCCGGCATGGGTATTGGCCTGGGGCTCCATCTCAGTCTTCTGGTCAGGACTGAAGGCATTGAGTTACCGCGGTCGTCGTGCCTTGCTCCCAGCGGCCAATGGTCTGCTGCTCGCCATCACGACCGGCGCGATCGCTGCGACGGATCCCGCGGGCTTGGTCATCGGTGCCGGTGTCTGGGCGGCCGGTGTGGGCCTGTTGGCGATGTCACGCCGGTATGAACCCAGAGAGTTCGTCTGGTCCTGGCCGACTGTCATCGCATTGCTTACTTTGGCGGGAACCCCGCCATCGCCCCTGTTCCGCCTCTACTACAGCGTGTTCCAATACGCTCCGTGGTACGTGCAGGTGCTGTATGGGCTGGGACTCACCTTTGTCGTGGCCTCGATGGTGCGCGGCAGCGCCCTGAAGGCAGAGGGTCGCGTGGGCCCGCCTCACGCTCGCCGCCGGCTGCCGATGGCGGCGGGGCTGCTGGTGATTATCTTGACGCTGGTCGTGATGAGCCGCGTCAGCCAAGTGCCGAGCATCGCTGCCGTACCCTTCGCGCTGTGGTTGACAGCCTGTACTGCTGGGTTCGCCATGGCGCTATGGGGGGACCGTGTACACGTGGTATGGAGTGAGGTGCGCCCCCTGCTCGAATTGCTGGATCTTCAGTGGCTCTATCGCTCAGTCTGGCAGGGCGCGAGCAACCTCCTCGGTGTGGTACGCGCGACGGCAACAGTGGTGGAGGGGAGTGGATCGGTATTGTGGTCTGTGGTGATTCTGCTGCTGGTCCTGATGGTGATTGGATACCGATGAACCCCTTTTTGCATTGGCTGGATCGTTTTTCGGAATTCGCCTCCCTCCCGGCTGCCTGGGGTATCTTCGTGGCCGGTGCGGTGATCTACCTGATCAGCGAGTGGCGGATTCGATTCCTGGCTTTGCTTGTGCAGTACCTCTTTATCGGCGTGCTGTTTGCGCGTATCTTCGATAGCCGGCCGGAGATGGCGTTGATGAAGATCATCGTGGGGTGGCTGATCTCCGGGGCCCTCTTGCTCAGTGCTCAGATTCGCTGGCACACTGTGCGCGCACCAGGCCGGCTGGTGAGTTGGGCGACGAACCTTCCCTTCCGGGTGCTGGTTCTTCTGACCGCGACCGCAATTGCCTGGTTTGCCTCACAGCGATTCAGCTTGCCGTATGTGTCGGCGGAGCTCGGTCTCGCGTGTCTGCTGCTGGTCGTGCTGGCGGTGCTTTTCTTCGGCACCGAGGAGGAGGATCCGACGATCATTGGCGTAGGTGTGCTCAATCTCTTGAGCGCCCTTGAGATCTTCTACACTGCCCAAGACCCCGGACTGCTTGTCAGCGGACTCCTCGTGGTGGTGAGTTTGTTGGTGGGGCTGGCGACGTCTTACTTGACCGTTGCCGAGGTGCCCTCGTGAATCTGCCCGGCCCATTGTTCGTCGTTGGCTCCCTCTTGGTTGTTGCTGCTGCGCTTCAGGTTCTGCGGCGGTTCACCTTGATCGTTGCTTGGGTGTCGGCGATCGCCGCTGGGGCTATCGCGGCCTTCGTGATGATGGTTCCTCTCGACCAGACCGTGGATCTCGGTCGCGTATCGGTCACCTTGGGCGCGCCGTTGAGTGTCCTCGGGCGCGTCGTCGTGATCGAGCCGGTGGATCGGCTGCCGCTGACGCTGATTGCGTTGATCGCGTCCGTCTTGTTCCTCGTGGCCTGGCGTCTGCTGCCGCGCTCTATCTTCTTCGCACAAGGCCTGGCGATCCTGGCACTGCTGTCCGGCGCGTTGATGGTGGAGCAGGTTGTCTATGCCGCGCTGCTGGTTGAGATTGCGGCTCTGCTGTCCATCCTTCCCCTGGCCGAGCCTCTTGTGGATGAGCAGGGCAACCGGTACAGCGGTGGAGCACGCGGCGGTCTCCAGTACATGGTCTACACGACGTTGGCATTGCCGGGGTTGATGATTACCCAACTCCTGCTGGAGCAGTTTGCCGTCTTCCCCAATGATCTGGGCCTGCTGCGGACGGCCACGATTCTTCTGGCGTTCTCGTTCGCTTTGCTGCTCGGAGCGGTCCCGTTCCAATCTTGGCTGTCCGCTGTCGCCACGGACGGCTCCCCGCCGATGGTGACATTCCTGTTTACGGTCAACCTGGGTGCCGTCTGGTTCCTCCTGCTGGACTATCTGGAGACCTACAGCTGGTTGAGTGCGCAGGCAGCCTTCGGCCAGCTTTTCACCCTTGTGGGTCTGATTATGATGGTGGCTGGGGGCACGCTGGCGGCTTCCCAGAACCGGCTTGGTCGCATCGTTGGCTATGCCACCCTGGTCGACAACGGTGCGATGTTCGTGGCGCTGGGCTCCCGGCACGTGACCGGCTTATCGCTCTCGGTCATGATGCTCATTGCGCGCCCCTTGTCCCTGGGATTGATGGCCCTCGGGTTGGATGGGCTCCGCCGGTTGGGACAGGGAGATGACAGGGCTGAGACGCTGGCCGGCGTTGCCTGGCAGGTGCCGTGGCGCACTCTGGCGTTTGTGGTGGGGGGAATCTCGATGGCCGGGTTCCCGCTGTCGTTGGGATTTGCCGCGCGCTGGGGGCTATATCGTCTCTTGGCAGAGGCCAATCTCTTCCAAGCCGTGCTGGCACTCCTGAGCAGTGCCGGTGTGATGATGGGGTTGGTCAACACTATGCGCCTGGTTCTGAGCCCGTCGCGGAGCCCGGTAGACGTGGGGTCACCGGTCGATAGCTCGCCCGTCGGGCGCCGCGGCATGCGTGAGGATCCGGTGGTGTTGGCTATGATCCTGGCGCTGCTGGTCGGGACAATTGTGCTTGGGCTGTTCCCGCAGCTGGTGAGCGGGATTGCGTTCCAGATGGCGGAGGGGTTCACCTTCCTTTCACAGTAGCGACGTCACGTCTTTGCCGGCTGTTGGTGAGGGGGAGGCGATCATCCGGTTCCTGGAGGATGTGGTCCTCGCCCGCAAGATCTGTCCTGAAGCGGTCGCGGCGATATTGGTTGAGCCCATTCAGGGTGAGGGTAGGTACATCGTCTCGCCGCCATCGTTCTTCCCCGCCCTGGGCTGTTTGTGCGACAAGCATGGTATCCTATTGATTGTGGATGAGGTCCAAACCGGGATGGGGCGAACCGGAAAGTGGTTTGCGATCGAGCACGAAGGGGTTGAGCCGGACTTCTGCTGCTCGGCGCCGGCCCCAGCGCGGTGTGGCTTGTGCCGTCCCTCAACGTGAGCCCCGCGCATCTTGATGAGGCGCTGGAGCTCTTTGAGTCGGTTCTGACTACGGTGGAGGCCAGATAGGACAAGGTAGCGTTATGTCGTTGAACCTGTACGATTTCCGTATCCGCCAGCGTGACTATCTGCTGAGCATCACCCGTGCCATGGTCTCGCGGCTCAATATCCGTGCTGTGCTCCGGCTGATCTTGCAGGCTTCGGTGGATATGCTGCAAGGGCAGTCAGGGGTGATCGCCCTCAACAACGAGAGCGGCACCTACGACTTCTGGGCAAGCTATGGTCTTCCCCCCGCGCTGGTGGACTCTTTCAAGCCCCTCGTCGAGGATGTGCCCGATGTCGACCGCATCGAGGACTTTGCGATGCCGGATCTCGCTGAGAAACTCGGGCGGATCGCTGAGGAGACTGGGCTGTCGCTGGGGCGGGTCGTGGCGTTGCCGATGGTGGCCGAGGGCGGGCTTCTGGGCGTGATCTTCATCTTTCGTGCGCAGAGCTCGCGGTTTTCACCGGACGACCGCCAGATCCTGTCGAGCTTCGCGGACTACGCTGCCGTCGCTGTGCGCAATGCCCGAGTCTACGAAGAGGCTGAGACCGAGCGCCGGCGGCTGGATGCGCTGCTGGATTCCAGTGCCGACGGCATTATGGTGCTCCGGGCGGACTTGCGCATCGAGCGAATAAACCGGGCCCTTGCCACACTCACCGGCTGGACGGCGGCGGAAGCCGTGGATCGCCACCACGACGAGGTCGTCACGTGGGCGCGGCGTAGCTCACAGATGACGCTCGAGGATGCCATTGCCCAGGGCTGGCCTACCGAGGAGAGGCGGACGCTGTACGTAGAGGGTGAGCTGCGCCGCCGGAATGGCAGTATGGTCTCACTCGCTATCACCTATGCCCCGCTGATGACGAAGAGCGGCCAACTGCTCAATATCATCGGGACGGTGCGCGATATTACGCGCTTCCGCGAGTCGGATGCGCTGAAGGACACGTTTATCTCCGTGGTGTCGCACGAGCTCAAGACACCGGTGGTGATCATTAAGGGGTATGCCGAGACCTTGCAGCATCCCAGGGTGCGGTCCAACCCGGCTCTGGTGGAGGAGATGCTCTCCGACATCGTTCAAGAGGCCGATCGATTAGCTCGGCTGGTCGACGACCTGCTGGATGCGTCGCGGCTGCAGGCTGGTGGGCTGCCCTTCCGGGATGTCGAAGAGGTAGATCTGCGGTTCCTTGGTCGGCGTGTGCTGGAGCGGTATAGCTCTCAGATTACCAAGCACCAACTGATTCAAACCTTCCCAGAGGACTTCCCGTCGGTCTTGGGTGATCCTCAGAGGTTGGAACAGATGCTTGACAACCTGGTCTCGAATGCCATCAAGTACTCCCCTCGGGGCGGTGTGGTTGAGCTGCGGGGGCGTGCAACGCCGGCTGAAGTCGTCGTCTCCGTCTCGGATGAGGGTGTCGGCATTCCTTTGGATGAGCAGGAACGGATCTTTGATCGCTTCTACAGGGTGCAGGGCCCGGACACGCGGGCGGTCTCAGGCACGGGCCTGGGACTCTATCTCACCCGAGCAATTGTGGAGGCTCACGGGGGGCGATGTTGGGTCACCAGCGCTCCAGGGCGTGGCTCCACGTTCTACGTTGCTTTGCCACGCGAGACCGGTTTGGCTATTTGGCGGGACGAGAGTCTGGTATAATGGCTTTTTGTATGCGGTGACCTTGTGACCCTGTTATTGAAGGAGTGAGTTGATGCCACCTAGATATGCTGCCGCCGTGACGTGTCCATCGTGCGGTACAAGATTTCAGGCGCCCGTTCAGCAGGTTCTGGACGTGCGCGTCGAGCCGGACGTGACGAGCCGCGTGCTGAGCGGAAGTCTTAACGTCGCACGGTGCCCTTCCTGTGGTACCGGCGGCGCACTGAACCTTCCCTTTATTTACCACGATCCTGAGAAAGAGATCTCTATGCTCTATCTGCCGACCGACTCCGGCGCCGATATGGTTGCGCGGCAGAAGATTGCAGGCCGTTTGACCCGGCAGTTGATGGATGGGATGCCACCCGAGGAGAAGAAAGGGTATTTGCTGCAGCCCGAGACCTTCATCACCATGGAATCGCTGGTCAAGCGTGTTCTGGAGCTGGAGGGCGTCTCGGAAGAGGAGATGGCCCGCAGCCAGAGCCAACGTGAGTTGGTGGGCACGCTGCTGCAGGCCCCACAGGAGCAGTGGCCTGAGTTGGTGGCCGACAATGAGGCTCTGATTGACGAGGGGCTCTTTGCGTTCCTGGAGTACGTGGTGCAGATGACGCAGGGGGGGCCTCAGGCCGGCTCGGATACTGAGACGATCGAGGCTCTGCACGAGTACCTCGTGCAGCAGACCGACATTGGCCGAGCTCTGGCAGCGCGCGCCGAGATTCTGCGCGGCTTCGCCGAGGATCCCAGCGCTGAATCGCTGTTGGAGGCCCTGATTGAAGCAACCGATGACGAGACGATCAGCGTGCTCGTACAGTCGGGCATGCCGTTGATGGACTATGGGTTCTTCCAGCGGCTCGTGGGGCGCATTGAAGAAGCTTCCGCCGACGAGAAATCGGCGCTCCAGGCGTTGCGGCGCAAGATCCTCGACGTGCGGGACGAGATTGTGGCTGCTGGTGAAGCCAACGTTCGGGATCGGTCGGTCCTGTTGGGCAAGCTGCTCTCCACTGAGGACACCGTCCGCATGGCAAGCAGCCATCTCTCCGAGTTGGACGATCTTTTCTTCACCATCCTTGGGGCGCAGCTGCAAGAGGCCCAGCAGCGCGGCGACCAGCAGGCTGCTGAGGATCTCCAGCGTGTGGCGACGGCCGTCAACCGGGTCATGGAGAGCACGATGCCGCCGGAGATGGCCCTGACCCGCCGACTGATGGCGGCGCCCAGCGATGAGGCGTTGATGGAGCAGCTCCAAGCGATCCGTAAGCTCCTGACGCCGCGCTTCCTGCAGTTCCTGGAGGCACTTGAGGGGTCTATGCGCGAGCAGGGTCAGGAGGAAGGTGCGGATCGGCTGACGCAAATCCGCGCCAAGGCCCAAGAAGTCGCACCGGGCGGCACGCCACAGGAGGAACCCCAAGCTGCCTCGGTGTCTGCGCCGCCTGCTCCGCCGGCAGAGAGCGTGCAGCGGTCCGCCGATGGCCTCGAGCGCACGCCCTCCGGCCTGATTATCGCAAGGCGGTAGAGGACTGGAGTTTCGGTGATAGAATAGGGATGAGGGGTCGCCCTCATCCCTATTTCCGTTTCTATAGTCGGGGTCTGACCGCCGGGTTGGCACCCTTGTGAGGGGAGGTTGTATGCCTCGTAGCAAGCTTATGCTCATCGACGGGCACTCTCTGGCGTATCGCGCATTTCACGCGCTGCCGGCCGACCTCACTTCGCCCTCCGGCGAATTGACCAATGCCTCCTATGGTTTCACCTCAATGTTGTTGTCGGTGCTGGCGTTGGAGTCCCCAGATTACCTGATCGTCTGTTTCGACAAAGGTCCGTCCTTCCGCGTCGGCGTCTACCCAGACTACAAGGCGCACCGCGAGAAGATGCCGGACGAGATGCGCGGCCAAATGGTCCGGATACGCGAGATCGTCACCGCGTTCGGGTTGCCCATCGTGGAGCTTGAGGACTTTGAAGGCGATGATCTTCTGGGCACACTGTCGCGCGAGGCTGGCCAGCAGGATCTCGATGTGATCATTGTGACCGGCGATCGGGATGCGCTGCAGCTCGTGGATGACCGCGTAACGGTCCTGACTTCGGGCCGGCGCTTCTCGGATACGATCTACTACACGCCCGATAAAGTGCGTGAGCGCTACGGCCTGGAGCCGGGCCAGCTCATCGATCTGAAGGCCCTTGTCGGTGACAAGTCAGACAATATTCCGGGTGTCAGAGGCGTGGGTGAGAAGGGCGCGACGACAATGCTTCAGACACACGGGACGCTTGACGGGGTCTACGAGCACATCGGCGAGTTGTCCACGCGCTATCAGAAGGCGTTGGAGACGGGCAGAGACGATGCGTATCTGAGCCAGGAACTCGGCCGAATCATCCGCGATGCGCCGGTGTCGCTGGATCTGGAGCGGGCAGAGCTGACCGACGGCTTTGATCGGGAGATGGTCCTGAATCTGATGCACCAGCTGGGGTTCCGGACGCTGGTCGAGCGCATCCCCGGGATGCGCAGACCGGCCGGCCGGGCACGTGGTGCGCAGCTCTCAATGTTCGAGGAAGCGGCGTCGACCGAGGCAGGCCCGACGCTGGGTGACTACCACCTGGTCGACACTATTGCTGCGTTGGAGACATTGTGCCGGCGGCTGTCTGTCGCCGCCGCCGTGGCCGTTGACACCGAGACGACAGGCCTTGACGCCGTGTCAGCGGATCTGGTGGGAATCTCCATCACTGATACAGAGGGAGAGGCCTGGTACATCCCGGTTTTGGCCCCGGTGGGGGAGAAGACGCTGCCCGCTGATCTGGTGGCGCAACATCTGGGCCCTCTGCTGCAGGACCCAGGGACTACCAAGGTGGGGCACAATCTGAAGTACGACATGAAGGTGCTTGCGCGGGCGGGGATGCCGGTGGGAGGCACGCTCTTTGACACGATGGTGGCCGAGTGGGTGCTAAACCCGGATGCGGGGCTGGGACTGAAGATCCAGGCGTGGACGCGCTTGGGCGTGCAGATGACGGAGATCAGTGAGCTGATCGGCTCCGGACGGAGCCAGATCACGATGGCCGAGGTCCCGGTGGCCAAGGCCATGCCCTATGCTGCAGCTGATGCGGACATGACCTATCGCTTGTGGGCGCAGTTGGTCCCGGAGTTGAAGGAGCGCGAGCAGGATGATCTCTTCTGCAACCTGGAGATGCCGCTGCTCCCTGTATTGGCAGAGATGGAGCTGACAGGTATTGAGGTGGACAAGGCGTGGCTCCTTGAGTTGTCCCGTGAGTTGACAGTGCGATTGGCTGATCTGGCGGCGAGCATCACCCAGCACGCCGGTCAGGCGCTCAATATCAACTCCACACAGCAGCTCTCGAAGATCCTCTTTGACAGGCTGGGGTTGCCGACGCGC
This sequence comes from uncultured Anaerolineales bacterium, assembly GCA_964516885.1. GTDB lineage: Bacteria > Chloroflexota > Anaerolineae > B4-G1 > SLSP01 > PWVB01. Next base: position 4,207 of record CAZEXX010000097.1, on the reverse strand, counting down.
GGCATCCGCAAGACCAAGAGCGGTCATTATTCGACCCGGGCCAGTGTGCTGGAAGGGCTGCGAGGGAAACACCCGATCGTGGATGATGTCCTGGCTTACCGGGAGCTTGCCAAACTCAAGTCGACGTATGTGGACGCGCTGCCCGACCTGGTGAATCCCACGACTGGACGCATTCACACGTCCTATAACCCTACCGGTACAGTGACAGGGCGGATCTCGTCCAACAACCCGAATCTACAGAACATCCCGATCCGCTCGGAGGAGGGCCGGCGTATCCGCCGTGCCTTTGTGGCGCAGCGCGGGTGGCTGCTGGTCGGGGTCGACTACTCCCAGGTGGAGCTGCGGGTTATGGCACACGTTTCGAAAGACAGGGGGCTGATCGAGGCGTTTGAACGCGGGGAGGACATCCACGCGACTACGGCAGCTGCTGTCTATGGGGTGCCCCTGGAAGCCGTCAGCTACGAGATGCGCAGCACTGCTAAGGCGGTCAACTTCGGCTTGATCTACGGGCAGAGCGCGTTTGGCCTGGCCGGCCAGTTGGGGATTTCGGTGCAGGATGCCGGCGACTTCATCGCCCGGTACTTCGATCGGTTCCCCGGTGTGCGCGCCTACATGGATCAGATCCAGGCCGATGCCGCCGAGAAGGGCTACGTCGAGACGCTGCTCAAGCGGCGCCGTTACTTCCCAGAGCTACAGTCCGGGAGCCGGGCGTCATCGCGGAGCCGGCAGGCAGCGGAGCGCATGGCGATGAACACGCCGATCCAGGGCAGCGCCGCGGACATCATCAAGCTGGCGATGATCCGTATGCACGCGCGGCTCAAGGCGGAGGGACTCCGGTCGCGTATGCTGCTCCAGGTGCACGATGAGGTCGTTCTGGAGGTGCCTGAAGACGAGTTGGCGGCGGCCATCGCGCTGGCGAAGGAGACCATGGAGAACGCTGTGACTCTCGATGTGCCGCTCCAGGTGGATGTGGAAACCGGCCCGAACTGGATGGACATGCACTGAGGTCCTGCTACCTGCCTTCCAGCCAGACTTCCAGGGTACGCCCGATGGCCTCCAGGCTCTCGCCGGAGACTTTGTCGGGCGTATCTTGTGTTGTATGCCAATAGGGATAGTCGAAGTCAATCATATCGACGGCGGGGATCCCCCTCTGGGCGAAGGGAATGTGGTCGTCGAGCATTGTGTGCCTGACCTCTGGGATGATGCGGTCGCCATAGCCCAGGTCCTTGGCGATGGCCCACAGCGTGGCGCTCAGGCTGCGATTGGAGTTACCCTCGTAATACACCTGTTGGTCCGCGTCTCCGATCATGTCTACGAGGACCATAGCCGAGAGTGCTGTTTCGCCAGCCTCACCCCAGTGCTCGGCCATGTAAGCCGATCCGATGATCCACGCCCAGCCGTTGAGGCGACCGCTGTCCTCTGCGTCGAAGAAGGCCAGATAGACCTGTTTCTCGGCGGCCTCGACGTCCAGCACCCGCGCTAGCTCCAGGAGCACGGCAACGCCGCTTGCGCCATCGTTGGCGCCCATCACCGGCATAGACGGGTTTTCCTCGTCGGCCGACGGGCGCGTGTCGTAGTGGGCGCCTAGTAGCACTGCATCACCCTCGCCCTTCCAGGCTAGAATGTTGCGCACGGGGGTGTCCATATAGGTGAATGTCTGTTCTGAGGTGGTCCAGCCCAGAGTCGAGAGTTCCTCAAGGAACATGTCTCCGGCCTGACGATTCGCTGCGGTGCCGGGACTGCGATAGCCCAGATCACATTGCGCCGTCACCCAGGTGTAGGCGGTATCGCCATCGAACGTGGCATCGGGGTGGGCGGCAGGCCGCCCTGCACACGCGCAGAGAACGATTCCCAGCAGGCCAAGGAGTAGGAAGTAAGTCGCACGGCGATTCGCCGGGTGCATATGAGGGGCTGATTCCATCACTGTAATGGCTCCTTCCGGATGCCGATCGCGACAGCGCCTGCGGCTTCAGGCGCTATCTAGGTCTTGGATGGCGGTTGGGCGATAGCCGAGTACTGGCGTAATCCGCTGCGAATCACCCGCCGGTAGGCGGCGATCCGTGCAGCGCGGAGCTTACGACGGTGGCCTGCAAGCCATTTCAGGCCCTCGACGGCGCTCTGCCACACATATTGACCCAAGAGCCAGTACCGCAGGGCTTCCGCGGCGAGCCACCCGTGATACTTGCGCGTGTACAGGATCTTGCTGGATTGGAAGTAGATGTGGCGGGCCGGCGCCACCTGCTCACTGCTCTTTCCGCCGTAATGGACAATCTCAGCCGCCGGCGTATAGGCGATCTTCCATCCGGCATCGCTGATTCGGTGACACCAATCGAGCTCCTCAGAGTACATAAAGAACCCCTCATCGAGACCGCCGACATCGTCCAGTACCTCACGCCGGATCAGCATCGCAGCTCCGGTCATCCAATCGACCCATTGTTCCTCGCTATCCGCTCTATCCTCGAGGTAGAAGCGGGCGAGCTGCTGCCTGGGGGCCAGCCCTTGCAGCCACGTGCCTTCAAGAAAGAGCACCGGCAGGGTGGGGACCCTGCGACGCGATGACTGTGTGGTTCCGTCGGCATTGAGGAGCCTGGGCCCTACCATACCGACCTCGGGGTGCTCGTACAGATAACTGACCAGAACGGCCAACGCATCACCCCGGACCACGGTGTCAGCGTTGAGAAGCAGCAGAAAATCGCCGTGCGCTTCTGCGATGCCGCGGTTGTTTCCCTTGGCAAATCCGAGGTTCTCGTCACTGGCGATCAGGCGGACCTGGGGATACCGCTCCCGGATCATCTCCGGCGTCCCGTCGACCGAGGCACTGTCGACGACGATGACCTCCAGCTCGGGAGTGTGCGTTCCGGCAGAGTAGACGGCGTCAATTGCGTGGCCCAGCAGATCCCGGACGTTCCAGCTGACGATGATAACCGATAGCGTGGGCGCCATAGCGGGTCTAGTACTGCCGCCAGACCGAGAAGCGAGCGATTTCCTCAATGGCCTGACGGTACTCGGTGTCGGCGTACCGTTTGAGCAGGGGACCTGCCAGGGCAATCCGGCTATCGGCCAGGGCCATTGCCCGGGCGGCTGCGCCGGAGGCTCGGATATCGTCGATGAGGGCCTGCAATATCCCGTCGTCTGCCTCGTGCTGAAGCACGGCCCTGAGCCGGCTGTCGTCAGGGAACGCTTGACCGTAGTTGATGACAGGCAGGGTGGCCAACCCTTGTCGCAGGTCGGAGCCGACGGGCTTGCCCAGGGATTCGGCGGTGCCCATTATGTCGAGCACATCGTCGGTGATCTGGAAAGCCTCGCCGAGGAGTCTGCCGAACTGGCGCGCATCGTCCACAGCCGGCTGATCCTGCGCGGCGAGGATCGGGCCCGTTTCGGTGCAGAGGGCAAAGAGCGACGCCGTCTTGGCGAAGATGCGCTGTTGGTAGGCATCCACCGATGGCAGCGTGCCGCCATCCCGGCTGAGCATCTGATGGAGTTCTCCGGCGCAGATGGATTCCAGGGTCTCGGCGAATCGCAGGGCGAGCGTCGAGTCGGTGGTGCGGGCGATCAGCTTGGCGGCCAGTGCGAACATCGTATCGCCGCTGAGAATGGTGGCGGTGGGGGACCATTGGATATTCAGGGTCTCTACCCCTCGGCGTATGCGGGCACCGTCGATGAGGTCATCGTGCACCAGAGTAGCTGTGTGAAGCATTTCCACACCGGCTGCGGCCAAGAGCGCTTTTTGGAGATCCGCACCGCACATATATGCGTAGAGAAGAACGAGGGCGGGCCGCAGACGCTTGCCACCCCCGTCAATGAGCATCTCGATGGGCTGTTGGATGGCGGATGGGATGTTGGCACATTCGGCCAACATCAGATCGCGTACGGTCTGGAGCTCATCCCGCAGCAGGCTGCGGTACTGCAGTGTGTCTGTTATCATAGCGATGTTTCTCTCAGCTATCAGCTGTATCGATTATACCACACCGGCTTGAGCCGGCCCACGGCTTGAGATGGTCGTGTTGTCTATGGGCGCAGGTGGTCACTCTGGGAGCAGAAGTCATGTTCGCCGGCGTACACCACGCAAGCATGAAAATGCGGTGCGCAGCGGCCGCCAGATAGCCGGGCACAACAGCTTGTCCTCGAAGGGGAGCCCGGCCTACATGCAAGTCTCATGTAGGTTGAGCTCCCCTCAGCGGGGACAAGTTGTTAGCTCGACCATCTG
>CAZEXX010000096.1:0-12845 GCA_964516885.1 uncultured Anaerolineales bacterium | reverse complement strand
CGCAGTAGCTCTTCAGACCACGTGCAGCCTCAAGTCCCAGGAGTCCTCCGCCGATCACTACGATCTCCTTGCACGTGACGGCGGCCTTTTCCATCTCGAGCGTGTCCTCCAACGTTCGCCAGGTGAGAACTCTATACTGATCGGCGCCCTCGATGGGCGGGACAAATGGGAGGCAGCCCATGGCGAGGAGCAGCTTATCGTACACAACGCTCTCGCCGTCCGCGGTGATGGTCTTCTGAGCTGGGTCTATGGCAGTGACCGGCTGGCCCAGGCGGAGGTCGATGCCGCGATCCTGGTACCAGGAAAGTGGGCGTCGAAGCAACTGACTCATGGTCAGATTGCCGGCCAGGAACTCGGTGAGTCGAGGGCGATAGTAGTAGGGATACTCCTCGTCCGAGTAGATGATAACCTCGCCGAGGTTACGGCGGGCTAGGTCCATGGCTGCGGTGATCCCCGCAACACCAGCTCCCACAATGACAAAACGCATCGTCGGGCTCCTTCCCGAGTACGGTCAAGTGCCAGATATCTTACATCAAATCGGTTACAAGCAAAGCGCGCACCGTGCCGGGCGCGTTCCGGAATAGGGATGAACACCCAGGAACGGCCCATCGGGAAACGAGTTGCCGGCGCCTTGCCGATCCTCGGGCGTGCCGCTGGATAACCAGATTGTGCCGATACACTTTTGTGGCGAGTACCTTCGAAGGGAGATGTTCCTCACCGAACCTTGACGAATAGAACATTCGTTCGTATAATGGGGTGGAGAGCAATTATGGAACCAATCGAAAAACTCAACTTGCTGGGAGAGGCGGCACAGTACGAGCCTGCGGAGGACGTGGGGCCGATGGGGCGGCGATCCACTGCCTCCAAGACGCCCCGCGAGTTGGCGAAGTGTGTGTCGCACGCAACACTGCCCGGTGGCAGGCGGATCCCGATGCTCAAGACGCTTGTCTCTTCAGTCTGTGAGAACGATTGCCGGTATTGTGCCTTTCGTTCCGGTCGCACTACGCGGCGGGCCACTTTCACGCCCGATGAACTCGCCTCGCTGAGCGATCAACTGTGGCGACACGGATTGGTTGAGGGCGTCTTCCTGAGCTCCGGGATAGTGGGTGGGGGACCAGCGACCCAGGACCGTATCATCGCCACGGCGGAGCTGTTGAGGCGCAAGTATCATTTCCCAGGGTATCTGCACGTCAAGATCATGCCAGGCGCTGAGTTCGACCAGGTTGCCGAGACGATGCGGTGGGCCGACCGCGTGTCGGTGAATCTCGAGGCACCGAATGCCAAACGCCTCGCCGAACTGGCGCCTCGGAAGGACTTCTCGGATCACTTGCTTGAGCGCCTGCGCTGGGCAAACCGGCTGCGGTACGTGGTACCCGGCAAGCGCCGCAGTCTGACGACGCAGTTCGTTGTCGGCCCTGCTGGGGAGTCCGATCTGGAACTGTTGCTGACATCAGCTTACCTCTACTCGGAATTGGGGCTTGCACGAGCCTACTTCAGCGGGTTCAGGCCGGTTCCGAATACGCCGCTTGAGGAACAACCTGCGGTGAGTCTGCGCCGTGAGCAACGTCTCTACCAGGCCTCCTTTTTGGTCCGCGACTACGGGTTTGAGGTGGAAGAACTGCCGTTCGGCGCCGCCGGCGACCTGCCTCTGGATATTGACCCCAAGCTGGCGTGGGCGCGGAGGAATCTCAAGGAGACCCCAGTTGAGGTGAATACCGCCGATCGACGGCTCTTGCTGCGGATCCCGGGCATCGGCCTAAAGGGGGCTGAGCGCATCCTGAAGGCGCGACAGCGAGGCCACTTGTGCAATCTCAGCCATCTTCATGAGTTGGGCATATCGACAAAGCGCGCCGCCCCATATGTGCTGCTCGACGGACATCGCGCAGCGCGGCAGTTGTCACTTTGGCCGGTGACCGCTTGACCTGATGGATTTGTTAGCTTGGTTCCGCAGAACACACGCTGTGCGGAGGGGTGGAGCTATCCCCTCCCCTTGAGGTGGGCCTGATGCGTCGAAACTGCCGCCGAGTCGTTCCGGCTTGCCATTGCTTACTTTATGATTATAATGCGAATTATTAATATTACTATTAGGCTAATAAGGAGTTTGTGACGATGGAGAAGATGGTGATTCGGTTTCCCGGTGGTTCTCGTGTGGATGCGCATGTGGGTGATATGGTGATCACAACTGATCAGGATGGGTCGGCGCCTTCGCCGTTCTCGCTGTTCCTAGCTTCGCTGGGGACGTGCGCTGGGATCTACGTAGTGAGTTTCCTGCAGAAGCGTGGATTGCCCACCGAGGATGTTCAGATTCGTGAGGATGTGGTCATGGATCCGGTGACGCATATGGTCAGCAATATCACCCTCCATATTGATCTACCTGAGGGTTTCCCGAAGAAGTATCGTAACGCCCTGATCAAAGCGGCCGAGCTCTGCGCAGTGAAGAAGCACCTTGAAAGTCCGCCGACGATGACTGTGGAGACGCATATCGTCTGAACCGGATTGCCGGAAACTGCCGAGTCTTGGCGACCGCGTGGTTTGTGAAGCAACAAAGCCGGGGCACTCATTGAGTGCCCCGGCTTTGTTGTCTCGTGCGCCAGTCAAGCAGGCGTTGACTTCAGCCAGCTCCTAGAGTTTGATGTTCGGGAAGGCGCTCGTGCCGGCGTAGACACCCTGAGCTCCCAGTTCTTCCTCGATGCGCAGCAGCTGGTTGTACTTGGCCACTCGGTCTGAGCGGCAGGGCGCACCGGTCTTGATCTGTCCGGTGTTCAGGGCGACGGCCAGGTCGGCAATGGTGGAGTCCTCGGTCTCACCAGAGCGGTGGGAGACAACGGCGGTCCAGCCGTGCGTGAGGGTCATCCGGACAGCTGCGGTCGTCTCGGTGAGGCTGCCGATCTGATTTAGCTTGATCAGCACGGAGTTGACGGCCTTCTCCTCGATGGCGCGCGCGATGCGCACGGTGTTGGTCACAAGGAGGTCATCGCCAACGATCTGCAGCTTGTCACCCAAGCGCTCGACCATCAGTTTGAAGCCGTCCCAGTCATCCTCGTCCAGACCGTCTTCGATGCTGATGATGGGGTATTTCTCCACCCAGTTGGCGTAGAAGTCGACCATCTCGGTACTGGTCAGGACACGGTTTTCTTTGGCGAGGTGGTACTTGCCGTCCTCGTAGATCTCAGAGGCGGCGGGGTCCATTGCGATCCAGATGTCCTCGCCAGGGGTGTAGCCTGCCTTCTGAATGGCCTCCAAGATGAGCTCAATGGCCTCCTCGTTGGTCTTCAGGCTTGGGGCAAAACCGCCCTCATCACCTACCCCCACGGCGTAGCCCTTGCTCTTGAGCACGGACCTGAGGGCGTGGTAGGTCTCGGTGCCCCAGCGGAGCGCCTCGGCGAAGGTCGGCGCACCGACGGGCATCGCCATGAACTCCTGAAGGTCAGGGCCGTCAACGGCGTGCTTGCCCCCATTCAGAATGTTCATCATGGGGACGGGGAGCACGTGAGCGTGGGAGCCACCGATGTAGCGGTAAAGGGGAAGCCCAGTGTAGTTGGCTGCGGCCTTGGCAACGGCCAGAGAAACGCCCAGAATGGCGTTGGCGCCTAGGGTGGCCTTGTTCGGTGTGCCGTCGAGCTCAATCATAAGCTCGTCGATACCTTTCTGATCCGTGACATCCCACCCGACGAGTTCTTCGGCGATGACGTTGTTGACGTTGTCAACGGCTTTGAGTACACCCTTGCCGCCATACCGACCCTCGTCGCCATCGCGCAGTTCGAGCGCTTCGTGGACGCCGGTTGACGCGCCAGAGGGGACGGCCGCTCGGCCGAAACTGCCATCCGCAACCACGACCTCTACTTCGACCGTGGGGTTGCCGCGGGAGTCTAGGACCTCGCGGGCAAGAATATCTTCAATATAGGACATATTGACCTCCAGTGAATATGCACTTGTGCCTGATGTATGGGTCATGTTGGTGATCCATAACCCTGCCTATGATACAGCAAAGAGACAGGAGAGCAAGGCGACGTGAAGAGCGGAGTGGACATCGGACGCGCATGTGGAGACCACGCCTTGTCAGCACCACAATCACGGTCCGCGCGCAGTACTCCGGCCAGGAGAGGTGTGACTGCGTTGATCCGACCGATGTTTCACCGTGCCGCCTTTCGGCCAGAAGGGCTCGATGGGATGACCGGCCTCAGCAGGGAAGGTGGACTGGGACACTGGCGGCAGTTTGGTGGCTGGGTCGGTGCTCCTGACTGTCGGTGCTGAATGATTGCGTCAGGGTAGACAGGGCGCCATTGCGAGGTAATATGCCTCAGTGTTCGTGGCCGGCCTGTCGGTGGTCGAGTGTGAGACGCCACGACGGATAGTTGGCCAGGAGGGTTGATGAAGACGTGGAGGACGCTGTCGCGACGCACGGTGTTGGACCAAGGCCGGTTCCTGAAGGTCGAGCTGCACGAAGTCGAGCTGCCGGATGGGCAAGTGATTGCGGACTGGCCGTGGGTGGTTACTCCGGAGTTCGTGACCGTGATCGCGGTGACGCAGGATGGCCGATATCTGTGTTTCCGGCAGAGCAAATACAGCATCGAAGGTGTTTCGTTGGCACCGGCCGGAGGCTACATTGATCTCGGTGAATCACCGCTTGTAGCTGCCAAGCGCGAACTACTGGAGGAGACCGGGTGCGTGGCAGGGCGCTGGGAGTCTCTGGGGACGTTTCCTGTCGACGGCAACCGGGGTGCCGGTGTGGCACATCTGTACCTGGCAACGGAGGTCGTGGCCGTGACTGGGGCAGATGCCGACGATCTGGAGGAGCAGGAGCTCCTGAGCCTGACACGGGCTGAGATGGCGGCTGCGTTGGATGCGGGGGAGTTCAGAGTCCTGCCGTGGGTGGCGGCGGTGGCGCTGGCCTTGCGACGGAGCGAGGTCGAGGCACTCGCTCCATGATCGGTGATGTTGTCTGGGAAACGCAACTTTTGTGCTGTGGTTGCGTATCAGATTTGGGGTCAGCGCCGCGAAAGCCGTGCTTTTTGACTTGGGTGGGTTGCGTGACTATACTACAGGGGCATGCTGAGGACACCATTGCGGTAGGTCCCAGAGATTGCTTCACGATTATCAGGAGGGTGTAGATGAGTAAGCGACCTGGTGGTGAATTGGCAACACGACCGTTGCACTTTATCTGGATAACTGATTGCTCGGGATCGATGAAGACCGATGGCAAGATCCAAGCTCTGAACGTGGCAATTCACGAGGCGATCCCCCATATGCAGAAAGTGGGCGCGGAAAACCCCAACGCGCAGGTTCTGGTGCGGGCGATCAAGTTCTCAAGTGGTGCGCAGTGGCACATTTCGCAACCCACGCCGGTTGAGGACTTCAAGTGGGAGGACCTGCAGGCTGATGGTGTCACGGATATGGGCAAGGCGCTGTCGATGGTGGCTGAGCAGCTCAAGATCCCGCCAATGACGGATCGCGCATTACCGCCAGTGCTGGTGTTGATTTCCGACGGCCAGCCCACGGACAGCTTCGAGCGGGGGTTGAAGGAACTGATGGAGCAGCCTTGGGGTATGAAGGCTGTGCGCATCGCTATCGCGATCGGCTCCGACGCGGACTACGATGTTCTGCAGAGGTTCATCGGCCACGTCGAGATCAAGCCGCTGCAGGCCAACAGTCCGGAGTCGCTGGTCAACTACATCAAGTGGGTTTCCACCGCAGTCCTGAAGTCTGCGTCGAGCCCGGCCAGCCAGTCGACCGCCGCTACTCCTACCACCAACGTGCCTGTGCCGGCAGTCCCGACAGTCGCACCCGCCGACGATGGCCCTGTGTCGGCTGACGACGTCTGGTAGGCTGGAATAGGTTCAGGCTATGATACCAGAACCGTCGTGGCAGGTCATCGGCCAATCGGTTCGGGGCGCCTCGCACGTCCGTGCCGATCTGCCAAACCAGGATGCGATTACCTGGCGTCCAAGCTCACTGGGGGGGCCGCCACTGATCTTGGTGGTCTCTGATGGTCACGGAAGTGCCAAGAGTTTCCGAAGTGACCGGGGCTCGAAGTTTGCCGTGACAGCGGCTGCTGATCTGCTGCAGGAGCTTGTGGCCGGGTTGCCGGACGCACAGAACCTCTCGATGGTGAAGCGATTTGCTGTGGAGCGTCTCCCGGACGAGTTGGTTCGGCGTTGGCGGAGTGCCGTCGATAGCGATCTTGCTGAACATCCCTTCACTGAGCCTGAGATGGCAAAGCTTACCGAGCAACGCGGTGAGCGAAGCCGAAAGGGGGTCGGCAGGAGCCCACGCTTGGCGTATGGAGCTACTGTGCTGGGAGTGTTGGCAACCGAGGACTTTCTGCTCTTCCTTCAATTGGGGGACGGAGATATCCTAGTTGTTGCTGATGATGGCCTTGTGACACGTCCTTTTGCTCGGGACGCCCGCTTGATTGCGAATGAGACGACCTCTCTTTGTATGTCTGAAGCGTGGCGCGAGGTCCGGCTGCGCTTCCAAGCGAACTATGGCGGACTTCCGGCCTTGATTATGGTTGCCACCGATGGCTATGCCAATTCGTTCGTGAATGACGATGCTTTCCGAAAGGTCGGTTCCGACATTCTGGCGATTATGCGCGAGGACGGTGTGCAGGTGGTGGAGGAGAACTTACCGAACTGGCTCGACGAGGCCTCAGCGGCCGGCAGCGGAGACGACATCTCGTTGGGCATTCTGTATCGTGTGGCTGCGGTTCGGACTCAATCCGGTTCGGCGGCATCCTCGGAGGACGCGGGCGGTTTGCCTGATGCGGAATCTTCCACTTCGCCCGGCACTCCTGGCGAGACTCACGCCCTGCCTGAGAGCTCTCGTGGGTCAGATGCGCAGGCGGTCAGTGGGGGAGTGCGCCGTGATGGGACTGAGGATTCTGAGATGGGCTCCCGTTTTGTCGCGCGGTTCAAGCACGCGGGCCCCAATGAGCCGAGCAAACGCGTTAGGTTGGCGGACGCTATCGGCGGAGACAACGAGGAGGCCGATGATGCAGCATTGGCCGACGTATCGGGCGACGTTGCGCGACGCGACGATCGCGACTAGGCCGACGCTGCCTTCCCACACCACCGGGCACTTCACGGTACGCACGCGGAGAAGCGTTACATCTCTGTGTCGTAAGCAGTCTGTGTATAGCGAATCGGCACCGGTGCTGCCTGAGCGGTTCTGCATCTGAGCTTGTATGGACGATAAGCCACGTCGAACGCTTCAAGACATCGCTAGAACCTATGGCGCCGGAGTTCTCAACGATCCACGGCGCTGTCGGGCTCTGCTGATGGACTTCTGCGGGGAGTATAGGGGTGAGATCAACCTGCTGGACATGGCGCTGCGCGAGGGGATTCCCGGCGAGCTGATGGCGGCAGGGCTAGCTGTACCGCGGGGGCTAGTCGTCGCACGGTTGGTGCAACGACTCAAAGATGGTTACTTCCTGCCGGATGAGGCGGCCCGGTGGGCCGTTGAGGCCTGCGAGGAAGCGTTGAACTCTCCAGCGGCTGATCGCGGTGCTGCGCGTGTCTTCCACTCAGACGTTGCTGCTACTGTGTCCATGCGTGAATGGTTGTCCGGTGATCGTAGTTGGCAAGTCATCGGTATGACGCCGGGTGAGGTCGAGTTGCCTCCGGATGTGGAGCTTCGCCTGAGTGCCCGTATTGACGACGCCGGTGCCGAGCAGCTCGCCGGAGAACTTGAGGCGTCCGGGGGGATCCATCGGCTGGACTTCAGCTACAGCCCCATCACAGACCGTGGCTTGGTGGCGCTGGTGGCGGTAGTGGGCGTGGTGTCAATGGACCTCAGCCGTACCTCGATCGCGCTGATGGCGTTGCCACCGAGTGTTGAGGAGTCCAGCCTCAAGGAAATGAGCCTTTGGGGGACGGTGGATCTCAGAGATGACAGTCTTGGTGTATTGGCGCAGATGGGAGGTCTGGAACGGGTGGAGCTGGGCCGGTGCCGCAAGATCAGCGATGCCGGCCTTGTCCATCTGTCGACCCTGCAGGGATTGACGTACCTGGGGCTTTCGGGAACTGGTGTCTCTGACTGTGGCCTTGCGTCCCTCGCTGAACTGGCTTCGCTGCGACACCTCGATCTATCGGGCACAGAGATCACCGGCGAGGGCCTGCGCCATCTCTCCGGCAACCCTGTATTGGAGACGCTGGACCTCTTTGGGTGCGTGGGCTTGCGGTCGGAAGCACTCGCCGTGCTGCGGCAGTTTGGCAGTTTGGCGGAACTTCGCTTGGGCCGATGTGGTATGGTTGCTGACGGCGCGATGGCTCACCTGCGCCCGCTTGTGGGGCTGGTCGCTCTCAGCCTTGAGGGGTTGGAGGTCTCGGATACGGGCATGCTCTATCTGATGGACCTGACAGCTCTTTCAAGGCTCGATGTTGCGTGGACCCAGATTGGGGACGCGGGCGTGGCCAGAATTGGCAACCTAAGAAACTTGCGTGACCTGTGCCTCGCGGGCACGCGAATTACGGATGCCGGTCTGTCGTACCTGACACGTCTCCCGGATCTGACGGACCTGGACCTGTCCAGCACTGGTGTGACGGATGCCGGTCTGCGCACAGTGGGCAGCCTGAGGTCCCTGAAGGGGTTGGACCTCGAGGGCACGGGAATTCACGACGCCGGGCTCGTCCATCTGGGCGCGCTGCCCGAGCTGCGGCGCCTCTATCTGGCTGATACTGCGATCACTGACGTGGGATTGGCTCTCCTGAGCCGTATAACGAATGTGGAAGCCATCGATGTTGCGATGTGTTCTGGAGTCTCCGCGCAAGGCATAGATGAGCTCGAGAGATTGGGTATTCTAGTGACTCAATAGAGTCTGGGGTGGCGGGGAGTGCCGCCATAGCTGAGGAGGATAGCATGCGGATATTGCAGGATGGCCAGAGTGTTCACACGGCAACCTCGAAGATGACGTGCACGGTCGAGGCATTCCTGGGCGGTGGTGGTCAGGGTGAGGTGTATCGAGCGGCGTTGGACGGGCAACAGGTTGCCCTCAAGTGGTACTTCCCAGCGCAGGCAACGGTCGAGCAGCGAGCTGCTCTGGAGGTGCTGGTGAAGAAGGGCCCGCCGACGGAACGGTTCTTGTGGCCGATGGAGCTCTGCGACTCGCCCGATGTCCCCGGATTCGGGTACGTCATGCCGCTGCGGGCTCCGGACCATAGGAGCATCGTCGACCTGATGAAGCGCCGAGCAGAACCTACCTTCAGGGCACTGGCCACAGCCGGCCTGCAGCTAGCAGACAGTTTCCTGGATCTGCACACGATGGGGCTCTGCTATCGTGACATCTCGTTCGGTAACGTCTTCTTCGATCCAGACTCGGGCGAGGTCCTCATCTGCGACAACGACAATGTTGCCGTGGACGGTCAGGGCGAGGCCGGAGTTCTTGGGACGCCAAGGTTTATGGCGCCAGAGATAGTGAGAGGCGAAGCATTGCCAAGCAGTCGCACGGACCTATTCTCGCTGGCTGTGCTGTTGTTCTATATGTTGGTGCTCCACCATCCGCTTGAAGGCAAACGCGAGACTGAGATTAGGTGTCTGGATCTGCCGGCTATGAACAAGCTGTATGGCACGGATCCGCTGTTCATCTTCGATCCGAACGACGATTCAAACCGTCCGGTGCCCGGTGTCCACGAGAATGCCTTGGTTTTCTGGCCGCTCTACCCACAGTTTGTGCGGGATCTATTCACGGAGGCCTTCACCGATGGGTTGAGGGATCCGGAGAATGGTCGCGTGCGTGAGAGCGAGTGGCGCGCGGCGATGGTGCATCTGCGCGACAGCATCTACTACTGCGCCAACTGTGGCTTGGAAGCGTTCTACGATGTGCACGCCTTGCGTGCGGCGGGTGGTAGTCTTGGGAAATGCTGGTCATGCAATCACCAGCTGGAGCTGCCGCCACGCATCCGCATCGGTGATGCTGTGGTGATGCTGAACTATGATACGCGGCTTTACCCGCATCACATCGATTCGGACCGACTCTACGAGTTTGACGCTCCTGTCGCGGAAGTCGCTCAACATCCTACGAACCCGAACATTTGGGGATTGCGCAACCTGAGCCAGGAGAAGTGGACTGTTACTACGAACGACGGGCAAAGCCTCAGTGATGTCCCACCTGGGCGCAGCGCGACCTTGGCGGTGGGCACACGGATTAACTTCGGCAAGAGCGAAGGTACTATCCGGATATAGACGGAACGTGGCCCGAGTGAAAATGTCCATGTGCGCTCCTAGGCACTTCGCGTAGTCAGAAGCGGTGCAAACACAGGCTTATTGTAAATCCTTAAAGCTGATAATAGGCTACGCGAAACGAGCACGGCCTCGACACTAGTGAGGACAGGCGTTTTTGCTTAGCTGTGCGTCTACGCTGGGAGCTAGTGTCTACTGTAGTCGCCGCGAGGCTGTGCTCAAAGAGAGGTGGAGGGCTTGTGTGGCCTCAAAGGCGATGGCCTCAATCTCGATCACTGCCTTCGGGGCAGTGTGGAGACTTCGGCAATGGCGCGGGCTGGTGGCTCAGAGACACCTTCCTGTGCGAAGAACTCGGCGTACGCACGATTCACGTCGGCGAAGAGCTGTAGATCTGTGACGTAGATAGTGGCCTTCACAATGCTTTTGGCGCTGCTTCCAGCGGCGTTGAGAATTAGGCGGATGTTAGCTAGGGCCTGGCTTGTTTGATTTGCCACGTCTGTGGCGACGGTGGCGCCTGCCAAAGGGTCAAGGCCAGGCTGGCCAGCCGTAAGCGCGAAGCCATTGGGCTTGACTGCTTCGGAGTAGGGTCCAACGGCTGCGCGAGCAGTGGGTGTGTAGACAATCAACATAACATCGCTCCTTGTGTGGAACATCCAGTTGGTGACGGTTGCACAACCTCCAGCGCAGATCGTGAGGATGAGGCCGCTTCTGGGCCACGGGCCCTATTCGGCACTATGGTACCGTGCTGGACGATTCTGTGCTCGCCCAATGAGCTACCGCTGGATAGCACTCTCACGACGCATCGATCGTGGTTTTGGAACTACGATGTTGGTCGCTCTATGTGAACCCTCACGGCATCCGACTGCGCTGCTTCCGGAACTGGCGAGAGGTCTGTCGGGACTGTCTCGGGATCCATCCGGATGCCATCGGCGTCCTCACTCTTGTTCTGCACTCTCGTTTGTCCTGACGATCGCTATGGGTGCGTTGTGCAACCGGCTGAATCTATCGGGTATGGGGCACCGGAGGCACTGCGTCCTGTTGGGCTTGGTGCTGGCCTGCTATGCCACCTTCACTTCAGCAAGGTTGATGCTGCCAAACACAGATTCTCTGCTGGACGTTGTATGGCTCAACTGCAGCCGGTTTGGCGAATGACATCACGCCAACATCCGACTGTTGTGGTATCGCACGGTTTTCTCGATCATCGGCGTGGCGATGTTGATTCCGCTGGGATGGGTGATATGCTTGCAGGAACCGGCAAGACGTGATGCCGACCAGCGGTTCTCGTGGTTCTCGACCCGCGCCGAGGTCGTCTATCTTATTCCAGGAGGTCAGCTATGTCACCCGTTTCCCTGATTATTGTCGGCGCCGGCAGCCGGGGTGCGACGTATGCGCGTTTTGCGGCGGAGTTCCCCGACCGCGCCCAGGTAGTAGGTGTCGCCGAGCCACGCGATGCGTACCGAAACGATCTGGCGGAAGCTCACTCTATTCCGGCGGACCGTGTCTTCACGGACTGGAAGCAGGTTGCCGCACAGGCCAGGTTTGCTGATGCCGTGATCATCGCCACACAGGACAGGATGCACGTGGAGCCCGCCATCGCATTTGCTGATCTCGGCTACGATATCCTGCTGGAGAAACCGATGGCCCCCGATGCCGCGGGCTGCCACCAGATCGTGGGTGCAGCAAAGGCCAATGGCATCATACTGGGCGTCTGTCACGTGCTTCGCTACACGGCTTTTACACGAAAGCTGAAGGGATTGATCGACGAGGGTGCGATCGGGGACATAGTCGGCCTGCAGCGCCTGGAACCGGTAGGATTCTGGCACATGGCACATTCATTTGTGCGTGGCAACTGGCATAATGAAGCCGCCTCAGGACCCATGCTGCTGACGAAATCATGCCACGATATTGACTGGATTCACTACATAATGGGGGTGCCATGCGAGGCTGTCTCATCGTTCGGGTCTCTCAAACACTTTCGGGCGGAGGAAGCTCCGGAGGGCGCTGCGGCTCGCTGTCTCGAGTGTCCGGTGGAGGCGGAGTGCGCCTACTCTGCAAAGCGCTTCTACCTTGAGGCCTTGAGGCGAGGGCATACGGGTTGGCCTGTCAATATCCTGACCCCCGAGCCGTCCGAGGAGAGCGTGTCGGCAGCGCTGGCGACGGGGCCCTACGGGCGCTGTGTCTATGCCTTGGACAATGACGTGGTGGACCACCAAGTGGTCAGCATGAACTTCGAGGGTGGGCGAACCGCCACGTTCACGATGATGGCCTTCACTGAGATGGGGCACAGGGAGACCAGCGTCTTCGGGACCAAGGGGCAGCTGACCGGGGATGGTCGCTACATCCACCTGTATGACTTCCTCACAGATCAGACGACGACGTTTGACACGGAGGCGGGCGACAGCTCCATTCTCGGTGGTCACGGCGGAGGGGATTTCGGGCTCATGGACAGCTTCGTCCGTGCGGTCGCAGAGCAAAACCCGTCGTTGATCTTATCCGGGCCCGATGAGACATTGTCCTCGCATCTGTTGGTCTTCGCTGCGGAGCAGGCGCGGAAAGAGGGTCGGGTGGTGAAACTATAGGAGAAGAATCCGCGAATGTAGAACCAGCGAATGGAATTCTACCATTCGCTGATTCCTTTTGTCACGGGTTTGACAGCTATTGCAGAGCCA
>CAZEXX010000095.1:8969-12852 GCA_964516885.1 uncultured Anaerolineales bacterium | reverse complement strand
TGTTCCTGACGGTCTTGAAGCCGCTTAACACACTGGGTTTCTTGCTGGTGTCGGTGCTGGTGACCGCCCTCTCAATCGCGCTCCCTGTCCTGCTAGTGGTTCTTCCCGGCTTTCTGTCCACACTGTCGCTCATCGCGGTCCGAACGCTCCTTGCCGAGATCACAGAACGGTTTGAGGCGATGGACAGGGATGAGGAATCCGATGATCTTGGTGAGCAGGACGGTGCAGGTGAGATCGCGACGGCTGGGCAGGCTTCCCAGCAGGGCGATGAACGATCCAGGCAGGAATAACGGATGCACGATAGGCGTGCAGCGTATTGCTATGACCATCCCCGTCCTGCGTTGACGGCGGATGCTGTTGTGCTGCGCACCGCAAGAGAGACACCGGGGAGGCAACTGGAGATTCTGCTTATCCAGAGGGGAAGCCACCCTTTCGGCGGACAGTGGGCCCTCCCAGGAGGTTTCGTGGATCGAGGCGAGTCCCCTGAAGAGGCAGCCCGACGTGAGCTGCATGAGGAGACGGGGCTCTCGGCAGACAAGTTCACACAAGTCGGCGCTTTCGGGGACCCCGGGCGTGATCCTCGTGGGTGGGTTGTCTCGGTTGCTTACATCGTGAAGCTGGAGAACGCCGGCAGTGTGGCTGTTGCGGGCGATGACGCATCAAGGGTACAGTGGTGGCCAGTAAACCGTCTGCCCCCACTGGCTTTCGACCACGCCAAGATCGTTGCGATGGCGCTCGGGTTGGCCACGACCGCAGCAGGCGCTGTCGACCAGGACCTCGCGGAGCCGTTCAGGTAGGCCTGCGGCTGCGTGCGATCTCAAACAGAAGGACCGCAGTTGCAGTCGCGGCGTTCAGCGATTCCACACCGACAGCCATAGGGATCTGGACACAGATGGCGCGGCTCCGAGCCTCTTGACCTGCGCCCGCTGCTTCCCCACCGACAACGATAGCTACATCGCCCCGCCAATCCACCCGATCATACGATTGGCCCTGATGTGCTTCCGCCAACCACACCTGGGCTTGCCCTACTCTCCGCCAGATTTCGTCCCACGATGCTTTGCGAGTGGGAAGCCGGAAATGCGCCCCCATACCCGACCTCACAACCTTGGGGTTCGTATGGTCCACGGTCCCAGATGGGAGCAGCACCTCCGTGACGCCGGCTGCCCACGCCGTCCTCAGCATGGTACCAAGATTCCCAGGATCACGAATTTGATCGGGAATCAGGATGAAGCGGTTGTGTCCTGGTGCCGGTAGATCAGGGATGCCAACGACGGCGAGGATGCCTTGGGGCGTGACTGTGTCGGCCATCTCTCGCATGAGGCCATCTGAGACCTCAAAAACAGTCGTGTGCGCGGACAGTGTCTCGACCAAGTCACTCGCCGCTGGGCCTGTCGCGCAGAAGTCCGGTGTGACAAAGACTTCAACGAGCGAGATCGCGGACTCCGCTAGCTCCCCTACGAGACGCGAGCCCTCAGCCACCATCAGGCCGGTCTGAAAACGACGGCGGGCGTTGCGCTGAAGCGCAACCACTCGCCGTACACGTTCATTAGCTGAACCTGAGATCCGGATCATGTCAGATACTGCACACTCAGACAGCCGACACCCCGGAACCTAAGGGATGCAGAGCTGCTGTCCGACGTATACCATCGATGGGTTGGCAAGTCCGTTGTACTGGGCCAGATAATATTGACTGTAGTCGTAGCTCAGGGCGATACGGAACAGATTGTCGCCGGGCTTCACAACATAGACCGTGGCACACGTCTGTCCTGGCGTGGTGGCCGGGGTTGTTGTTGTGCCACTGCCGGCGGGGATCTGCAGGGTCTGACCGACGTAGATCAACGAAGGATTCGTGATGTTGTTGGCCTCGCTAATCGCCTGCACCGTGATAGCGTAGCGGAGTGAGATCTGGAACAGGTTCTCACCAGGCTGCACCACGTGGGTTGTGGCACCGGTGCTAACCGTGGTGACCGGCTCCACGACCGGTTCCTCAACAGCCGGCTCAACGGGGGCCGTGGTCTCGACGGGCTCAAGGATCGCTTCTTCCTCCTCGGTTGGCTCCGGCGCCTCTGCTTCGGCCTCAGTTTCCGTCTCAGTTTCGGCCGGTGCTTCCGTCAGCTCCTCCGTGACCGCAGGGATCTCCTCCTCCGCAGCTTGCTGCAGCTCCTCGGTGTTTGCCTGTGCCTCCTGCATTACGGCTGCGGCTTCTTCTTCGGTCGTTAGCTCCTCGAGTGGTGGTGCTGCCGAGCTGCGGCGGCACCCAACCATGAACGCCGATAGAATCATCAGACTAACCAAAAGTAGGGCGAGAGGTTTGCGGCGCATCGGAACGCTCCTTTCTACGGGATTTCACTACGATTATACACAAAAAAGTGGTTTGCAGCAAGCCGAGAAAACTTCTCCAGAAATCAGTGACGCGTGCCAGAGAGCCCTGTCTTGACGCTGGCGTCTCCAAACGTATAATAGTTTTTGGAATCAGCCAACTAAGGGGGGCAAGTGATCAACGCGAACGAACTGCGTAAGGGAACGACTTTCCTGCTGGACAGTGTGTTGTTTGAAGTTTTGGAATACCAGCACTACAAGCCCGGGCGAGGCAATGCTATCATCCGAACCAAAATACGCAATATGCGAACGGGTGCCATCATTCCCAAGAACTTCCTCGATGGACACCGTTTTGAGGAAGCCGACGTGGAGCGTATCACAGCTCAGTACCTATACAATGACGGTGAATTCTACTACTTTATGGACGCAGTCACTTATGATCAGAGCCAGCTCCGGGCCGAACTCCTGGGAAAGAAGGCGGGCTTCCTCAAGGACGGGATGGAAGTCACGTTGACTCTCTATGAAAGTGAAATCCTGGGCGTTGCTTTGGCGTTGACGGTGGAGTTGGAAGTCGTCGACTCCGAGATGGCTGTCGTGGGTGATACAGCGACAGGCGCGACAAAGACGGTCGTCTGTGAGACTGGGCTTCAGGTACAGGTGCCAATGTTCGTTAACGTTGGCGACGTCATCCGCGTCGACACCACGAAAGGGAAATACCTCACGCGCGCTTAACCGTGCCACGTCCCTTGCGTCAGATTGCAGCCTCCAGCCAGCCCTGCGGCGCTCCAATTGGGGTGCGCCGCATATGTATATATCATAGGCTTGTCTCTCACAGAGTCACGGTGGAAAGCCATGCAGACCTTGCCTGCTGACGCCCCAGCTATGCCTTGCTTGTCCCTCCCAGCATGGCCGATCGACATCGTCCGAGAGCTATCCGTGCAGCGTATCTGGCTGGCCGGTGGTCCCGTGCGTGATCTGATCCTTGATCGGGTACCACGGGACTGGGATTTCGTAACGGATGGTGGTGCGCTACAACTTGCCCGAGCGGTCGCGAATGCTATGGGCGGCGCCTTCTACCCGCTCGATGCGGCACGGGGCACCGGTCGTGCGATCGTGCGTGATCCGGATACTCAGACCCTGATGAACCTCGACTTCGCCGACCTCCGGGGTTCCGAAATCCTGGATGATCTACGGTTGCGGGATTTCACGATCAACGCCATGGCCCTCACGCTTGATGGCCAACTCATCGACCCAACCGCCGGTCGGCAGGATCTCGCTTGCGAATGTATCCGAATGACAAGCCCTCGCGCATTTCTGCAAGATCCGGCGCGGCTCGTCCGTGCGGTTCGTCAAGCCGAGCAATTACACTTCGCCTTTGAACCTGAGACCTATGAGCAGCTGCGGCGCGACGCCCCCGCCATCAAAGACGTGGCAGCCGAACGTGTCCGCGCAGAGCTTGTCAGGTTGTTCCGCCTGCCGGGGGCCTCTCTGGGTCTGCACCGGCTCGATGAACTCAGCTTACTCGAGCACATTCTGCCAGAGGTCCACAAAGTGTGTGCTAGCC
>CAZEXX010000095.1:0-8869 GCA_964516885.1 uncultured Anaerolineales bacterium | reverse complement strand
GGTGACACTCACAGCAGCCCTGTGCAGGGCATCTGCAAGGTTGGCGGAGCAAGCCATGACCAGATTGCGGTTCTCACGCGCGGTTGTGGAGTTCGTCACCGGAGCGGTGGGCGGGAGTTGGCGTTTTGGCGGACTGATCGGGAGCGTACCAACCCGACGGCAGATCTACGCATACTTCCGCGAAACCCGGCAAACCGGCATTGCCGCCGCACTCCTGTCGTTGGCAAACACTGTCATCACGCAGTCCGGGGCGTGGCGTGACCCAGAATGGGACGCCCATCTCGACATCGCGCGGCCCCTTCTCGACGCTTATCTCCGGCAGCGGGAGGCCATGGTGGATCCACAACCACTTCTCACCGGCAACGACATGATGGCTCTGGGGCTGGACCCAGGTCCTCGGATTGGCGAACTGATCGAAGCCTTGCGCGAAGCTCAGGCGGCAGGCGAGGTGCTGACACGATCTGAAGCACAAACTTGGGCCGCCGGAATGATAGCCGCGCAATGAGCAGAACCACCTCAATGCCCCAGGGCTTTCGCTCATCTGGCCTCATCGGGGATGGGATGCGCCGATACCGCGGAGATCGCTCTCACCTCTGGTGGCTCTGGCTAGCAGTGGTTGCACTGGCACTTATGGGCTGTCAGCCAACTGAACCTGCAGCCACGCCGACGGCGACGCGCACACCGATCTTGCCCACGGAGACGCCGACGCCGATCCCGACCTCCACGCCCACAACAACACCCACCAATACCCCCACCCCGACGCCGACGCTGCCGCCGGGGTTGGCTCTGGCCCCCACGGCCACCCGGGCTGACAGCTGCCCTGCCACTACAGCTGACCTCTTCTTCCTCCGTGATGGGAGAGTCTGGGTCTGCCTCGCCGAGGGGGGAGCGCCAGAGCAGCTGCCTGTCGATGGGGAGATGGAGGATGTTGCGGTGATCACCTATGATGTTACGCAGGACCGCCGCTACGTAGCTTACGTGATAGCCCAGGACGGCTTCTGGGTCCTTGATCGCGAACTTGGTCAGCACGCCCACGTACCCACGTCCGGACGGCTGTTCAGCGAAGACCAGGCCTACTTTACCTTCTCTGATGACGGCAGCACTCTGACGTATCTTGCGTGGGGTGTGCAGGTGAGCAGTGGACCGATGCTGGAGACCGACAGGAGCGGCGTTCTGCTCTCAGCGAGCGTCCTGACACCGAAACTGCGACAGCAGGAGCTCGCTATGTGCAGGGCTTCCGCGAGTCATCCCTGTCAGGGATTCCTGGCGGCGCCTGAACAGAGTCAGCTGGCCTTTGTGGACGGGCAAGGAGTGTGGCTCATGGCCGTTCCCCCAGATGAGGATCCCCGCCTGCTTGCCACTACGCCTCCTGGCGAGGGCGTCAGACTGCATTCGTGGTCACCTGATGGGGCGTGGTTGCTCCTGGAAAGCACGGGGGGCGCGGACGAGGCCGCCCGGCCCGCCTATGCTCTTCTGTCAACATCGGCGGAGAACGAGTCGCTCCCTGCCCTGCAGCCACTCTGTGCCACCATCTGTGATGGGGAGATCGTATGGGCGACATCGGCCGATGGGATACGTCTATGGATGACCTGGGACGACGGCGTGCAGGGTTGCGTCGCATCATTGGATCCCTACACGGCGGGGACGATGGCACAGTCGGTAGTGCCCGGAAACCGCATCTGCGAGGCGCAGGCCCTGGCGCTGCATCCCAGTTCGCCTATGGCCGGGCCCTCTGCCGCAGCACTTGGGGGCCTCGTGACGTTCTACCAGCGGGCGGCTCCCGGCGTGGCTGCCGGAATCTATGCACTGACCTCTCAGGCTGAGCTGCGCGGTGTCGCCCTTCTACCCGATGCTCAGGGAACCGTCACGTGGTCTCCTGACGGTGAGGCTTTCCTGTATACTGTACAGAACGGTGAGGCATCGCACCTCGGCTCGCTGCGCTATGGCGTGCTGTGGGGTGTACAGGATCTGTTCGCTGGAGCGCACACATTCATCTGGCGTAGTCTGGCTCAGGACTAGCACCTGCGACCGCCCATACAACTGAGGGGGACAGTGAAAGCTCGACGGATCATCAAGTGCGGTTCGGTACTGATGGTGTTGGGGTTGCTTATCGGAGCTTGTAGTTTCCCGGCTGTGGCACCACTGTCACGCACACTCAACGTGACCTTGCTTGTCGACGGTGAGCAGCGGGAGTTGACGAGCGAGGCGTCAACGGTGCGTGCGTTGCTAAGCGAAGCCAGTGTCTCGCTGGGCAATCTGGACACGGTGTCGCCTCCCGAGGTCACAGCGCTTACCGACGAGATGACGATTACAGTCGTTCGCGTGGTCCAGCGTTCGGAGGTCGTCACGCAGACGGTGCCCTTTGGACGCCAGATGGTGCGAGATGCCGACGTCCCAGAGGATGAAACGCGGTTGCTGCAGTCGGGCCAGAGCGGTGTGTTGGCGCGCCACTATCGGATCACATTTGAGGACTCGCTGGAAGCCGAACGCGTTCTGATTCGGGAGGAGCTGGTGCAGGAGCCGCGCGACGAGGTGCGTCTCATCGGCACGCAGGTCCAGCTCCAGAACGTGCCAGTCGCCGGCACTCTGGCCTATCTGAGCAGCCAGGATGCCTGGGTCATCAGAGGGAGCTCGTACCAGGTTCGACGGTTGACCAATCTTGGCGACCTGGATGGGCGCGTTTTCTCTCTCTCCCGCGACGGAAGCAGACTGCTCTTCACACGAGCTACCACAGAGACGGAGACACTGAACGAGCTCTGGCTCGTTCGTACTACAGAGGCAACCCCCAGCCCTGTACCGATGGGGCTCAGGGACGTGCTCTGGGCTGCCTGGTCCCCAGCGGCAGACCAGATTGCCTGGTCCACAGCCGAAGTTATGGAACAGGCGCCTGGTTGGCGCGGGCAGAATGACCTTTGGCGAGCGATGGTCACCGACAGGAATACGCTCATCTCCAGGCGGGAACTTCGGGAGGCGGAGGCCGGCGGTGGGTATGGCTGGTGGGGAACGCGTTACGTCTGGGCACCCGACGGCAAATCACTGGCGTACAGCCGCCCCGAATCAGTGGGCATTGTAGATGTACTTGACGGCGGTCTGTCAACGATCGTGGAGTTCGCAGCCTTCCGCACGTACAGCAGCTGGAGCTGGAATCCTGAGCCCGCGTGGAGCGCCGACGGCAACTTCATGTCAGTGGTGGTTCACGACGGAAGTGATCCCGAGAAACCTGAGGAGAGCCCGGTCTTCAGTCTGCTCCTGGCCGAGGCGGACGGTGCTTATAGCGCCACGTTGGCCATCGAAGTCGGCATGTGGTCAACTCCACGGTTTGCCCCCGATAGCCAGTTACTGCTCTTCGGCCGGGCGACAATTCCCTATCAAAGTGCAACCAGCGTCTACGCGTTGTACCTGACGGACCGCGATGGATCAGGCCAGCGACAGCTGTACCCGGCCGAGGGCAGTGGTGGCTTGGACCTGCCGGAATGGGCGTGGAGCCCCGATGGCAGCAGTGTGGTCTTTATCGAGCTGGGTGATATCAAGCGTCTTACGTTAGGCGCGGCGGAAGGCCGCCCGGCCACCGAGGCGCTGACTGACGACGGCAACGTAAGGCTGTTTGCCTGGCGATAGCCCCAGAACGGGCATCCCCAGGCCCACCCGGCAGGGGGATCTCGCGGGATCACAACGCAGGGCCGTGCACGGCTACACAAGTTCGTGCACTCTATCCCTATTCTCGGTGATAGGTGACGGAGATCCCAGAGAGGCGGATGCCCTGAGTCTGCTCAGGCGTGATCCGCCTCAAGTATGGAGAGCGGGGTCTTGGCTCGCGTCGGACCACAGTCAGCGCATTTCCTGCGGGAGAGATGCACGATCCAAGTTCGCGTTGTCTTTCCCGGCACAACAGTTCGGTTATAATGGTGACGGGCATCGGCAACTCGTGTTGAGTGGACGTGTTGTGTGCGCCGAGCCCAGTATCCACGAACGACACTAACAGGGAGCATCCATGCGTGTACTGATCACTGGAGCAACTGGGTTTGTGGGGACCCATCTCCGCCGCCACCTTCTATCGTCGACGGACTGGGACATCGTTGGTACAGCATTCCCAGATCCTCCCGCAGACCCCACACCTGGATCGAGAGAAGAGCTGATTCTGCTGGACTTGCGTGAGGCCAAAGCAACGCAAGCGGCTCTCGCTGAATCCCCTCCCGATTTCGTGGTACACCTCGCCGCTCAGGCCCATGTACCCACTGCCTACAAGGATCCATGGGCTACCCTGCAGAATAACATACTGGGCCAGCTCAATCTTTTCGAGAGCTGCCTGGCGCTGAATATCAAGCCGCGCATCATCGTCATAGGTTCCGGCGAGGAATACGGGCGCGCCACAAGGGCCGATCTCCCGCTAGTGGAGGATCATCCTCTGCGCCCCGAGAACCCCTACAGCGTCAGCAAGGTCACGCAGGATGTCATGGGATACCAGTACTTCATCAGCTACGGGCTCCCCGTGGTACGCGTGCGCCCGTTCAACCACGTCGGCCCTGGGCAATCACCCCGGTTCGTATTGCCGGCATTTGCCAGCCAAGTGGCCGAGATCGAGGCCGGCCGGCGTGAACCCTTGCTGCGTGTCGGCAACCTGGCGCCTGAACGCGACTTCACCGACGTTCGCGATGTGGTCCGGTCCTACCGCCTGCTTCTGCTTCACGGGACCGCCGGCGAGGTCTACAACGTTGCTTCCGGACGTCCATATGCCATACAGTCCATCGTGGACGAGCTGAGGGCCAGATCCAGCACCGAGATCAAGATCGAGGTCGACCCGGAGCGGTATCGGCCCGCGGACATCCCCGTCATCTACGGCAGTGCCGACAAGCTAACGCGGGATACCGGGTGGACTGCCGAAATACCGATGTCTCGGACCATTGACGATGTCCTCGCTGAGTGGCGCTCAGCGAGGAACTCCGAGGCCGATCGGTCGTAGGGGACACTCACTGCGCACAGGTAACACTATAGCGCTGATAGGAGAAAGACGACATGACAGCACCACGAGCCCTGATTACTGGGGTCACAGGACAGGATGGGTCCTATCTGGCAGAGTTCTTGCTGAGCAAGGGATATGAAGTGACAGGCATGGTCCGCAGGACCAGCACACTCAACTTCTCCCGGATCCAGCATATCCAGGATGACATTCAGCTTGTCTCGGGGGATCTCCTCGATCAAGGCTCACTCATTTCAATTGTCAAAGACTGCCGGCCGGACGAGATCTACAACCTCGCGGCCCAGTCCTTTGTGCCGGCGTCCTGGAAACAGCCAGTCTTCACTGGTACTGTGACTGGCCTGGGGGTCACACGGGTGCTGGAAGCGATCCGCACCGTCAACCCTGAGATTCGCTTCTACCAGGCAAGCTCATCGGAGATGTTCGGCAAAGTGCGCGAAGTGCCGCAAACAGAGACTACACCCTTCTACCCGCGCTCGCCCTATGGGGTTGCCAAAGTCTATGGCCACTGGATTACCGTCAACTATCGTGAGTCCTACGATCTCTTCGCCTGCTCCGGCATCCTCTTCAACCACGAGAGTCCGCGCCGGGGTATGGAATTCGTGACCCGAAAGATCACATATCACGTAGCCAAGATCAAGTTAGGACTCATCGACAAGGTGGCGCTGGGGACCCTTGACGCGAAGCGCGATTGGGGATTCGCCGGTGACTACGTGCGCGCGATGTGGCTGATGCTGCAGCAAGACGAACCTGACGACTACGTCGTCGGAACGGGCGAGACTCACTCGGTTGAGGAGCTATGTGACGTCGCCTTCGCCCACGCCGGGCTAGATTGGCGCGATCACGTCGTGCAAGATCCACGCTTCATGCGACCGGCCGAGGTCGATCTGCTGGTATCCAATCCCGCAAAGGCTAAGGAGCTACTGGGCTGGGAGCCGCAGGTCAGCTTCGAGGGGTTGGTGCAGATGATGGTTGATGCTGATCTTACTGTGCTCAGAGAAGAAAACGGGCTATAGACACTCAGACTGAAGAACAGGGAGAGGTGACGACGATGGGCACGATAAAGTTCGGTACAGACGGATGGCGAGCCAGGATCGCCGAGGACTACACCTTTGACAGCGTCAGACGTGTGGCGCAGGGCTTTGCTCAGTACCTTAAAGAGCACAACTTGGAGGGCAAAGGGGTCGTTATCGGCTATGACCAACGCTTCTCCTCGGATCTCTTCGCTGAGGCAGCCGCCGAAGTCATGGCCGGCAACGGCATCAGCGTATGGCTGACGTCGCACAACACCCCTACCCCGGTCATCAGCTACAGTGCAGTTGAGCGTAAAGCGGGCGGAGCGATTAACATCACCGCCAGCCATAACCCGCCCACCGATAATGGGTTCAAGGTGCGCGACCCCAATGGCGCCGCCATTGCCCCCGAAGGGCTGCGCGAGATCGAGGGCCACATTCCTGATACGGTGGACGCTGTATCCCAGCTTCCGATCGCTGATGCCGAAAGCCAGGGATTGGTCAAGCGCTGGGACCCGGATCCTGCCTACATCGCGCATATCTCCAAGTTGGTCGACCTGGAGGCATTGCGCCACGCAGGACTGAAGATCCTTGTCGAACCTATGTGGGGCAACGCCGCCGGCTGGTTCCCCAAGTTGCTCGGGGGCGGCAACAACACGATCTGGGAGATCCACGCCGAGCACAACCCCTCCTTCCCGGAAATGAATCGACCCGAGCCCATTCAGCCCAATATCGATGTCGCACTGGCCAAGACGGTCGAACTGGGCGCCGATGTGCTGCTCATCTGCGACGGTGACGCTGACCGTATGGGCATTGGCGACGAAAACGGCGTCTACATCGACCAGCTGCGTGCCTTCGGGCTGCTGGCCTACTACCTGCTGGAGATCCGTGGAGAGCGCGGCCCCATCGTGAAAACGATCTCCACGACACAGATCCTGAACAAGCTGGCTGCAATGTACGATGTACCTATCCACGAGACCGGCGTTGGGTTCAAGTACGTGGCGCCGAAGTTTATGGAAGTGGGGGCGCTGATCGGGGGAGAGGAGAGCGGCGGCTATGCATTCCGCGGCAATGTGCCTGAACGTGACGGCATCCTGGGGAACCTCTATTTCATCGATTTCATGATGAGGACCGGGAAGACGCCTTCTCAGCTCCTGGAGTCCCTTTTCGAGACTGTGGGTCAGGCCTACTACTATGATCGCATCGATACGCGTTTCCCCTCGGAGAAACGCCCTGAGACCCGGGCGCGGATCGAGAATGCCCGGCCCCAGACGATCGCGGGCGTCCCAGTCACCGACCGTGTCACGGTGGACGGCTTCAAGTACGAGCTGGGCGATACCGGGTGGCTCCTGATCCGTTTCTCAGGCACTGAGCCGATCATCCGCGTCTACTGCGAACTCACCGACAAGGATCTCGTGCCGGCTGTCCTGGATGCAGGTTTGGAGCTCGCCGGATTGAAATAGCCGACACCACTTGTCTAGTCACATCACAAGCAAAGGCGCCCAAGTGGAGGGGCGCCTTTGCTTGTGATGGGGCGATGGACGCGATCTGGTGTAGTGACAGACCGCGCCACGGTGGTTAACCAAGCTGTAACTTCTTCGAAACACCCTCAGCCACTGCGCGTGGTATTCTAGTGGCACATAGGGGGAGAAATGCACTGGCTACTGTCGGTACCCGACACTTTCTCACTGCGGGAGGTCATCCGACGATCAGGATGGCTCCTCCATCCACCGTTTCACGTGCAAGCGCTGGGGGATCGCCTCCTGCGCGTTGAACACTTGGGTGAAAAGACCACAGTCGGCCTCACCGTCTACCAGGCTCCGGCAGGGCTCGTTGTGCAGGCCGAGCCCCATCTGTCCGCCGCCGAAGTCGAGGAAGCCAGTCAGAAAGTCTGGCACATGCTGCGGCTGGACGAGAACATCGAACCGTTCCTCAGAGCTGCCAACAACCACAAAGCTCTCAGATCGGTCAAACGGATGGGAGCACGCCTAATACGCGGCGTCGATCTCTTCGAGCACGTCACAGTTGCCACTCTAGCGACCTGGGATCCCCACGGGATGCCCCAGTTCGGGCGGGTAGCAGGTCTCGTGAATCGTCTGGGTTTCTCTCTGCCCCGTAACCCGACTCTGCACAGCTTTCCAACACCGGAGCGACTCTTGGTGGGTGCTGAGTCATTGCACGACATCTTCGCCCCTCACATCGTTATGCGGCTGACAAGGATCGCCCAGACCTTCGCCACGCAACCGGCGGGGATCGATCTCCTCGTGCACCAGCCCTTTGAAGCCGATAGGCTTGCGACGCGACTCACCGAGGAGCTGTTGCTTGACGCTCTCGGTGCAGGGCTTCTGATGCTCTATCTTGGTCGTTACGACTACATTCCAACCGACAGTGTTGCTCAACGGCGTGTTGGTGAACACCTGCTGAGAGCCGCGCCCGTTTCCGAGCAGGAGATTGTCGCGCTATTTGACCGCTGGCATCCCTGGGGCGGGCTGGCCTACTGGCTTTGGGACTGGTCCCAGGTACCCACAACCACAACTGAAGCGGCCCCGTACTAGCTGCTCAGGCTAGCGCAGGATCACCGGCAGAAACACCTGTTCCACCTCGACGACGAACGTTGCCTCCGCCGTCCAGCCACTCTGATTTCCGGCGGCATCCTCCGCCTGAACCTGCCATGCGTGCGGACCTGGTCCCAGGCTTGGTGTGACAACATAGGATAGCGCGTCAGTCGATGCGAGGCCCCCATCGATATCAAGGTTGTAATGCACCGGCGATCCGTCGTCCGCCGGGACAGCCCACGACAAGGTGACGATAGGCCCCGTGACGGTGATGCCTCCGGTTGGCGTGCTGACCGTCGGCATTTCGGGCGCATCTCGGTCCAGCA
>CAZEXX010000094.1:0-12934 GCA_964516885.1 uncultured Anaerolineales bacterium | reverse complement strand
AGCTTTCTGATCCGGGGTACCATCACCCAGACCAGGACGATGGCCACCACAAAGAGTGTGCTCAGGACGGCGATGACGTTGGGAACGCCAAAGCGATCGGCAAACGCGCCCACGGGGATCGTGCCCAATTGGGTCAGCCCAAACATCATCATGTAGGCGCTCATGATGCGTCCCAGGTACGGCCCATCGCAGTTTTCCTGCAGCAGGGTCCGGTTGGTCACCATGCAGATGTTGCTCGCAGCGCCGACGATGGCGAGCAAGACCAGGACGAGGGCAAAGAGCTGCGTGTTGGCAAAGAGGACGAGGGCCACGCCCAAGAGGACGGCCGATGCGAGCATCAGCTTGCCCTTGCCTCTGAAATCCCCCAGCGAGGCCATCACCAGCGCGGAGATCAAAGAGCCGACGCCCGGCGCCGCCACGAGAATACCCAGCCCACTGGCGTCCAGGTTCATCACGTCCTGCGCATACTTGGGCATAAGCGTCCGGTAGGGCATGGCCAGGAGTCCCCGGATAAAGACGAGCGCCAGCAGTGGGATGAGGACCGGGTGGAGGCGGATGTGCTTGACCCCGTCGACAATATCGGACCACACCGAGCGCGTGCCCGGGTCGGTCGTCCCGGTCCGCGGCAGCTTGAGTATGATCAGGAAGACCACCAGATAGAGCACGGCAACGCCAAAGTAGACTGCCTCCACCCCGATGAATTCGATGAGGTATCCTGCCAAGGGCGCGGAGAAAATGCCCGCCAACCCCATGCCGACCGAGTTGAGCGACACGGCGTTGAGCAGCGTCTTGCGGTCGACCAGTTGGGCCAGGTAGGCGTTCTGCGCAGGCATCAGGACGGCGAAGAGGACGCCGCGGAAGAGCGAGTAGGCCGCCAGGTGCCACACCTGGATGACACCGGTCGCGATCACCGCAGTGATCGCGAGAGCTGCAAGCACCATCACCCCCCGCACCCAGAGGAGCAGCGTGCGTTTCTCTGCGCGGTCCGAGAGCACCCCGGCCCACGGAGAGAGGAGCGAGTTTGAGATGGACCAACCGGCGCTCACCCAGCCCAGCGCCAGGGCAGAGCCGGCGATCTCGTAGACGAGCCAGCCTTGGCCCACGCCGCCCATCTGCATGGTCGCAGACGAAGCCAGCATGGCGAACCAGTACCAGCGAAAGTTGCGGTCCCGGAGCGCGTCAAATGTAGTGAGCCGCCGCCCCATTATAGGACCACGCTCGTCAAGGGGTCTACCTGCTTCGTGCCCATGCCGGCGGTCGCAGGCGGAGTGCCGACCATGGCTTTCGGCGTGATATCTACACTGAACTGACGCATAAGATCCCTCTCTCCATATTGTCCGATGATATGTGCTACAGTGTGGTGCAGAATCCCCTGCGCGCAATTCGGTGCAGCGCCCTCTGCCGGCCCAAAGCCTTACATCAGGTCTCGATCAAGGCTTTGGGCCGTTCTGTGCAACGAATGCTCGTTCTGCGTGGTGTCCGCTTGTGGGTATGAGGCCCATACCGGACAATGACCGTCTCTACGACGCACAGGATCCGGCGCGATTCGGGGAAGGGCCCAAAGCCGTGATCGTGATTAGGTGAAAGGCTTTGGGCCCGGGACGCGCGCGTAGATTAGCGTTCGGTGGGGGCGAAGCGGCGAATCGTCACTTCGTGCGGGCGTCAGGGTCGCCCTTCCAGACGACGTAGGAGTAGGCCGCAAGAGCGACGACGAGCACCAGGATCCCGCCCAGAAGCCCGTAGATCCATACGTCGCCCGTCACGATGAAGGGCGCGACCGTGAAGATGAGGCCCAAGACCACAAAGAGCTTGCCGCCGAGCTGGTGAGTCTTGTCCCAGGCCAGGTCACTGGACAGGGTCCAGGGCGTGCGAATACCGAAGAAGTGGTTGCTGCGGACGTGGCCCAGGCTGCCGCCGATCAGGACGAACATCAGGCCCACCAGGATGGGCATATACGTGCCTATACCGGCATCGTAGCCCAGGATATCCAGCATCAGGATGGCATGTAGGGCCAGGAAGTAGAGCAGCAGCGCTGCCCAGACAACGGCATAGGCTCTACTTGATTGCGCCATATTGGCCGCCCGGGGCTCGATACGCGGTATCAGGGCGAACAGCCCCACCATAGCTACTGAGACAATCGGCAATAGGAGGATGCCGACGAACTTGCTGCCGGTGTCATCGCATTCGCCTGACGCGTTCCAGTGCGTGCAGACCGGCTCGCCGGCCGGGATCTGCGTCCACACATACGCCGAGATGGCGAACATCACCAGGATGACGGCGCCGCTCACCAGCAGCATAGTCTTTGTCGACGGGGTTTGCTTGTGGATCATACGTTGCTCCTTCTCATTCGATGGCTGAGACGATGTTTAGCAGGTCCAGGGTGGCCCGGATGATCTGTTCGTGTTGGATCTCACGACTGACCGTGGCCAGATGATCCTCTGGGGGGATCTCATAGGACCCGAATTGGTGGTGGTCGCCGCCCTCAATGCGAACATAGACGGTTTCTGCAGGGAGCAGGTGTTTGCGCGCTGCAACAGCGTCGTCCGTGACTCCGGTCTCGCGCCCTCCGTAGATGAGGACCACGGGAAGGTCCAGGTCGGACAGATCAGCCTTGTTCGGCGGGTAGGAAGCCCAGATGGCCAGGCCGTCAATGTTCTCGCCATGCTTGTATGTGTATTGCGCCGCCATAGCGCCGCCTACGGAGTGCCCGCTGATGACCCACCGGTCGATGTCCGGATATGCGGCGACGATCTTGTCCGCGATGTTGGGCCGGAATGCGGCGATGTTCAACGGCATATCTGGTACGATCGCCAGATAGCCCTCAGTGGCAAGGGTACGCATCAAGGACGCATAGGCCTCGTGCGCAATCCGCCCACCGGGGTAGAAGATGAAGCCCGTGGTGGGCGCATCCTGGGCCGGCGTGAATGTGAGCCACGGACTCTGTGTGACCGTGACGAGGTCATCGCTTTCGAGTGCGGCAGCGGCCTCTGCCAGAATGGGTCTCTCGTACGTGATCCATGGGATTCCCACCACGCCCAGCACAACGATGAGCAGCAGCAGCCCGACCTTCCAGATTGCCTTGGCGCGTAGAGATACTACAGTACTAGACATACCTATCCTCTTTGACTAGATGAAGCGTAACAACCTGCTTCGAGAAACCATGCTGCTTGCTGCAGGCAGCCTTGTTCGTAGGAACGACTTATGAAACTTAAGACAATAGCCTTGTAACGCGACCGTATGACTGCTGTCGAGGCCGCGATGGGCTGAAGCCACATCGCTAAAGCGTCAGCAGACTGACGGCACCAAGCGCGCTAAAGCGTGCTGAGAAACCGCCGCAAGCGGTCGATTTGCACGTTCTGGCTGACATTTGCGCTCTTCAGCCTGCTTAAGCAGGCTTGGTTTGTGTAGCGGCAGGGCTTTAGCCTGCCGCGGATCAGGCGGTCAAGAAGCTTCATCGTGACCAGGTTAGTTTCATAATGTTCATAAACGGGCTAGCAGAACCCCAAAGGTTGTAGGGAGTCTGTTTTGGACCGACTTGGCCTATACAACCTCGCGCGGGCTCTATTCCGACCTACTCTGCACGTTGCCCCGCCAATTCCAACCCGCCTCCTCCAGCTCAACCAGAGCGGCGAAACGGCCGCCGCGCCGGATCAATTCCTCGGGGGTGCCCTGCTCGATGATGCGCCCATTGTCCAGGACGATCACCCGGTCGGCCGCACGCGCCGTGGACAGCCGATGCGCCACGGTGATCGCGGCACGCTGCCGGCCATCGTCGCCGCGGATTGCCGTCTGCAGTGCCGCGCGGAAATCGGCCTCACTGGCATTATCCACTGCCGCCGTGGCCTCGTCAAGCAAGAGCACCGCCGGATCCCATACGAGCGCCCGGGCCAACGAGAGCAGTTGCTGCTGTCCTTCAGAAAGCTGTACGCCTTCGCCGCGTCCCACCCCACGCAATGGGGTGCCGTAGCCTTGTGGCAGCGCGGCGATAAGAGGTGTCAGCCCGGTCATCTGAACGGCGCGCTCGACCGCCGCGCGCTGGGCAGAGGCATCATCAAGGGTCAGATTGTCCCAGACCGTGCCGGCGAACAATTGTACCGTCTGTGGTACCACTCCCACCACGTTTCGCCGCTGCGTATCGGGCAGACCCCGTGGGTCCAGTCCCACCACGCGCACCTCTCCGGCCCAGGGCGCGTAGAGCCCACCGAGTAGGTGTACGAGGCTGCTTTTGCCGGCCCCCGTGCGCCCCACCAGTGCCACATGTTCTCCTGCCTGCACCGACAACGAGATGTCACGCAGCACCGGGAGGTCGGTCAGATAGCCAAAGGTTACGCCGTGCAAGTCGACGGCTGCCCCGCCGCTCGGCGATGCCTCAACAGCTTTGTCCGGGACCGCCTCCGCTGGAATCTGCAGCACTTGCACGATGCGTTCGATACCCGACAGCGCGCTCTGCACCGTCTGCCAGTCTTGACCCAGATTGCGCACCGGCTCGAAAAAGCGTTGAAAGAGCAGGATGAATGCGATGATGGTGCCCATCGACAGACCCTGCGAACTCAGAAGTCCGTGCGAACTCAGAAGTCCGTTGCCTGTCCCGCTCCACAGCAGCAGGGCCACGCAGAGCGCCACCAGCACCGCCAGCGACGGCGAGTAGTACATATTGTACGATTCGGCGTGCCAAAATGCGGCCACTGTATCGCGCAGAGCGCGCCGAAAACGGGCCAGCAGGGATGCCTCGCGCCCGCCAGCGCGCACGACCTCCACACCCGAAAGCGTTTCCTGCAGATAGACGTTGAGCATCCCGATGGCTTTGCGCCGATCGCGCGCGGCGTCACGGATGTGAATCTGGAAGAAGCGCGTAGCCAGAGCCAGTGGCGGGATGAGCAGCAACGCCAGTAGGGCCAGGCGCGGGCTGAGAGAGAGCATCGCGACGAATGCGGCGAATAACTGCACCAAGCGCAGCAGCAATGTGGACACGCCGGTGCTGAACAAGGTGTCCACCGTTTCCACATCGCTGGTGCAGCGGCTGATCACATCGCCCAGCGGCGTGTGATCGTAGTAGCTGAGCGGAAGTCGCTGCAGATGCGCGAACAGGTCCACCCGCAGGGTGCTTAACGCACGCTGTGCCACCCAAACGGTCATGTAGGAAATGCCAAAGTGCAGCGTCTCGGCCAACATCGTCGCTGCCAGATAGAGCAACGCCAGAAGTAGAATGCCCTCCGACAGCCCGGGCGTCAGATGTTGATCGACAATGCGCCGCATCAGTAGCGTGGGAACAACGGCCAGGGCCTCGACCACAAGTATGCTCCCCGCAATCAGGCCAATCCGTCCACTCCACGGGCGCAACAGACGCTGCATCTCGCTCCACGTGCTAATACGGGGGGCCGAGCTTTGCGTGGTCATAGCGCCACCTCCTGACCCGCGACGCGCTGTTGCGCGCGATAGATGCGCGCATAGAGGCCGCCGGCAGACAGAAGCGTGTCGTGCGTTCCCTGCTCAACAATGCACCCGGCGTCGAGGACGATGACCTGGTCAGCCAGGGGAAAAGCGGCCAGGCGGTGCGAGAAAAAGACGACGGTCGCCTGCTCTGCGAGCGGGGCTGTTGGACCAAATGCCCGCCGCAGCGTGGTAATGATCTGGGCCTCAGTATCCATATCCACGGCAGAAAAGGGATCATCGAGCACCAGCAGGCCCGGCTGGACCGCAAAGGCGCGCGCCAGAGCGACGCGCTGCCGCTGCCCGCCGGAGAGGCGCGTCCCCTGCTCGCCGATTTCGGTATCCAGCCCGTCGGGGAACCCTTGCACATCGGTCTCCAGTGCGGCCAATTCCACCCAGTGGCGTACTTCGTCATCCGAATCCCCTGTCTGTTCCAGTTCAGAAAAGGTCATCTGAACATTGTCGCGGATGGTACCGGAAAAGAGAAAGGGATTCTGCGGCAGGTAGCTGATCCGTGCGACACGCTCGGCTGGAGACAGGGATGCCAGCGAGACGCTGTCGAGCAGCACTTGTCCCCCTGCTAGCGGATAGAGGCCCAGCAAGACACGCGCCAGCGCGCTTTTCCCGCAGCCCACCGGCCCGGTGATGGCAACGAGTGATCCGGCGGGCGCGTTCAGGTTCACGTGATCCAGTGCGATTGCCTCGTTGCCGGGATAGCGGAAGGTTACGTCTCTTACCGAAAGTGCCAACGGATGGGGCGGGCGCCCCGGTAGCGTCGGCAGGGGATCGTTGAGGCCAGGCACGTAGGCCGCGCGCAGAACAGCACCGGGTGTGGGCCCCGTAGTGGCATCATCCAAAGGGGGAGCCAGCAGCGGCTGCAGCCGTGCGTAGGCCGCCGCGCCGGACTGTACGGAGTTGAACATCTGCGGTATGCGGTGTCCGCGCCCGGTGAATCGGGTGTAGAGCTGTAGGTAGGCCATAAACGTGCCCAGGCTCATCACGCCGGCAGCCACCCGGCGGCCGCCCAGCCAGAGCAGAAAGACCACGCCGCCGATCATCAGCAGACGGTAAACCGGCTGTAAGCCACCTCGCAGCCGCACGATGGCCAGATTGGCCTCGGCCAGCCGGTCGGAGAGTGCCGCCACACGGTCAACTGTGGCCTCAACGCGGCCAAAGAGACGCACCACGCGCAGCCCGGTCAGCCGCTCCTGCAAAAACGCGGTCAATGCGGCGCTGGCCTCCCGCGAAGCGGTGGTGCGGGCACTGACCCAGCGCCCTACGGCTTGAGCCAGCAGCAACGCCAGGGGCACGGGCAACAGCGTGAGCAGCGTCAGGCCCGGATCAAGGACCAGCATAGCCACGATCAGCGAGACGGAAAAGAGCAGCGTGTCCCACATTTCGGTGGTGAGTTCCCGCACGCCGCGCCCCATCACCTCCACGTCGCCAATGATGCGCGCCATCAGGTCGCCGATAGGGGTGTGATACAGCCGCTCAGATGACCAGGCGAGCACGCCGCGTAAGGCATCGGCGCGGACGCTGGCGATGATACGCTGATTTCCAACGCGTAAACCCCAGCGTTTGAGCAGCCGTCCGCCCTGGGTAAGCGCTGTGCCACCGGCGTAGGCCAACCCGGCCCACAACACAGCGGTGCTGGTCCCTTGGCCATCGCCCCACGCTGTGGCTGCGTCAATCGCGCGGCCCAGCAGGAGGGCGGGCAGCACCACTGCCGTGTTCATAATGATCCCCCCGAGCGAGCCAAGAATCAGCAACCCGGACACTTGTTTGAGATAAGGCGAGATGGCTTGAAGAAAACGGCGGGTCAAACGTACATCTCCTTGCACCAATCTACCGATAACTCAGCTCTGCCGACACCCTCCCCACAACAGCGAGTTGGGTCGCCGGCCCAGACCACGTCATCGTGATGACGCAGCCCAGAATCTTGGTGGGCAGCAATGGGCTGACCTTCCCTACTCTCTTTGAGCTTGAGGCTCAAGTATTTCCAGCCACGCGCAACGGTCTCTGTCACTCCCATCGATTCTCACTCAACCCCAAAGAGGTCCCAACAGAGCGGTATCTGACTCCACGCGCGGTGCCGATTGCCGGTGTTGACCACCAGCGCAGACGGGCCGACCGGAGAAGAGGTCGACCCGTCTGCGTTGCTCCCCAATAGAGGACGATCGTTGTGCAGATCGCCGGCGGCAGCGCCGCGCAGCGAGGCGCCAATCGTCGGTAAGGCGTATGACTGTCTAGCCGGGCAAGTATGCGCTTGCCCAGCCGACGCCCAGCTCCTGAAGTTTTTCAACCGTTGGGGCGCCCGTCGTTTTGTCCCACCCCATCATCCCGTAGTACGTGTGGACGGCCTCGCGGAGCTCCTCCATGTCGATGCCGCCGTCCGCCAGAGCGCCGCCCCGGGTCGGGTTGTAGCTCCGCGGGCAGAGCTTGTCGTCGTCCACGGTCAAGCCCTCGCGCATGTTGAAGACGCGGGCCAGCGTCAGGGCGCGTTCGCCCACTTTGAGCAGCTCGTACTCACCCACATCCCAGCCGGTGGCCGCCGTCGCCATATCGGCGAGCTCGCGTATGTTCCAGGCGGTGAAGAAGCAGATGGTCAGGCAGTTCTGCAGTACCTTTCCCATCGTATCGTAGATCACGGCTCGTACCTTGTCCGGCCCCAGGTCCTCCAAGTCTATGGCTTCCAGGGCGCCCATACCACGCAGGTCCGCGCTCTGAACAAAGCCCTCCTCGTTCGGGTAGACCAGTGCAGTGTCGTGCAGGGCGTGACAGTGATCGGCGCCGGTGGGCGACATCGCATACCCGATCGCGAGGCCGCGTTTCAGACGGGGCTCGTGCATCGGTTGGGCCTGTCCCTTGGCGTGCACGGCGTACTTTTCGGCGCCCTGCCCGATTCTGGCGGCAGCGGGCAGCAGTCCGTCGGCCAGGACGTCGCCCAGCCCCTCACGCCGCGCGATCTTGCCCACCATCTCGATCATCGCGTCGCTGTTGCCGAAACGCAGATCGATGCCCTCTGTGTCCTCCAGAGTGAGCAGTCCGTTCTCAAAGCACTCCATCGCGAAGGCGATGGTCACGCCGGTCCCGATCGTGTCGATCGAATAGGCATTGCACAGCTCACTGGCTCTGGAGACGGCGACGATATCGCTAACGCCACAGGTCGACCCAAGGCTGCCGATGGTCTCATACTCGGGTCCGCCGTAGTCGGGGTCGACGGGGTAGGGGGCATCCGCCTGGACGACCTTCTTGCAGCGCACCGCACATCCCCAGCAGCCCTCCATCTTGACGCCGATCTTGTCCATGACGTACTCAAGGCCGCCGATCTCGGGGAACTCGCCATCGCGGAAGTTGCGGATGGGCATGTTGCCCGAGAGGATTCCGCCCTCAAGGGATGTACCGCCGGTGCCGGCTGTGTGCGCCCACGCGGCCCTCGTCCCGTCGTTGACCTCCTTGGCTGCGCGCCGCGCCATCGCCTGGATCGTGTCAGGATCGGCGGCCTTCAGAGCCGTCGTTCCCCGTGTGACCACAGCCTTCAGCTTCTTGGAGCCCATCACGGCGCCCATCCCCGAGCGCCCGGCGGCGTCCTTGAGACCGCTCATCACGCAGGCATACTGGACCAGGTTCTCGCCGCCGGGACCAATCATGGCCAACTCGGCCCGGTCATCGCCCAGCTCCTGACGGATAGAGGTCTGCGTCTCCTTGGTGGTATTGCCCCACAGGTGTTCGGCGTCGCGGATTTCGACCTCGCCATCCTTGATCCACAGGTAGACGGGCTTCGCAGCCGCGCCTTCGACGATCAAGGCATCAAAGCCGGCGCGCTTGAACTGGGCGCCCCAGGAGCCGCCGACCTCTGCCGCGCCGAAGCCGCCGGTGATCGGTGACTTGCCGCCAATGGCGTTCCGCGAGGCGCCTGAGATAGCCAATCCCGTCACCACACCGGGTGCGAAGATCAGCTTGTTATGGGGTCCGAGCGGATCAGCGCCCGCCGGTACTTCGCGCAGGAGCACGTCGGCGATGATGTTCCACCCGCCCATATACCGGCGAAGTTGAACGGCGCCAGGTTCCTCCACCGTAATGGTGCCTCTGGTCAAATTGACCCGAAGAATCTTGTTGTGATACGAGCAGTCCATGTCACAGCCTCCCCTTGGCTCTTGTCCAACATATATTTCCCAAAGCTCAACTCTATAAGGCCACAGCCTGCTGCAGTGTATCACCACGCAGCGATCTGCTCAAGTCGTTGGGTCCGTCTGATTGATGGGGTGGGTGCTGGATCCTTCGGCAGCCTCAGGACAGGTTGCTGGATGTTGGATGTGGCTATTCGATCACTTCGTCCAATAGTGTTACCGTCCCGGCATCGCCGTCCACGGTGATTAGCTGTCCGGATTGGATGAGCTTGGTCGCCACCCCGGTGCCCAGCACGGCGGGGATGCCATACTCGCGAGCAACGATGGAGCTGTGGCTCAACGGCCCACCGATGTCGGTGACAATGGCGGATGCCATCACAAAGAGCGGCGTCCAGGCCGGGGTGGTGGTGCCAGCCACCAACACCTCGCCGGGCTGCAGCGTGCCGAAATCCTCTGGCCCGTGCAACACCCGCGCTGTCGCCGTGACCTTGCCCTCGCCGACGGCAACGCCCTTGATGACGGCCCCGGCCTGATCGGTCGAGACGGCAGGCATGAAGCGCTCGAATCGGTTCAAGAACGAGTCCTTTGGCAGAACCTGCGGCGGCGTGACACGCATCTGCCCACGCCACTGCATTTTCCGCTCCGCGACGAGGTCGTCCAGGCTGTCCATTCGGCTTTCTCCGACCTCGGTGGCCTTGGTAGCCTTGGCGGCCTTGGCCAAGTCGAGTGTGGCGGCTGCCTGCGACACTTCCGCTGCTTCCAGCCAAAAGACGTCGTCGCGCTCTGCGATGGCCCCGGTCTCAACCAGGCGGCGGCCCAATTCAAGCAACAGCCGGCGCAGCAGCGGCCAGCCGAGCCCCACGGCAGCCAGCGCATCTTCGCGGGGTGGGGAGCTTTTTTGGGCCCAGGCCAGCAGCTTGCTGAAGATGGCACGGCGCACAGGGCCGAGTCGGCCGAGCATGGTTTGGGTGGCCTGCTCACGTCGTTCCACGGCCGCCTGCTGACGATGGTAGGGAGATGTCCCCTGCCCTTGCATGTAAAACTTGAGGGTCTCGATGAGCGGGGCCGGGGCATCGGCGGGCACAGCGTTGACAAAGTCCATATTGTAGATGGCGTTCCCAAACGTGGCCAGATGGTCGCTGAAACGGACGCACCAAGCCTGCCACACCTTGCCGGAGAGACTGGTGGGCGCGCCTATCGGAGTGCCGGTCGGCACGCCGGGTGGCGCCTGTTCCTTTCCCAGCTGAGCAACCACCTGATCGGTCGGTGTCTGGGCCAAACACTCGGCCAACGCCGGCCGTTCGAGACTCCACATCGCCAGATCGTAAAGCGACTTGTCCGCCAATATGGGCTGGCTGTCAAAACCCAGCAGGAAAGCCTGTGGCGAGGGATCGTCCCGGCGTTTGACCAGCCGATTGTAGAATCCGGCAAAGATGATTTCGCTCATCGTAGCCATCACTATGACCACTTGAACGCCGGTGTACAATTCCGTCCCGCAATAGAGCAGTTCTCGCGCTCCAGAGAGCAGTTCGGTTGCTGCGAAAGCCTGGGGCGGTTTGGCTTGCCAGGTCGCAATAGTCTCCAGATAGCGCGGGCGAAACACATCGCACCAAAGAGTCGCTGCATCGCGAAAGATGCTGCCTATTGCGCCGATGCTGACCACACATACCCGCCAGATCTTGACTACAGACAGCTCCATGGAGATGTAGACATAGCCGTTAATGATGATGAATCCCATAATATCGAATAGATCACCACCTTTGCCGATAGCCTCCCGGATCATACTTTGCAGGCTCTTGGTCATCGGCTCGGGGGCGAGCGTGGCAAAGAGCGGTGAGAGAGGATTCGGCAGCAGTTCGGTGATGCTGCCGCGCACAAACATGGTCCGCTTGAAGGGCGTGGACCAGTCGGTGGGCGGATCAGCAGTCGGTTCCGGTTCAAGCGCTTCGTCCCGAAGCGCCGTGATAGGCCGGGCTTGTACAATGGCGAATGAGACCTCACCCCCGGCCTCTCTCCCATGCAGTTGGCGTTCACTGCCGGGAGAGGGGGGAGTCAGCGCCCATTCGATATCCATCGGCACCCCATACAGCGCCTCGATCTCTGTGCCGATCTGCGCCAGTTCAACGGCCTGCGCATCCTCAAGAGAGGAGGCCTGGCGCAGCGCCTCGGGCACGGGTCGTTCTTCGGTGCCGCCGGCCACGCGCACGGTCATCACCTGTTTGTCGGCGATTTCGCGCACGACGACTGCGCGACTGCTCTTGTCCACCGTCAACGTATCTGGCGTAACTGCCCCGCCGACCACCGCTTCGCCCAATCCCCAGGAAGCGCTGATCACGATCTGGTCGCGCCGTCCATTCATCGGGTTGGCGGTGAACATGATGCCCGCCACTTCCGCTGGGACGAGCACCTGCACCACCACCGCCAGGCTGACGATCTCCTGGTTGATGGCGTGCTGGGCCCGGTAGCCAATCGCCCGCGCTGTCCACAGGCTGGCCCAGCAGCGTTTGACCGCGTCCAGCACAGCTTCAGCGCCCTGGATATTGAGGTAGGTGTCTTGCTGCCCGGCAAATGAGAGATTGGGCAAGTCCTCGGCGGTGGCGGATGAGCGGACGGCAACAGAGACCTCTCCCCCGGCCCCTCTCCTGCAAGGAGAGGGGAGTTCTGAGTACGCTCCAGCAATCTCATCGGCTATGGCTTGCGGAATCACGGCCTGCGAAAAGAGTTCCCGGATGGTCTGTGAGGTCGCCTCGAGTGTCACCGGCTGCGCAACGTCCACGGTTTGCAGTGCTTCCAGGATGCGCGGCTGGAGGGTGTTCTCATCCACGAAGCGCCGGTAGGCCGCGGTGGTGATGTGGAAGCCATCGGGCACCGGCAGGCCAGCCCTGATCAGCCGGGCCAGCGAGGCGCCCTTGCCTCCTACCACGGCCAGTTCAGTCTGCGGGTCGGATAACGGTAATGTGTATGTGCTGCTCACTGCGCATCTCCCTTGAGAATAGCTGAAGGTTGCGAGTTGAGAGCCGCCGGTTCCTGGTGTCCGCCTGCTATTGACGTGTCAGTTCTCAAACCAGGCAAACCAGTAATAGAGTGTGTACCTGGCAACGCCGACCTGGTTGGCGATGTCAGTGATCGAGGTGCTCTCATAAGCTTTCGAGTAAAGCAGTACTTGTGCGCAGTCGATGAGTTCACTGCGGCGTTCACCGGGTGCTCTTGCGATTCGTACCACCCGTCCTCACCTACTCCCAACGACTGACCGCTAGCCGATATTATATTTCATTGAGCAGGCTGTCAAGTGCCTGGCTTAGGCTCCAGCTACTTCGAAAGTAACCCAGCAGAGCCCACATCCTAACCCTCCCCTGAAACGGGGACTTCGTCTC
>CAZEXX010000093.1:0-12994 GCA_964516885.1 uncultured Anaerolineales bacterium | reverse complement strand
GAGATCGGAGATGTTGGCACAAGCCGGGAGGCAAAGGACCACTATGAACCCCATCACCCAACCGAACATCCTTCTGATCATGCCCGACCAGATGCGGGGTGACTGCCTATCGCTGGCCCACCACCCCGTACTGCTCACGCCCAACATCGACGAAATCGGCGGCCAGGGTGCCTTCTTCACGCACGCCTACACCACCTGCGCCTCGTGTATCCCGGCGCGCCGCTCTCTGCTGACCGGCCAGTACCCGGCTACCAACGGAATGGTCGGCTATCAGGAGAGTGTGCCCATCGAGAGACCGACATTGACCGAACACCTGCGAGACGCAGGCTACGCTACGGCGATCGCTGGACGCTACATGCACCAGTCGCCGTACAAGGAGCCCTATGGATTCGAGACACGTCTGCTGGGGTCTACCTACAAGCTGGATGACGCTTACGCTCAGATGCTTGACGCAGCCGTACCCGAATTGGGCGGCATCCGCGGCCTGGGACTATCCTTCAACGGCTGGCAGGCCCGGCCCTGGCCTCTCGCCGACCACCTGCACCCCACGCACTGGACCGCACAACAGGCG
The DNA here is from genome assembly GCA_964516885.1 of uncultured Anaerolineales bacterium. Lineage (GTDB taxonomy): Bacteria > Chloroflexota > Anaerolineae > B4-G1 > SLSP01 > PWVB01. The sequence goes on along the minus strand of CAZEXX010000093.1, from coordinate 12,423 downwards.
CGCTACATCATCGCTTCCCACGCGGGTGAGCGTCCGCTGTTCCTGGCCACATCGTTCTACGCACCGCATCCCCCTCTGTGCCCGCCCGCCTTCTACATGGAACGCTACTTGCGGCAGGCCCTGCCCCCGGCAGCAATCGGAGACTGGGCCATCCCGCCCACGGCCGGAGGGCGGGGCGCCGGCGTCGATGCGCATCACGTCCATCTCTCTGGTGAAGCACTACAAAGCGCACAAGCAGGCTACTTTGGCCTGATCAACCATATAGACGATCAGTTGTACTGGCTCATCCAGGAGTTCAAAACACAGAGCCGTGAGATGAGCAGACCCTGGGTCATCATCTTCACCTCGGACCACGGCGAGATGCTGGGGGACCACTACTACTTTCGCAAATGCGAGCCCTATGAAGGAGCATCTCACATACCGTTTCTAATTCAGGCATCAACCGAGATGGGAGGTGTCCCGGGCCTGATCTGCGATGCACCAGTCTGTCTGGAGGACCTGATGCCCACGCTCCTGGCAATGTCGGGACAGACGATCCCCGATGGTGTCGATGGCGAAAACCTACTGCCCGTACTGCGTGGGGAAGCAGATGTCAGCCGCCCGTGGCTGCACGGCGAGCACGCTCCCTGCTACAGCGAGCGTCAGGCGTATCACTTCCTCACTGATGGGCGGCGCAAGTATATCTGGCGCCCGCTCGACGGCACTGAGCAATTCTTCGATCTGGAGACCGATCCCAGGGAGCTACGCGATCTGGCCGCCGACCGCGAGTACGCGGGTGCCCTCGCCGCGTGGCGGCAGCGCCTCGTTGGTCATCTGCAGGATCGCCCCGAGGGCTTCAGCGACGGAGATCGACTCATCCCCCGTCGCCCCTACGCCGCCTGGATAGGAGCTTCAGAAGCCTGAGCCTCGCCTCCCAATACCCCTTTCCGTACCAAACCTAATATTTTGGCGCTATGCCAAAATATTAGGTTTGGTACTTGACATCACTCCGATTATTTGCTATACTACACATAACCTAGGGAGGTGGATCATGCGCAAGATCCTCGAACACTGTCCGTCGTGCGGTTCGGATTTGCTCGTCACGCGAATGAGCTGTCCGGCCTGTGGTACCGTCGTCCTTGGCACGTGGTCACCGTGCCGGTTCTGCCAGCTTTCTCCGGAGCACACACAGCTGCTTGAGGCACTTGTGCGCTCAAAAGGCAACGTGAAGGAGATGGCCCGAGACCTCGACACCTCATATTGGACCGTCCGCAAGCAGCTGGATGATCTGATTGAAGCCCTGGGCTATGAGCCCGCGCCGCCGGCACCGGAGGATACCTTCGATGCCAGGGCGGAGATCCTGGAGCGACTGGATCGTGGCGAGATCAGTGCAGAGGAAGCGACGGCACTGATCAGCGAGCTTCGTCCGAGCTGACAGGGCACATACCCAACGACGGCGACCCATATAGCCAATTTGATGTGAAAAGGAGCCGTATGAGCGAGCAGACTATGAAGATCCTCAAGATGCTTGAGGAGGGTAAGATAACCGCGTCCGAGGCCAGTGATCTCATCTCGAAGATCGAGGAACTGGAGGAGAAAGACTCACCGTCGGATCCGCGCCCGCACCGTCAGCACTGGGGCCATCCCGAGATGCCGGACCTTGGCAACATCGCCATACCGCCGATTCCGCAGATCCCCGACATCAACCGGATAGTGAACGACGCCCTACGTGAGGCCTTCAGTGCTGTGTCCTTCCAGGATACCGTCGTCTCGGAAGCTGGGTCAGTAGCTGACCAGATCGCACACTTCGCCGCGGCCAAGACAGAACACACAGACTTCAGTAACGCCCAAGTGGATAGCAGCACCAATCTCAAGGGAGCGGATCTCCGCTACACCTCCTTGGTCGACGCAGATCTCCGAGGTGCCAATCTAAAGGGTGCCAACCTGAGCTACAGCGACTTCAGCAGTGCGAACCTCAACGGTGTCAACCTGAAGGGCGCGAACCTAAGCTACAGTGACTTCAGCGACGCCGACCTCAAAGACGCTAACTTGAAGGGCGCCCAGCTCCACCACGGCGCCTACGTGGACACAGACCTCAGCAACGCCAACCTCAAGGGGGCAGACTTGAGCATGAGCGAGTTCACCCACGCAAGTTTCAAGGGTGTCAACCAACCAGGCCTGAACCTGCGCGGTGTGACGCTGATCGGCGTCAATTACGAGGGAACGTACGGGGATGCGGAGCCGCAGACAGCGCACACGGACGTGGATATCGATGTCGATCCCGACGAGACCAGCGTCACAGACGCTGTGCCAGAGCAGGTCGAGTCCAACATCGGGGAACCACCCACGCCGCCTGCCCCCCCCACTCCGCCTGAGCCACACCGCTACAGTGAGGCAAGCGACCTTGGGTGAGGGACCACTCGTCTAGATGGCGAGGGGACGCGAGCTGTCTTTCCCCCAGACCGAATCGGGTTAGGGCACTTGGGCTGTATCCCGGGTGCCCTAACCCACAGCGGAACCAGGTGCGACACGCTACCAATAGCGGTAGCCATCGCTGAATCCCAACCTCACTTTGTCAAGAAGCCGCACTACCAACGCAACCGACAGCGCAGCCAGGAGCACCCAGATCAGAACCACGATTGCACCGGCCACCCGATTCAGCGGCTTCGTGTCACGCACCTGAGCGGCCGCCCTGGTGCGACAATCGTCCATAACCTCTGCCGGGATCATCTTGAGCACAGACGCAATTCCTGCAGGAACCAGGATCAAGTCATCCAGGTGCCCCAGCACCGGGATGAAATCGGGGATCAGATCCAGGGGACTGAACGCATAGCCGACAACCACGGCCGCCAGGATCTTGGCACGCAGCGGCACCCGCGGATCCTGTAAGGCCAGATACAGTGCGTAGGTCTCCGACTTGAGTGCCCGCGCAAGCTGCTTCAACTTCGTACCTACGTTGACTCCGCGCTCAGCCATCTTGGATCCTCCACTGCAGTTCAAGACACACCACAATGGGCCCCCGCTCTGACCTACGACTTCCCAGCGAGCACCACGAAATTGCGCGACACGCACTTCAACGGCAGGTCGTGCTCCAGCCGCGCGATTCCACCAGCCAGAGCTTCGTCGGAGATAGCACGCAGGCAGGAGAAAGCACGCGTGCGAAAGGGCGTCACGTCGTCAAGAACGTAAGGATGGTCGACCACAGTGGAATCGAGCACCTCAAGCCCGTGTCGTTGGTGCACCGACATCAAGCTCGAGACAGAGGGATACCGCGCCAGCTCGTAGGATACAGTAGCCGGAAAGTAAGAACTCAGCGGACTCCGCGCACGGATCGTCTCTTCAGAATCGGTGGCTGTGAACAGCAGACCGCCGGGTTTCAGCAGGCCAGCCATCCCGGCAAAGGCCGCGTCCAGATCCAACAGATGATGCACCACATCAACGGAGAAAATGAGGTCAAAGCTGCCGCGCGCGAACGGCACGGCTTCTGCCGCAGCCGCAGCCAGCCCACCTGACAGCATACAGCCCTCGCGCAGCATCGACACCGAGGGATCGATCCCAACGCCCAGGCAGGCCACGCGCTCACAGAAACTGGAAAGATGATTGGCAGTGCCGCAGCCCACCTCCAGCACACACGCCTCGGTTCGCGCAATGTCCAAAGACAACAGCGCCTGCAGGACACCGGTCTGCGCGACCCGGTGCTGCGAGTACGTTGCAGCAGTAGCCTGGTCGTAGGCTGTCATCCAGCTCTCACCGCGCCGGAGCTAGCCTGACCGGCGCCGTCGGCGAGCGATGCAGGCCAACGCAACCACCAACGCGAATCCCGATAGTACGATCGAGGGATGCGCACTGGCCCAGAGCAGACCCCTGGCGGCGTGCCTGACGACATCAACCCTCCGGGACTGCCGAAGTGGCAGGTTGATCGTGACATCCCAGTCCAGCCCCACGAGACGCTCTAGGTAACCCCGCTCAACGCACCCCTCCAGACTGAAGACAAAGATCTCGTCGCCCCACTGGTGGGCCAGGCGCAGATCGCGGACCAGCTCGGTCCACGTCAGGGCAGGCGGCTGGTCGATCTCCACCCCACCACCCGTACTGCCGACAGCAACACCGCCGCCAAACGCCAGCGCATCGCGCGCGTAGCTCCACAGCATCCCGAGACCGGCCGACCTCATGAAGCTGGTGTAGACCATCAACACCTCGCGGTCGGACGGTACATCCACGATGCCGAACAGTCGTTGCAGAAGCTGTGATTCCGCCAGCCGCTCGTCGACGATAAAGGGAAGTTGGTAGCTCTCCACTCGGTACCCATCGAGTCGCATCTGCGTGATCAACGTCGCGTAGATCGCCTGAGCCCGGGCGACACGAGCGCGATCGAACCCGTTGCGGAGCAGCCGCGGCAGAACCTTGGCCACGTTCCCGGTCATTATACTCTCCATGACCTGGATATCGGGCTCGATATCCACCCCGATGCCATCCCAGACCAGATCGTGCTCGGCAGTCCACAACTGAAACGCTGCATAGCGTGCAACCGCCTTCGGGCCATTGTCGGCATTGAACCAATAGCCCTGGGACTTCGGCAACAAGAGCCACGCCACCACAGGCACGCCGGCTGCGTTGAGCCTCCGAACCACTGAGGCACGCTCAGGACTCAGCTCCAGGATGCCCAGACTCACCTTCGCTTCCAGCGCCACAAGCTGGTCGATCACACTCTCATCGTTGAACAGTTCCACCAGCCTGTCTGCCGGCAGCTCGCACGCAAATGTCAACATAGGTCGTTCCATTGGTTTCACCTACCCTTGCTCACTATCGCTCACTCGTTGCTGAGGAAACCATCCACAAAGAACAGCGCACCTGTGATCCAGATGGGTCCCACGATGACCGCATAGGCAGCCCAGGACGCACGGTCCCACGCGATGGCCACATAGAGGAGGCCGAGACCCAGGCAGAGCACCCCACCTATCAGAGGCCACCGCCAACCCACGACAACTGCCCCGACCACCAACACGGTTGGAATCATATGGATGAGAAAGCCGACGACCTCTTGCCACAGCGACTCGCCGGTTCCGAAAGCATCCAGCGCAAACAGGCTGATGAATGCAGCGAAGAGAACTCCCAAGACGCGCGGCACCCACCGCAACCAACGGGTTCTCCGATCACGAGTCATGTCACACCCTCCTTTGACCCCCGCAAAAGGGTCGCTTCATAGGTACACGCCCGGATGGGGGGCGGGTGTGAAGGTGTGCCCCTGAGCCGGCGCGCCCTTGTGATCATCCCCTACCCTGACTATAATCCAGATAACACATAATGACCATTCGGAGATCTGGCGATGCCTTGCCCTGAGCTTGGCACAGGAGCCGAACACCATGCCATTACCGGTTGAAGGATTTGAGATAAGCGAGATTCGCCCACTGAGGATAGGCCACCGGCGAGAGCTGTTCCTCGACCGGGCCATCATCGGCGGGTTCGCCGGCACAGCGCGACTCCGGTTACATCGTCCCACACCCCGCGAGATCGTGCTCGTCCACGATGCCCCCTGGGAAGGCAACACCTGTGGCTACGCCACGATCTTCCGGGACGCACAATACGGCAACATCTACCGGATGGTCTACCGGGGCTCCGGCACAGATGCCTCAGGCGAGCACGCCGCACATCGCCCTGTCACCTGCTATGCCGAGAGCGTCGACGGCATCCACTGGACCAAGCCAGATCTGGGTCTCCACAGTTTCCAAGGGTCCACGCAGAACAATATCCTCTGGGACGGTCTGGGCAGCCACAACTTCACCCCCTTTCAGGACACGAACCCGGATTGCCCGCCGACTGCGAGGTACAAAGCGGTAGGCGGCATCCCCGAAGATGGCGGGCTCTTCGCGTTCGTATCACCCGATGGCATCCATTGGTCGCGGCTTCAGGAGAGCCCCATTATGACAGAGGGTACATTTGATTCGCAGAATCTGGTCTTCTGGGATCAACTCCGCGGCGAGTACCGCGCCTACATCCGGGACTTTCGCAAAGCCGACGGGACCGGAGGCGACTACACGGGTGTGCGTGACATCAAGACCTGCACGTCCGCGGATTTTGTGCACTGGTCGCCGCCCGAATGGCTGCGCTACAACGTCGCCGGCAAGCTCTTTGGGCCTACGATGCCTTCGCCGGACACCCACCTCTACACTAACCAGATCATGCCCTACGCAAGAGCCCCTCACATCTTCCTTGGGTTCCCAACGCGTTTCCAGCCCCATCGCGACAGCCTCACTGAGGGCTTACTGATGAGCAGCCGGGACGGGCGCACGTTCGATCGCTGGGATGAAGCGCTCATCCCGCCCGGCAGCAACCCGGAGCGGTGGCACAACCGCAGCAACTACATCTGGTGGGGACTGGTAGAGACCACATCAACCACTCCCGGTGCCCCCGCCGAACTCTCGCTGTACGCCAACGAGCACTACTACAAAACCGGCGCCGTGAGAATCCGCCGCTTCACGACCCGGCTGGATGGCTTTGTCTCGGTTTGCGCGGACTATGCAGGCGGTGAGCTCCTCACCAAGCCGGTGATCTTCGAAGGCCGGCGCCTTGAGCTAAACGTTGCGACCTCCGCCGCAGGCGACGTGCAGGTTGAGATCCAGAGGCCCAACGGTCGCCCCTTCGAGGGGTTCGATCTGGAGTCGAGCGAGTGCTTCTATGGTGACACGCCTCATCACGTAGCCCGGTGGGAAAAGGGCTCCGATGTCAGCGAGCTTGCCGGCCAGACTGTGCGCATCCGCTTCGTGCTGCGGGACGCAGACGTCTACGCGATGCAGTTCGTCTAGGGGTTCTGCTGCCGAGACACAGACTTGATCCCGGGCCTACGCCGGCACCTGAGCCGCAGCATCGGTACCCCGAGCCGGCACAGGAGCCTGGTCCGGCATTGCATCCGGCAGATCCTCTTCCACCATCCGGATGCGCGGATTCGTCCACGCCAGTGCACTGACCGCGATTAGCAGCAGCGACGACAGTATGTACATCAGCCCAATGCCGCGCCCAGGACCGGTCCCCACGACCTGACCTACCCACGTGCTGCCGAGCGCTCCGTCTGCAGCCATCAGCGGGTCGAAAACGTAATCCGCCAACGGCCCGGCCACCAGCGTGGCCAGCGGCATCATAGAACGGGATATCATGCTCCGTACTGCAAAGACCCGGCCCTGAGCCCCTGGCGCCACCTTGCTCTGGAATATCGCCTGACTCGAACCCGCTGCCACGGGGATCCAGAACAGAAACCACGCCACACCACAGGAGACCAAGGGTGCCCACGGACGCATTCCCATGGCCAGTCCTCCCAGGGCAGCAAGCGCGATCGCGCCGATGACGCCGACGATGCGGCGCTGAGGCCCGCCCCACATGCTCATAGTCACGCTGCCCAGCAACAACCCGGCACCGGAAGCCATCTGCACCACACCCAGGGTGTTGGGTGAACCAAAAGCCAGCACCATCGGGCCAGTCAACACCCCAACGCCGTTGAGAAGGAAGTTGACCAGAGCGAAATAGAGCAACAGCCCCAACAGACCCGGCCGCGCCTTGAGGTAGCCCCATCCGTACCGCGCGTCACGCCAGACGGTGCCGCGATCGCCGCCGGTATCGCTCTCTGTGAGCTTTGGCTGCGGGATCCGCACCACAAGCAAAGCACCGATGGCGAAGAAATAGGTGATGAAATCAATGGCGAAGATAGCGCGCAGTCCCACAGTGCCCATCAGCGCCGCGGCCAGCAAGGGCGCAATCAGCGATTCCACTGCCTGCGCAGTCTGGATCAGTCCATTGGCCCGCGCCAGATGCTTCTTCGGCACCAGCATCACGATAGATGCCGTATAGGCCGGCTCTTGGAAGGCCGCACAGACAGCGCTCAGAGCGGCGATAAGATACACGTGCCAGATCTGTAGATGTCCGGTGGCGACCAGCCCCACCGCCCCCAGCTTGACCAGCGCATCCGCACTGTCTGCCAGGATCATCATCCAGCGCCGGTTCCAACGATCGGCCAGCGATCCGGCCAGAGGCGCCAGCAGAATCCGTGGCAGGTTGGCAAGCAGCACTGTTAGCGCAAAGGGCGTCGCTCGCTCGGTCTGCTCATAGAGCCAGACGCCCAGCGCGAAACTGGTCAGGCCTGACCCGATCAGGGAGATGACCTGACCAAACCAGACGGTCAGAAATGATCGCATGCCTTGCGGTGCACCAATCTCCCGGTCTTCAGGCTTCACGATCGGAAACCTCATCATAGTCGAAGTGCGGATAGAACGCCACGGTCAACGCGTACATATTCGCATCGTCGCGCGCACAGTCGTCGCCAAGCGCAGCATTGTCGAAATCCTCAAGGAGCTCTTTCAGGCGCGCAGCGAACTCCATACTCCTCGACTCTGGAATACAGTGCAGCTGGCGCGTCACCATGATCGACCGCGGGTGCTCTGAAGCGCCGGCAGCCAGCGCCGCCCCCCTGGCCTCCAGGCTGCGCATCAGGTCCTCTCGCGTCGCATCCAGCGTCGACACCGCCAGGGAAGTGATGTTCTCCTTGCCGGCACGATCTCGAAACGACAGAAGGTCGTGATGCACATCCAGCCTGTTCGCAACTGCACGGTACACCTTCTCCACGAGATTCCCGACGATGTGGCGATCCCGTATCTCAATCAGGCCATGCTCTTCCAGCAGGTTGAAATGGTAGTACAGACGTCCCGGCGTGAGGCCCAACTTGGCGGCAACCGCCTTCACTGTCTGGGGTTCCGCAGCAAGCTGCTCGAAGATGCGCAGCCGCAGAGGGTCAGCGATGGTCCGCAATGCCTCTAGATCGCTGATCTCATGGGTTTCCCTTAACCGGCGGGTACTTGATTCGTGGTCGCCTCGATCGGATGAAAGATCATACATCGATCAACTCCTATCACTCGTTGAATAATATTTCAGCGCTCTAGACTATTGCATGCGAACTCAGGGCTTTTGTCAATAGTCCCGTCAGGATTGACCGTGTGCGCCCTTCTCTCCCGCCGCAACGGTTGAAATCCTGCAGAATCACACTATCCTCACTGTGGGAGACAACAATGGAGTGGCAATCTGACGCATACGTCATTGGGTTGATGTTCACGACGCTGGCCTCCCTGGGCATCGCGAGTACTGCACTGCAACACAGAGAACGGTCCGGCGCGCAGCCACTCGGTCTGACGGTGCTCTCCCTTTGCGTATGGATTATCGCCTACATCTTCGAACGCTTCTTTCGTGGGCGGATTACAGACAGCGGGCAGATCCCAGGTGCAGACTTGGGTCTCGATGTCGCTCAGTCGATCGTCGCTGCGCACAAGGGAGGAATCGGCTTGGTAGGCAGCACTCAAGGCACGAAGGTCACCGCCTGGGTGTCGGCCGTCGCGCCAGCGGAAGGCGGTTGACGATGGATGGAAGACGCGCGCAGACGCACTGCAGGCGGTGGTCAAGATGGGCAAGAATCGCTGGTCTCATAGGCTGTGGGCTTTGGTTGGTCAGATGCGCGTCAGCCACGAGCACGCCGACGTCTCCCACCCAGCCTGACGTCCCAGGTGTGATCACCGTCACGCCACCTGCTGAGGCAACCCCGTCAGCAGAGCCCACGCTGTCCCCCACACCCTCGCCAACACTGCGACCGGAGGGGTACCGCCTTGCCGACGTGCGCTCCGTCGATGTATCGGGAGCACCCGACGCATACAGCTTCGCCGTCGGCGTGAGCAGCCCCGACACCGGCTGCGGTCAATACGCTGACTGGTGGGAAATCATCTCAGAAGAGGGTGAACTCCTCTACCGACGTATTCTGCTCCACAGCCATGTCAACGAGCAGCCCTTCGTGCGCTCCGGCGGCCCGATCGCGGTATCAGTTGATACGATCGTAATCGTGCGTGCTCACATGGCACCGGGTGGCTACGGTGGAAGCATTCTGCGAGGCTCAGCAGGCGGCGGCTTTCTGGAAATGCCCGGCGATCCTCGCTTCGCGGCTGAGCTTGCAGAAGTCGGGCCCCTGCCCGAAAGCTGTGCATTCTGAACCCATCGAAACTTGACTTTTCAACCAGACACGCTATACTGCACGATTGGTAAGTATGCGTAAGGCCTCGCGTGGTCTCGAGCGAGGGCTTTTTTATGCCGATAGGCTTGAGTAGTCAAGGGCGGCGGTTCAGCACTTCGAAACCGCCGCTCTAGTTGTGTGAGGGTAGCACCGAGGGAATTGCATGGCGAAGAAAGAAGCAGCGATTAAGGACGTACGAATCATCGGAATATTCGCACACGTTGATGCGGGCAAAACTACGACGTCGGAAGCGATCCTGTACCATACCGGACGGATTCACCGGGCGGGAAAGATCGACGACGGAAACACGCAGTTGGACTGGATGGACCAGGAGCGCGAACGTGGCATCACGATTATGTCCGCGGCCACAGCCTGCCACTGGAAAGAGCGTCGCATCAACCTGATCGACACACCTGGGCACATTGACTTCACGGCCGAGGTCGTGCGGTCGATCCGCGTTATTGATGGCGCCGTGATGGTGCTGTGTGGCGTCGGTGGCGTGGAGCCTCAGACCGAGGCCGTATGGGGACACGCGGACGGCGAGAAGCTGGCCCGCTTGATCTACATCAACAAGCTGGATCGCCGGGGAGCAGATTTCGGGCGGATTGTCGACGATGTCCACAAACGATTGACCCCCAACGCCATTCCAATACAACTGCCGATCGGCACCGAGGATGACTTCCACGGCGCCGTCGACCTCCTGACGCACCGAGCATTCATCTGGGAAGCGGGCGAGGAGATCTACAGCGAGATCGAGATTCCGGCCGATATGGGTGATCGGGTCCAGGTTGCGCGCGAGGAGCTCATCGACACGATCTGCGAACGCGACGACGAGTTGCTCATGGAGCGCCTCGAGGACAAAGAGCCAAGCCTGGAAGCTCTCAAAGCGAGCCTGCGCAGAGCAGCGATTGCCGGGGATATCGTGCCTGTTCTGTGCGGCGCATCGCGGGAACACATTGGCGTCGAGCCCCTGCTGGATGCTATCGTCGACTACCTTCCCTCACCCGTTGATATGCCACCAATGGTTGGGCATCGCCCCGGTGCGGAAGACGAGATCGTTGAGCGCCACGATGATCCGAACGAACCATTCTGTGCGTCCGCGTTCAAGATCATGATGGATCCCTACGTGGGTCATCTGACCTGGGTACGGGTCTTCTCAGGCACAGTCCACGCCGGCGACACCGTCTACAACGCACGAGCCGGCGAGATGGAGCGTATCGGTCGTATCTACCGCATGCACGCCAACCGTCGAGAGCAAACAGATTACATGGGGGCCAGTGACGTGGTTGCTGTCGTCGGGATGAAGTCCGCAATGACCGGCGACACATTGTGTGATCCCAATGATCCCATCATCCTGGAACCATTTGAGTTCCCGGAACCCGTCATCTCCGTAGCACTGGCGCCGCAGAATAACGACGAGCGCGACAAGCTCCACAGCGCAGTTCGTCGCCTATGCGACGAGGACCCCACCCTGGTCCGCAAGCTCATCGGCGAGACAGGAGAACTGACGCTCTCGGGTATGGGCGAGTTGCACCTGGAGATCGCCGTGGAACGCCTGAGGCGGGAATTCGGGCTGACGCCCAAGGTGAGCCTCCCTCAAGTATCCTACCGCGAGACCGTGCGGCAGGCCAGCGAGGTCACCACCACCTACCGCAAGCAGAGCGGTGGACACGGCCACTACGCACGCATCGAACTACGCGTCGAGCCCCTTCCCCAGGGCGAGGAAGGCATCGTGTTCGAGAATATCTCCACGGGTGCAAGCTTGCCGCGTGAGTTCATCCGGCCCGTCGAGATGGGACTGCGTCGGACACTGGAGGAGGGCGTCATCGCGGGGTATCCCATCGTGGATATGAAGGTCACGCTACTGGACGGCGACTACCACGACGTAGACTCAGCTACAATCGACTTCGAGATCGTCGGAAGCATGGCGGTGAAGGAAGCCGTGCGGAAGGCTTCGCCCTCCTTGATGGAGCCGATTATGGGCCTTGATATCAATGTCTCGGAGGAGTATCTGGGCGCCGTCATCGCCGACATCGGCCGCCGCAGGGGCACGATGAACGAGATGCGCGTGCGCGGCAACTACCGTAACATCGACGGCGATGTCCCGCTCGCCGAAGCGCGCGGCTACGCCACGGATCTGCGCAGCATGACCCAGGGTCGCGGCACGTTCAGTCTCAAGTTCAAGCGCTACGAGATCCTGCCCGACAGCCTGGCCCAGGAGGTCATCAAAGACTACAAAGAGTCTCAGCGTGCTGCCGGGCGCTAGGCAGATCCCTCAGCAACACTGATAACAGAGACCCTCAGAGCTTTCACCGGCCCTGAGGGTCTCTTCTCTGAAGCAGTTGCCTTGACGCCGGCAGCCGGTAGACTACACTCTTCGCTACACCAGGGGGAGACATCACCATGCC
>CAZEXX010000092.1:0-13060 GCA_964516885.1 uncultured Anaerolineales bacterium | reverse complement strand
ATTGGACGCCACGTACTGTCACATGTTTGATAGGTTCTACAACGGCAGAGTTGTTGGCATAGAGCACAACTCGATGTAAGCAGTAGAGGAGCAAGACATAAGCCCCGCATCGAGCTGTCAGCTTGCCTCTGCTTCCCTACTGTTTACTCCTGTCGCTCCTTACCACCCATTCTTGTGGACCCGCTCCGCTTTGTAGCGGTCGACGCGCCCTTTTTCCTCAGCGGGATGGCCCAGCGCAATGATGGCCAGAGGCTGGATGTGCTGCGGCAAGTTGAAGAGCGCCTGGATATCGTTGACGCGCTCTTCGCCCGGGTAGACACCCATCCATACGGTGCCCAGATCGAGGGCGCGTGCGGCCAGCAGGATGTTCTCGGTCGCGGCGGCACAGTCCTGGGGCCAATAGCTCGCGGAGATCTTGGTGTCGCCGCACGCCACGATGGCCAAGGGCGCCTCGGCGAGCATCCGCGAATAGGGGTGGACTTTCATAATGGCGTTGAGTTTTGCGCGGTCGTCGACCACGACGAAGTGCCAGGGCTGGCGGTTGTTCGCCGAGGGCGCGTTCATGCCTGCTTCCAGGATCGTCTTCAGGTCTACCTCGGTAACCGGTTTGTTCGTATACTTGCGAATGCTTCTGCGGGTGAACAGGACTTCAAGGGCATCCATGGTGTAAACCTCCTTAGCAATCTACGCGGGTCGAACGACCACGCAATCACGTTCCTTCGCGCGCGGTGTCTCCGCCGCGAGGAGCGGGCAACCGCGGGCACGTCGCCTTACAGGTTCCTACGGTGCTAACGGTACCTCGATGACTGTCGCATTGACCTCGGCGAGCAGGGCGTTCAGCCTGGTGCGGACCTCCGGGATGGCCTCGCTCAGCGGGACGAAGTCGCGCTCCTTTTCGTGGCGCAGTTTGAATTCGACGGCCCCTTTGGCCAACCCGCGGCGGGCGACGGTGATGCGGAGCGGCAGACCGATGAGATCGGCGTCGTTGAACTTGATGCCGGGGCTGCGGTCGCGGTCGTCATAGAGGACTTCGATGCCTGCTGTGACCAAATCCTTGTAGAGTTTGTCCGCGACGAGGCGTGCCTCACTGGCTTCGGGACCGAGGGCGATGAGGTGGACGTGATAGGGTGCCACCGAGATGGGCCAGATCAGCCCGAAGTCGTCGTTATGGGCCTCTGCGACGCAGGCCAGGGCTCTCCCGATGCCAATACCGTAGGAGCCCATCACCACCGGATGTTCCTTGCCATTCTCGTCGGCGTATGTCGCACCCATCGCGCTGCTGTACCGCGTGCCGAGCTTGAAGATGTTGCCCACCTCGACCCCGCGCTCTGCACGCATCGGACGCCCGCACTCCGGGCACGCATCGCCATCCCCTGCCGCTGTGATGTCAGCGATCCGGTCGGGCGTGAAGTCGCGGTTGATGTTGACGTTCACCAAATGATATCCTACTTCGTTCGCGCCCGCAACCAAGTTCGGTGATGCAGCGACGGCTTCGTCAACGATGATGACGCAATCATGGACCCCGATGGGCGAACCATAGCCCGGCTCAGCCCCTATCGCGCGTATCTCGGCCTCGGTTGCCGGACGCAGTTCTTTGGCGTGCACGATGTTGGCCAGCTTCGTCTCGTTGACGGCGCAGTCGCCGCGCACCACGGCAAAGACGAATGTGTCGACATCGCCGTCTCCGTCGGCCACCGTCGCGATCATGAATACAGCTTTTGCGGTCTTGGCCTGGGGGATGTCCAGGAAATCCGCAAGCGCCTCGATCGTGGTGATCCCTGGCGTTGCCACCTTGGTGGTAGGCGAGGGGGGCTCCTGGACTGCAGCGGGCTTCCGGAAATTCGCCACCTGGCGGTTGGCTGAGTAGCCGCACGCATCACAGAGGAGCAGCGTGTCCTCGCCGACAGGCGTCAAGGCCATGAACTCGTGGGCCATCGTGCCCCCCATCATCCCTGTGTCCGATCCCACGGTGATGGGCTCCAGACCGCACCGATGGAAGATGTTGAAGTAGGCCTGATAGTGGGCACGGTACTGTTGATCCAGCCCCGCCTCGTCGGAGTCCAGGCTGTAGCTGTCCTTCATCGTGAACTCTCTTACGCGGATCAGACCGGCCCGGGGGCGAGGGTCATCGCGCCACTTTGTCTGGATGTGATAGACCAAGGCCGGTAGCTGCCGGTATGACTGGATCTCCTGGCGCACGAGATCGGTCACAGTCTCCTCGTGTGTCATGGCAAGAACCATATCGCGATCGGTGCGGTCTTTGAACCGCGTCAGTTCGGCACCTACGCTGTCCCACCGTCCGGTTTCGCGCCAGAGCTCCGCGGGATTGACGACCGGCATCTTGATTTCTTGACCGCCAATGGCGTCCATTTCCTCGCGTACGATATTCTCGATCTTGGTGAGGGCGCGAAAGCCGAGAGGGAGCGCGCTGAAGATGCCGGCTGCATGCTGTCGGATGAACCCCGCCCGGAGCAGCAGTTGGTGGCTCGTCACCTGGGCCTCAGACGGTGCTTCGCGGGAGGTGTTGCTGAAGAGTCTTGTCATTCGCACTGCGGTTGGCTCCTTGGATGGGTGGTCATCGCCGGGGCCTGCTGCGCCGGCGGTGGGTCTTCCAGTGCACGATAATCTTGCGGGCGGTTTCCTGTGCCCCCACCATAACGTTCTGCACGCCACCGCCGCTCTTGCTCTGTGATCCAACGAACCACAGGCCGGAGATCGGTGTTTCGTGTTCCGGACCATCCTGTCCCATGACCGGTGCGCGGCCGCCGAATGCGTGGTGCTGCTGATGGGTCCGCGTCTGGAAATCCTCAGGTGTCAGGATGAGCTGCGTTTCGATGTGATGCCGTAGGTCGGGGATGATGCGCTCGGCCTGCTCTATTAGCTTGTCAGCCAGCTCCTGTCTCCGGCGCTGCCATGTACCCTCGCTGAGTACGTTAGGGGCGATGGTGTAGATGGTGAGCGCGTGCCGGTCTGCCGGTGCCAGGCTGGGTGAGTGAATGGTCGGGACGTACATGACGAAGCCATCGCGTCCTTCGTGGTAGTGGCCGTGTTGACACGCCGACACCGCGCTCTCAATATCGTAGGTGTAGTAATAGTAGCAGAGCGCTTCCCGCTGGAAGTCGCGCGGGTCCAAATCAATGCCCAACTGCACCATCAGGACCGACTCCGTCAGGGGAAGCTCATCTATCTCGTAGGCGAAGCCCGAAGGTAGGTATTCACGGCCGACTGCGTGGAAGAAGGTCTCCCGCGCCCCACCAGTGGCAATGATGAAGTCTGCTTTTTCAGTTTGGCCGCTGGTCAAGGCTATTCCGGTAACGTGGTCCGCATCCACCAGGATCTTCTCGACGGTGGTACTGGTGTAGATCTTGCCGCCGTGCTCTCTGATCAGGCCTGCCATTGCCTCGACCAGTGTCCCGCAGCCTCCCTTGATGAAGTGGAAGCTGGGGCGTCTGCCGGCGCTGGAGACGCGGCGTGGAATGCGGTAGTCGTAGGCATTCTCTACGTTGAGCATGGGGACTCCGAGGCCGGCAAACCGGCTCGGGAGTATGACGAAATCGGCCAGGATGGAGGTGAAGATAGCTTTGAGCCGTGGATCGACGAAGAAGTGGCTCATGAGCTTTTCGGCAGACCAGTCCTGCTTGTCCTTGACACGGTTGAACGCAGCCCAAAGGCGCAGCTTGAGCCATGCTTTGAAAGGTCCCCGGGCCAGTTCTGCTCTCGTGTTGAGGGTAGCCACGTTCATCATACGATTGTAGAAGCGGTAGTATCTATCGATCCCATCTCTCTCCGACGGGAAGAGCTGCTTGAGGCGCTCCCGGCGCCAAAGGGGGCCCTCGTAGGTTTCTGGCCTGTGCAGGTCGAACTCGGGGAAGACGTACGTTCGGTCGGACATCTGGAGCGGTACTTGGTCCGCTAAGCCCAGTTCTGCGAGAATGCGCCCCGCGCGTTCGTTGGGTGCGAACCCCTCCAGAAGCAGCGGGCCGAGATCCCATCCAAAGCCGCCCTGCCTGATAGTCGCTGTGACGCCACCGATGTCAGGAAACTGTTCAAATACCGTGACAGCATAGCCGGCCCGGGCCAGATAGGCTGCGACGGTGAGACCTGATATTCCGGCGCCGATCACCACAACCTGTGGCTGTTTCCGACCCTTCTTTGTCACGGCTGACCTCCGTCCGAGGAAGATGAAGAATGAGCGAATCAAGAATCAGCGAATTAGGAAACCAGTGTCATTCGCTGATTCTCTGTTCTTCGATTCTCGTCTCAACGTACCTTGAAGAGCAGTATGAGTAGGATTGGTGTTCCCACCGCCTGTAGAAGCACGAACCGCACCAGAACTTGTGTGTTGGACCACCCCAATGTGTGGCGGACGTGGTCGTGGAGCGGGTAGCGGATGCTCTTGAAGATCTTGATCTTGAAGAAGCGCAACAGGGCGACTTTGAGCAAGCCTGTCGCGCCGTTGACCAGAACGATACCTGCGACTACGAAGATCAAGAATGGGTTGCCGGCGGCCATAACCAGAATGCCGATCAACAGGCCCATCGGGCGTGACCCGGCATCGCCCATCAAGACAACGCTGGGTAGGCTGTTGTGCCATAGGTATCCTGCCAGGCAGCCAACCATAATGAAGGCCATCAGGGCCCAGTTTGCACCTTCGACGTAGTGGGGAACCAGCAGGTATCGTGAGATGTCCGTATGACCTACGATCCCATAGAGGATGCTACCGAGGTAGATGAAGGCGAGGATCGCCAGACTGGCCGACAGGCCGTCGACGCCGTCTGTGCAATTCGTGGCATTGATCATCAACCACAGGATCAGGGTCGTCAATGGGATGAAGAGCCACGGCGACAGCATGATAGACGTCTTGAGCAACGGTAGCCAGATCTCATATTCGTGGAATTGACACAGGGTGATCGCAGCTGTCAGCGAGATGCCCAGATCCATCAACCCCAGCGTGTACTCGCTCCAACCGTGGCTGCGATCATCAAGGTACCCCTCAAGTGTGGACAGCAGCACGCACGTCACAATGCCGACAACGCGCCAATCGAACGGGATGACCAGCAGCGCAACTATGGCAAAGATGGGCACGAAGATCAGGCCTGCGCCAACGGGCTTGCCTCTGGACTCTTCTGAATTGACAGCGTGGGCACGACCACGGTCGTGCGGGAGAAAGCCCCAAAGCTTAGGCAGAGAGTACCAGGTCGCGAGAGCGGCCATAGCTGTTCCGATACCGCCCAGGAAAAGATAGGAGTTAAAGAGCCGGAAGGGTCCGAATAGCTGCGTGAGATGCTGGCCTAACCAAGGTAGCAACGCGGTTCTCCTTTCAGAGCAGTTCCTGAGGTTTAATGTAGATGTTCATAGTTGACCAACGTATGGGGTGCGCACTCGCCGAGTATTCAGCGCACCATTCAGCATTATACCAGAGACAGTACCTTTGTCTCTTGGAGCATCTATGGGTAGCCAGGTCGTGTTGGGCTCTCTACAGCTGTGGCACGACCTTGATGTACTCGAAGCTGACCGGGCCGTCACGGCAATAAAAGAGGAGGTGGTCGCCACGCCGTTCGGGCAGCCGGTTGACCAAACAGCGTTGCCCGGCGATGCAGACGTCGATTATGTCTCCATAGGCTACGATGTCCAGGTCGAAGGGTTGTTTGATCTCGTGGACCTGTGTGAGACCGGCATCCTGCAAGGTGACGGTGGCGTCGTCTGGCCGGAATCTCAGATCATAACCTTCGGCGAACTGGCCAGCACTCCGCAGCCGCAACCCGAACTCGGGCGTCGGCCGGGCTCTGCTGCCACGGGGATCGACACGCATGGTGATCCGGCAGGTGCGGGGTATCCCCGTGACCGCCGCTGCGGCCAAGCCCTGCGAGCTTCCCACGCACATCGCAGATGCTGAGCCGGCGACGTCTACTGTCAGGGCGCTCATGCGTAGGGCCAGGGGCTGCCCGTAGATTGGGATGGCCTCCGGCACAAAGCTCGTGCCGAGGGATCCATCGGGGTGTTGGATGAGCTCGCGGAGGATTAAGTTGCCGCCCCACTGCCGCGTGCCGGTATCGGTGTCGCCCTTGCGGGTCCCGATCCAGGCGACGCCGATGCGTCGGTCGCCAAACGGGGCTGTCTTCATCACTGCCGCCAGCGGACCGTCGAAGGTGTCCATAGGCGGTCGTAGCCACGGACCCAGGGGATTGCGTGCCATCCGATAGTGGGCCACCAGGTCGTGGCTGAAGATCAAGTAGGTCCAGCCGTTCCAGGTGAAGAGGTCTGCACACTCGGGCGCGCCTGGATAGCCGGTGATCAGGAACGGTTCTGCTTCCTCCCACGTTCGGAGGGTGGTGGAGACCAGGTGTGCCAGACAGCCACCCCGACCGGCAAGCCCGGGCTCAGCCAGCTTAGAGGTCACAAGCATATGAAAGGTGCCGGTGGCCGGATCCTGGAAGACAAACGGGTCACGGAAGTGCTCGGGGTCGTAGCGGCGGCTGGGCGAAGCCAGTGGGTTGGGAGCCTGTTTCTCGAAGTGGATACCATCGGTGCTTGTCGCGAGCCCAAGATGCTGCGTCCAGTCACGCATCCGGGTGGCATAGAAGGCATAGTACGTCCGATCGTAGACGAAGACGGAGCCTGTGCAGATCGAACCCTCCCAAGGTTCCGTGATGGCGATGGCCAACGGATGGTGCTCCCAGTGGACAAAGTCGGTGGTGGTTGCGTGTGCCCATTGGTGGCCACCCAGGCCACCAAGACCCTGATGATGCCCTTGGTCGAGCAAGTAGATCAGATGGAATATACCATCGTGCGTAAACGGCATCGCGTCACCGGCGAAGGTAGACGCGCCGGCTGGTTTGAAGTATTGCACAACTATGGGCCTTTCCAAAGTCTGTGGTCAGAGATAGTCAAAAGCCAAAAGTCGGTAGTCAAGAAAATGCTGTGGTTCGCGCGGTGTGTTGGATAGCGAGCGACATCGGACCTGTGACTCTCAGTGCCTTAACGTGCAACATGTAACCCGTAACCTGCAACCGTTGTCCTCACCGCCGTGACGACGCCTGCGTGGTTGTTGCGCCCGTGACCGCGAGCGACGGCGCTGACGGTGTTGGCCGCACAACCGTGGTGCCGCCCATCGGGCAGTGTTTCTCGCGCCAGCGCAAGGTAGGTGCGAGCGAGATCCAGCGCTCTGGTTACCAAGCCGGCGTCGCCGCGGATCTCGGCCACGACCGAGAGGGTGATCGGGTTGTGCCGACGCGGCGCGCCGTCTTCGAACCAGTTGGGCATATCCGAGCGCTTGCCGACGCCGCGGGGACGTTCTGGTCGCTGGATGTCGGGCTCAATGCCGATCTCGCAAATGGCGAGGGGATCTCGCCCAGACGCACACGTCCTATAGGCGGCCAGGATGGCTGCATCATAGCGGTCATCCTCAGTCGATTGTCGGTAGGTCCTCAGCGCGTCCGCTGCAGGCCCGGCGTCGGGGTCACCCAGCTGCGTTGCCAGGACACCCAGGACGCGTTCCACGGCCTCCCGGTAGATGGCTTCGCCTGTCAGCGTCCACAACGAGAGCAACGCTCCGGTGCCGTTGGAGGCCAATAGATTCTCGGCGCGGTCCACGTCGTCATCGAGATGCCCGGCCATGCCGGCGAAACTCCGGTAAGCCTTCTCCGCGGTCCCCGCCATGGTCGTGATCGGTCCCTCGGGTGTGAGGCCGATGGGAAGTTGATCACAACCGACAATCGCGTCGGCCCATCGCCGGGCATAGATGTCCGCGAAGGTCAGATAGCGATCTTCGCCGCTCATTTCGTGCGCCAGCAAGCATAGATTCACCAGGCGCAGGTGATCGGGGACATTCAGGTTCATCCCGGGCTCGGTGCGGACGACTTCGGTGCCAAGGTACATGGATCGGAAGAGGCCCGTCTCTTCGTCAAACCATCTTGGGATGTCCGGCACCCAGTTGCCGATGTGCTCCGCTGCGTCGATCAGTTGGGTTTTTGTCTCCGAGTCCTCGGGGTCAAGCCGGTAGAGGGTGCCCAGAAACAACTCGAAGTGCTCCGTGCCATGGTGAGCTTCCTGCGCCCGCCAGTAGCCGTGGTGCCATTGATCGGTTGCCACGAAGTGGTCGCGGATCCTGTCTCGTAGCTCCTTGAGAAACGCCATAACGTGAGGGTCCCCGGTTGCTTCTACATAGGGCGCCCACGCCGTCGCATAGGTGGCCTGGTCGTGCACATCGGTGGCCGGCGCGTTGCGGTAGCGATCGATGCAGGCGTAGGCCCACGCTTTCACACCGGCAAGGTGCCGCGCGCGGGCTGTGGTGAGATCTGCGGATGGGTTGATGGTTCTTGTGATCACAGTGGTTTTTCCCCTTGACGAGCAGTATGCAGTATGCAGTAGGGAGTAAGCAGTAAGGAACCGGCATCCGACGCTTCGGCGCAGCTATGGACTACTGCTTACTTCTGACTCCTTACTCCTGCTCTCTGTCGGCAGCTATCTACTCCATTGCCTCTGCCACCCGCATGGAATTCACGGCGTTCTTGAAATTGGAACGGGTGGGCAGTCCTGCGCATGCTTTGGTCAGAAATTCCACGTATTCCCCCACAATGCCGAGCCTGATGATCTCGGGCAGCGGATCGGTGGCTTCGGGGTCGATGATCGTTTCCTGTGCACCTTCGTGGATGATGATGCGACCGGGCTGTTCCCAGAGCGGCCCGAACAGGGTGAGCGAACGTGACGCGCTATGCACTTCGATGCGCTCAACCTGTGCGCCGGCGCATTGGAAGACCTTGAGCTGTCCACGCAATCTGTTGGAGAACGTCAACTGTGCGATGCGGTTGACGGTATTGTTGCTCGGGTTCGGGAATCGCTCCACATTGACATCCTGAATCTCGCCGAAAAGGTACTCCATAAAGTTGATCCAGTGAATCCCCGTGCCGATCATAAACGTTTCGTCCACACGCTGGTGTCGGTAGAAGGATCCCTCGATATAGTAGATCTCCTCCAGATTCTCGACGAGGCTCTTGAAGGTACTGTTGAGGGGGATGAATCGCCTGTTGAATGCCAGGACGTTGGGTACCGTGACCAAATCGCTGAGGTCCTTGGCTTCTTGTGTGTTCACGCCCGGCGGCTTTTCGCTGAAGATCGGGACTCCCTTTGTAACCACGCGCCTGAGCACGGATGCGAGGGCTGACGGCGTGACCGCGACAGCAATGGCATCCACGGCCTCATCGTCAAGCAGCGCGTTCAAACTGGGGTAGACGCGCTCAAACCCCGTCTCTGTCGCAACGCCGGCGGCGATCTCCGGATCCAGACTGTAGATGCCCCGGAGATAGAGATCAACACCAAGATCCTCTGTCGTGTTCGATGTGCTGCGTTGGGCGAGATAGGCTAACGAGGGAAAGTGGTACTTCCGTGCCCAATTCCCGCTGCCGACGAAAGCCAGATGGATGTTCTGTCTACCCATGGATTGTCCCCCATCGCGTGAGTTGATTGAGGCGTGACACGCCGGTGAGTGCAGCACCGCCGCAGTTGCGATCGACCACCAGGGTGATCGTACTACCGAAGCTTCAGAAGGCCAGCGGAGGCGGGATGCTGGGCGCAGCAAAACATACTCACGGTGCTGACACGTGCAGTTTTCTATAACCGTGCTACCATAGCTGTAGCGAAGGGAGGCACCGTGAACAGACGACTTACGGCAGGAGCGCGACGCTGTCCGCCAGGGTCGATCTACGTGCTGCTGGTGTTGTTCACGTTGCTGATCGGCGGGGCCGGCCGGATCTCTGCCACCGCCGACGAGTTTGCCTATATCGCCGGTGGCTATGCGCTGGTCTCTGGCGAGGCTGGTGTCCTCGATGTGCTGACCCAGCGCGGCTACCCGCCGCTGATGCCGGCTCTGCAAGGCGCTTTCGTGACCGTTGGCGAGACCGACGTAGGGGTAGCTGATCTGGCTGGTTGGCCCGACGCCTTCGATATCTATGTCGGCGGCTTCCACGACGCCCTGTTATCTCCTGACCGCGCCCTCTTCATGGGCCGTATACCGACAATCTGGCTTACTGTGTTGATGGCTGCTGTGGTCTCTCGCTGGGCCAGGACTGCCTTCGGTCGCCCCGCCGGCTTGATCGCTCTCGGCCTGGTCTTGGTGGATCCCACGCTGCTGGCTCACGGTCGCCTGGCGACCACGGATGCGGGCATCGCGTGCTTCGGTGTGGCTTCGCTCTATAGCGCCTGGCGCTGGACGCGAGTTGGCAGGTGGCGGTGGGCTCTGGCGTGCGGGGTGCTTTCCGGCGCTACGTTGTTGACGAAGGCATCCGGGCCGCTCTGGCTGGCGTGTGCTGGGCTACTGCTGGCCGGCGGCGTGGTGCGGCGCAGACGTATCGAGTCGTTGTCCACGACCGTCCCCCAGGTTGGTGCCACCGTGGCCGTGGCGTTCCTAATTCTCTGGGCTGCCTATGGCTTCCACTGGGAGCCCCTGGGAGAGACCGGGCTATCTGTGCCGGCGCCGGCGTATTGGCGGAGTGCCTTCTACCTGACCGGATATGAGTCCGTCTCCTTTGCATTGGGTGAGCGGCAGATGCAGAGTTGGTGGTGGTACTTTCCGCTCTCCTTCTTGATCAAGAATCCGCTGCCGATGCTTCTGCTGTGGTTCACCGGTATGGCTGTTCTGCTGTTGGGCCTGCCGCTTGGGAAGCCAGCTCGCCTGTGGGGGACAACACACTCGCGCCTTGCGCTGGCGACGCTCACATTTTTCCCGGCGGTCTACTTCACTGTGGCCATCGCTCAGGGCATGAATATCGGCTACCGCCACATACTGCCCGTCCACCCGCTGCTGCATATTGCCGCTGCCGGCGGGTTGGCTGCACTGTGCCGGGGGCGGGCATTGGTCTGGCGCTGGGCATTGGCGGGTTGTGGGGTTTGGTGCGCGATGGCGACCTTGCGGATGTACCCCAATGAGATTGCGTTCTTCAGTGCCTTGATCGGTGGCCCGACTGAGGGATATCGCTATCTGGTCGATTCCAACCTGGATTGGGGGCAGGACGCCTATGTGTTGGCGCAGTATTTGGCTGAACATCCTGATGTCCGGCACGAGCCGCCGTCCACCAAACTCAGTCCGGCGCCGGGACGCTATATCATCGGCGCATCAGCGCTGCAAGGTGTCGGTTGTGCCGACATCCACGCTTACGAGTGGTTCCGTCACACTGAGCCGGTTGAGCAGGTGAACTACAGCTTACTGGTCTACGACGTTCCTGAGTTTCCAGCAGCGTGGGTGGCACAGTGTGCCGCTCCTTTGTCTCCCCTAAGGCCGGAGGGAATTGCGGACGGTGTCGGACGGGATGTGCGTGATGTGAGCTTCGACTGCGCACAGTCCTGGCTTGTGCCCGACGGAGGGGCCACAGCAGGTATCTACGTACTGAGTGCGGATCTGCTGCAAGACTCCCGCAAAGGGCTCCCCTCAATGTTGCTGCAGCCGCCTTCGGCACTGGCTCCCGCACTGGAGTCGTGGCTGGCTCCGGTGCGCTTTTCGTACCTAGATCGGCAGGCGCCTCAGCCCTTCGCGCTCTACGAGCATACGCCGGCGGGCGGCGGGGCTGCCGAGCCGGCCGAGATGCAGCTGAATGGCAGGAAGATCACGTCTCCGACCTGGGTGCCCGATATCACCGATGGGTTCTGCAATGTGTCCGCAGAGACCTCGCCCAACGAACTCGCCGCAACCAACGAGCGTGCTACCTGTACGTCCGCAGACCACAGTGCGCTCACCTGTCCGTGCTCAACAGAGGGTCCTGTGGACTTCCTGGGGGTGTCGGTGCGGTCATACGACAACGAGGTTGACATCCAGACCTGGTGGCGTGTAGCGGCGGCGCCGATCACGCGCAATTTCTCCATTATGGCGCATCTTGTGAACTCAAGCGGCGAGGCCTTGAGCACGGCGGACGGCTTGGGCGTCTGGCCCACGTCTCTGCGGCCGGGGGATGTCTTTGCCCAACTGCACCGCTTCGCCAGACCTGAGACTTCGTCTCAGGTCTGGCTTCGCACGGGTGGCTATTGGCTCGACACGATGGAACGGTGGCAGGTGGGCAACGCTCCATCCGCTGACGCGTTCCTGTTCAGGCTGGATCTTGTATGTGATCTCGTGCATGGTGAGTCGTGACGCCGGAGGTCACGCCGACTGCGCGGCTCACGCCTGTGCTTGCGCCAGCGTCGTCGTCAGATACGTGATGCTCTTCGCCGTGCACTCCACGAAGTCGCCCGCCCCTTCGTACTCGCTGCAGATGGTCTTGTCGTAACCGCCGGCAAGGAGCGTCTCGATCAGCCACGCCAGAGGTAGTTCTCCCTCCCCCGCCGTCACGAAGGTGAAATCGCTGCCGGTCCATACGCCGTCCTTGATGTGGACGTTGACGGCGCGCGAGGCCACGGCTTCGAAGTCAGCGCGCACCTGCGCCAGGTTGTGCCCGGCCCAGGCGAAGTTTCCCGTGTCGATCGTGAAGCCGAGATTGTCGGCCCCAACCTCGTCAACGAGTTGCACCAAGGCCGGCCCATCGTTGATCAGCCGGCCGTGGTTCTCGATGCCAAGGATCACGCCAAGATCGGCGGCCTCGGTGCACGCGGTGCGGAACGCAGCGATAATGTTGGCCCTCACGGCGGCAAGGGTGATGCCCGGCTTGACGTCCCCTGTGAAGGCGCGGACGACCGGCACGCCCATGGCTGCGGCGACCCGGCAAGTCACTAGCAGCCGCTCGATCTCTGTCTCAAGAGCTTGCGCATCGGTTTGAGCGAAATCACAGTAGCCGCTGAGGCTGTTGATGGTCAAGCCTGCCTCGCCGGCCCAGGCCTTCACCTTCGGAATGGTCGTTTCGTTCAGGCGTAGACCGTGATGCCGCTCGGTGTTGCCGTTGATCTCGATGCACGTTCCGCCCATCTCTGAGAGTTGAGAAAAGACCTGGGGCAGGGAATGCCCGCTCCATCCAAGACTGACTGCGCCTATGTGTATCATCTGGAACCTCCGAGAGAGAATATGAGAATGGAAGAATGGAAGAATCAGCGAATGAGCGAGAAGGTGAATAGAGAATCAGCGAATGTAAGAATGGGGAGA
>CAZEXX010000091.1:0-13164 GCA_964516885.1 uncultured Anaerolineales bacterium | reverse complement strand
TACTGAATGTGCGCAACGGTCCGTGCGTTCCGCCAAAGCTCTTCTAGCTGGTAGTACGCACGCATCTCTTCGCTGAAGAGGTGCACAATCACGCTGTTGAAGTCAACGAGAATCCACCCTGTGTCGGGGTCACCCTCGACCTTCTTGGCGAGCAGAGTCTCGCCGGTGTGTTTCATGGCCTCACGGATCGCGGCCTGGAGTGCGTCAAGCTGTCGACGGCTCCTAGCTGTGCAAATGACAAAATAGTCGGTAAACGTCGTGACATCCGTGAGATCCAGAATCAGTACATCTTCTCCCTGTATGTCGACAATAACTTCTACAATCTGGTTGGCTAATTCTAGGCTCTCCACCCGGCCTCCTCTAGACCATGCTCCGGAAGCCGGTAACAAGGCTTCCACCAAGAGCGTTCACTGTTGCATTAACACCATCTGGACACGCGTTGTCTCAGAGTGCTCATTGTCCTGCATACTGACCGTGAGCCGGCTCTTGTCCATCTGCATATTCAGGGTTGCCAGATGTCCCATAACGGTTAGCTTGCCCCGCTCCTCCCAGCTCATCGCTTCGAGCTCTGTCAGCATATACTCGGTTGTTTCCGCAGCCATCATTGGGACAAGATAGACGTATGTATCACTTACCGCACTGACCTCAAAACCGTATGCGTCGGGATGTGTGATGAGTCCGTCCGGGATCTGCTCCACAAGGGTCAGCGTCGCTGTTGGCGCCTCTACGGCAAGCGCTCCTTCGTCGCTGGCATCATCATTGTTCTCTGCCGGACTATCGTTGTTGGCTGCCGGTGTACTTGTGGTGGGTGCCTCGTCTGTGTTTCCCCCCCCACATGCAGTCAGAAGCAGTGAAGCCGTCATCAGCGTGGGCGCGACCGGTCGCAGGACACGCTTTCGTTGAATGATTCTCCTCCTACCCTCGGGACTGGTATGTGATGGGTACATGATAACATAAATCGAGGAACATTGTAAACGGAAGTACGTCCGAAGGACACGCGACTTCGCGCTACATGTTTGGTCGAGTGTTTATTTGAATCTATCTAGATCGGCTTGCTGAGCAAGGCCAACATGACCTCGATTGCGTTCTCCACGTCGGCCTGATCCACCATCTCCGCCGTGCTGTGAATGTAGCGACAAGGTATGCTCAGACAGCCACTGGGCACGCCGCTCCGCACTAACTGCATCGCAGCTGCATCCGTCGTGCCGGCCAACAGGATCTCCATCTGGTAGGGTACGCCGGCTCGCTCCGCGGCCTCAACCAGCATATCGCGGACCCGTGGATGTGCGATCATGCCCGAATCCTTCACCTTGACAGCCGGCCCCTTGCCGAGGCTCACGTCCATGGGCAGCGCTTTCGGAGTGTCGCCTGTGGCGGTGACATCCAGTGCGATCGCGATATCCGGATCGATACGGAAGGCTGAGGTGCGCGCCCCGGAGAGAGTGATCTCCTCCTGCGTGGTGAATGCCACGTATACATCGTTGGGAGAATCCTTCAAACGCCGCAGCATTTCAATGAGGATATAACAGCCAATGCGATCGTCCATCGTCTTGCTGATCAACCGGGTGCCCTGCTGCACGAGTGGCCCAACAAAGACGCCGGTCTCCCCCACGCCAATGGGGCAGTCTTCACGACTGGTCGCGCCAACGTCCACATACAGGTGGTGAAGCGCCGGCAACTTGGGAGGATCCTGGCGCTCCAGATAGATCGGGCCCGTTGTCCCGTTGGCGAATCTGGCTCGCTGTCCAATGTGGGACAGGGCTCGCACGCCGCCGATGGATGTGAAGCGGAGGAACCCGTGTTCCTCAACGTGCGTGACCATCAGACCTATCTCATCCATATGGGCAGCCAGGAGGATCTTCTTGGGCGTCTCGCTGGTACCCTTGCGGTAGGCCACCAAACTGCCCAGCGGGTCAACGCGTGTCTCATCAGCAAAGGCCTCGACGGACTTGAGTATGACGCCGCGGATCTCGTCTTCATAGCCCGATGGGCCGAATGTCTGGGTTAGTGTCTCCAGCAGTGTAAGGTCCAAGGTATTCTCCTAGTCTTCGGGTCTCGGTGCCTCAGCGGCACGGTGCAGAGGTCGAGGTCATACTTATGTACGCTGTCCGCGTGCGATACTCGCCTGGTTATTCTGGAGTGCGTAGGTCTTGCGTGGCTAGTTGACGCACGGCGGCATTCACGAGTTGGGCCGTTGCAGTGAGATCGCTTTGGCGCAGCAGGGAGACCGGGCTGTGAATGTACCGGCACGGAATCGCCACGGTGATAGCGGGCACACCGGCTCTGGCTCGATGCACGCCGCCGGAATCTGTGCCACCGATGCCGGGCTGCTTGAACTGGAAGGGCAGACCCTCCTTCTCAGCCGTGCGCACAAAGTGGCGCAAGAGACGGGGCGGCGTGATGTAGGAACGATCCATCACCGTGATGGCCGGCCCCTTGTCCAGCTCCGTGGTGGGACTGACATCGGCTTCTTCCTTGGGTAGGTCATCGGCCAACGTGCCTTCCAGGGTGATGCCAAAATCGGGCTCGACTGTGTAGGCAGCGACGCGCGCACCGCGCAGTCCTACCTCTTCTTGCACGGTGAAGACGCCGTAAACGTCAAATGGAAATCGCTCTCCCAGCAACAGGTTGACGAGAATGGCGCAGCCGGCGCGGTCATCGAATGCTTTCCCCAGACAACTGCTGCCAATCGTTTGAAAACGCGTCGCAAAGACAATGGATGTCCCCACCGGGGCGAGGCGCTTGGATTCGTCTTTGGATTTGGCGCCGATATCAACGGCCAGTTGGCTGAGGCTGGGCGCTTTGTCCGAACCGATGGCGCGGTGAATTGCCTGAAGGCCGATGACGCCCGGCAGGCTCTTCTTGCCTACGCGCACGCTCAGGCCGGGGAGCAATCTGGCAGGGATGCCGCCGACAGTAGCGATCTTGAGAGAGCCGTCCCCGTGGTGCCCGATGACCATCAGGCCGACCTCGTCCATATGCGCCGTGATAAGCACGCGCAGAGGTGATGCGCCTGTGCCGGCTTTGTAGGCGATGAGATTGCCCATAGGGTCAATGCGCAGATCATCGACCCTATCCCTGATCAACGGGCGGATGATCCTGCGCACCTCGATCTCGTCGCCGGAGATGCCCGGCGCGTTGGACAGTGCCTCCAGATGGGTGATCAGGTCGCTCATGCGTGTGTCCCCCTTGATGCGTTCGCTGGGGCGGCCGCTGAGGCGGCCGAATCTTTGCCAGAGGGAGTTTTTTCTTCAGCGTCCGCCGCGGCGTCATCCTCCCACCTCGGGGTGTAATCGCTCTCCAGCCTGGTTACGAAGCCGGTAAGCAGCCGGCCCGCGCGTTCGATGTCCTTTAGCTCGACCACCTCCACCGGCTGGTGCATATAGCGTATCGGGATGGAAATCAAGCCACATGGGATGCCTTCCCGGGCCACTTGAATTCCCCACGCGTCGGTACCACTGGAACCGGGCAACGGTTCGATGGTTGTAGGGACCTCGTCGGCAGCTGCGGCTTCGTTCAGACGGGTGACGATCTGCGGGTGGCAATTGGGGCCTACGCCGATGGTTGGCCCCTTGCCCAGCTCAAACACACCTGGGTCACTGTCGTTGTGCTGGATGGCAAAGGTGACATCGAGGGCAACGGCGAGGTCAGGCGCCACGCCATACGCGCTGGTGATAGCGCCTTTGACGCCTACTTCTTCTTGCACGGTTGCCACGGCGTAGAAGTCCCACGCGTGAGCGCGATGGCGCAGGGCCTCCAGGGTCAGTGTCAGTGCAGCAACACAGGCGCGGTTGTCCATCGCTTTTCCTGCTGCGCGGCTATTCTCGAGGGACGTTACGGCTTGGTGTATCGTGATGTGATCACCCACGCGTACCAGCCTTTTGACTTCATCCACCGGCAGGCCTACATCTACAAAGAGCTCGTGCCATGGCAAGACTTTCCGGCGCTCTGAAGCCGGCAGCACATGTGGGGGACGACTGCCGATGATGCCCGGGAGCTCACTACGCCCGTGGACGCGGACCTCCAGCCCCAGCAAAACACGGCGATCCACACCTCCGAGGGCATGGATGCGCAGGAACCCACGTTCAATGCCGGTCACAATCAGGCCGATCTCATCCATATGGGCGGCGGCCATCACGGCTCTCCGCTCGCTGGTGTCCGACAAGGTACCTTGCTGCAGCGCGATGAGGTTGCCCATTGCGTCCACGCGGATGTTATCTACGAGAGGCTGCCAGAGGTCCATCAGAATATCGCATATGGCGCCCTCTCGTCCTGCAGGCCCGGGGACGTCAGCAAGGGTTTGGAGTAGTTCGAGAGTTTCCAAGAGTCTCCTCGTGTCAGGGTGTGATGGTGGCCGTCGTGGTGGACGTCGCCGTGATCTCAGGCGCTGCGGTGAAGGTGGCTGTCGGCTCCGGTGTCCACGTCAGCGTCGGCGCAGAAACCGTCGCTGTCAATGACGGCTGCGGTGTTGCCGTCGGTGACGCCGTGGACGTCGGTGTCTCGGTTGACGTTGGCGATGCCGTGGGCGAGGCGGTCAACGTTGGCGTTGGGGTCAGCGTCTGTGTCGCCGTGCTGGTGGGCGTCGGCGTAGGTGTATCTGTCGGCGTCATGCTCGGCAGTGGCGTCTCTGTTGCCGTAGGTGTTGGTGTCCGGGTAGGCGGAAACCACTGTGTTGGCGTTGGCTGCAGTGTCTTGGAGGGTGTTCCGGTGCCGGGGCCAACTTCATACGGTGTGGCACTGGCGTTCGGGACAGCAGTCTCCGTGGTCTCGGGGATCGGTGTCGGCGTGAGCGGGGAAGGGCGAATCGCCAGTGCTACAAACCCGAGACAGTAGCAGGGGATTGTGGCAATGATGACGGCGATCAGAATCGTATAGATGGGTTTTTGTGCGCGCAGCTTCTCCATCATGGCAGTATCCACAACCTTCCAGTTGGCTGTACGCCTGCAGCTTCACATTGCCGGTGCGGGCCGGTAACTGAGCGGGCCGCATCAACGGGGCAAATCATAGCATTGTTCAGAGTGATGTCAAAGTTTTGGTGCCGGCTCAGCAAGACACTGATGAGGATAGAACCTAGCCCAGCCACCACAGTCCTGGCACCGTATGATGCTTCGTTCTCTTCGCTGATACGTCCCAGGAAGATGCACAGGCCAAATAGGGCCAGGAGTGCGGTGGCCAATGAGCTGTCGAAGACTCAGTAGATATCACGTAATAGGCCGCGCATCAAGAAGGGGTCAGCACAACAAGCGCGGCCAGGCATGGGGAGAGCCCATCGATCAGAGAGGCGGTGATGGCAGCAACGCGGGAGGCCTTTCCGATTCCGGTCTTGTTGAGATCTGTGACGGTTCGGCAGCTAAGCTCGAGGAGTTCTCGCTTGCTCTCCGCCGACTCGGCTAGATAAGCACCGCACAGGCGCGACACGCCCATCGTTGGCAGGTGACGAGTCCTGTTGACACAAAGACTCTTGGATCTGTTAGGCCGGCTGTGGAGTTGCCCATCAACACCTCGTTGATGGGCAAGACACCACCAAATGCGTTCACCGTACAACAGCGGCTGGGCAATCTCACCTAAGTTAGCGAGTTTGCTGCACCCCCGAATCCGGTGTAGCAGGCTGCCTTAGTCCTGCTCATCGCTAGGACGCTTGCCGGCCTCTGCGGCTTCCCAAGTCACCACAGTGGCATCAGTCTTGTAGCGTCTCGGCATCGTCGATGATGTGCCGGCCCGCCGCGACTTCATCCACTGAGTGTATGGCGCCCCCCATCTCCTCAATCAGCTCGGCGACAACGTCGTAACTGATGGACTCGCCCTCGATCGTGATCTTGGCGTTTTCAACCTTGCGGTCCATTTCGTAGATGCTGATGTTCACCGCTGAGATCCCTTCGAGATCGCTGAGCTGGTCGGCCAATTCAATGATACTGGGATCGTGTGGTTTCAATGTATCCAACACCAATCTGCGAATCCTACCCATGTCGTTCTCTCTCTCCTTGAGCTACGGATGACGTAAGACACAAAAAAAGACCCGATAAGTTGATGCCAGCGCCCAGCGTCCGCGTGGAGTGCGATTACAGTCTGCCCATAGGGCAGACCTCGTCGTAACCAACGGATCCGGTCCTGTTGCGCGTGGCGCAGTCAAACTCATCGAGCCATCGTTTTGTGTCAAGTGTAATCCCATCATAGTACGAAAGAGCAAAGAGGCAAGCGAGAGGTCCGCTGAGACGTCACATTGACTGTGGTGACCAGTGTGGCAAAGCTGCGGGCGGCACTCTATCGTGGGGCGGTGAGCGTAGTGATGAAACCGGGGAAAGTGAAAGCCGCCTGGTCTTGGACCAGACGGCTTCCTGCGTTACTTGGCTGGCGTGATGGGGCTCGGTTACAGAGCGACGACGTTGCTCGCCTGCAGACCCTTGTCGGTTTCCTCGAGGGAGAACTCAACCTGCTGTCCTTCAACCAGCTTCTTGAAACCCTCGGACTGAATGGCCGAGTAGTGGACGAATACGTCTTCCTGGCTTTCGCGCGAGATGAAGCCGTAGCCCTTGGCCGCATTAAACCACTTCACAACACCAACTTCACGTTCGTTCATCGCAGTATGCTTCCTTTCAGATACGCGTGTTTTGGGATGAGCCGCCTGAGCATATACATTGCGAGCATTGCATGCAATGCATGGAAAACGCCCGGATTCCTTTCGTAGCAAATCCAGGCGTACGGTCCGTCTCAGGATTCTGCTGCATCCCGCATGAGAATTATACCAGGTTTGCTTGATCTGTCAACCATTCTGCTTGTGGATCGACGAGATACCCTTCTGTGGCAGATCCTTGGGCCACGCTTGTGATCACAATTATGGGTTGTCCCCACAATGGCCCTATGTTGTCCGCAGAATGGTGCCATTTGCCTATATAATGGAAACTGGCAGGGGTGAGGTGGAAATCGACAATCTCTGTGTATGATCCTGCGGAATCAGGAATCCAGTTCTGGTCCGTGTCGGGGGGCGGAAACACAAGGGATGCTGCTGAACTACGCTATCTTCCGGTCGACCCCCGCTCGGTTGCCGTCTATCGGATGTCGGCAATCCGGCCAGAGCGGCACACGGTGTGTCTGCTTCTGTGATGTGCAAGATCGGCGTGGGCAGTGGAGGTCTCCCGGTTGTTTCCTCAGGGATTAGGTGTAGAAACCAGTGTCTAGCGTTGGTGGAATTCATAATGTGGAGGTAGATCCTATGTCAGGCAAAATGTTGCTGTTTAGCGCGCTTAAGCACGAGCCTGTTGATGCAATTCCGTGGGTTCCTTTTGCGGGAGTCCACGCAGGGAAGCTCTTGGGGTACTCGGCCAACGAAGTGCTGACCGATGGCGACAAGCTGTTCGAGTCCTTGCTGGCTGTGAACCGGACTTACGGGCCAGATGGGCAGCCGGTGGTGTTCGATCTGCAGATCGAGGCCGAGATCCTCGGATGCAACCTGCTGTGGGCAGAGAAGGCGCCGCCGACGGTGGCTGTGCATCCTTTGGCCACAGACATGGTCGTCCCCAGCCATCTCCCGGAAGCTACGGATGGTCGTCTGCCGATGATCCTGGACGTTATGCGGCGTATGAAAGCTGAAGTCGGCGGGACCACGGCGCTGTACGGTCTTGTGACGGGTGTCTTCACATTGGCCTCCCACCTGCGTGGCACCGAGATCTTCATGGATATGTTTGACCAGCCGGAGTTCCTTCGCGACCTGATTGCGTATTCCGTGGATGTGGCCAAGCGCATGGCCGAGATGTATATCGATGCCGGGATGGACGTGATCGCCATTGTCGATCCGCTGGTCTCCCAGATTTCGCCTCGTCACTTCAAGAAGTTGCTCTTGGAGTCATACACCGAGGTCTTTGATTTCATCAGGGAGAAGGGAGCTTATTCGGCGTTCTTTGTCTGCGGTGATGCGACCAAGAACATCGACGTGATGTGCCAGACCGGGCCGGATTCGATCTCGATCGACGAGAACATCGACCTGGCCGGGGCCAAAGAGATCACGGATCGCTACAACATCACGATTGGCGGCAATATCCCTCTCACCACGCATATGTTGCTGGGATCCCAGCCGGACAACATGAAGTTCGTGGTTGATCTGTTGGCCAAAGTCACGCCTACCACCGACAGTGGAGAGCTGGGTGTGCCGCAGAACTACATTCTGGCGCCGGGCTGCGATATGCCCTATGATGTGCCGGTCGAGAATGTCGTGGGCGTGGTCCAGGCGGTGCGTGACCCATCAGGGACCAGGGCGATGCTGGAGGATTACCAATCCGAGACTTTCGATCTCGATGCCGTGGTCCTGCCGGATTATGCGAACCTGGGGAAGCCCCTTGTGGAGGTCTTCACACTCGACTCCGATACCTGTGCGGCGTGCAGTTACATGCGCGATGCTGCCCTGCGGGCCACGGGTGAGATCGGGGACGGCGTGGAGATGGTGGAGTACAAGTTCACGAAGAAGGAGAATGTTGCCCGGATGATGAAACTAGGGGTCAAAAACCTGCCCAGCATCTACATTAACGGTGAGTTGATCTACTCCTCCATCATCCCCAGCAACCGCGAGCTGGTGGAGAAGATTGAGAAGCGGCTCCCTGGAGATAGGGGATAAGGTACTAAGGTGCTATGGAATAAGGGATGGGAAAATGGTTACTGGGGTTGAGGCTTGTACAAAACCTTGGTGTCGTAGCCCCTATCCCTTAGTGATTTGTTAACAGAAAGCAGGGCTTCTGTGGATTTGCATATTGTCGGCGGGTTCCTGGGCAGCGGCAAGACGACGGCGATCATCGGTGCGACCAAGGCCTTGATGGCCGGCGGCAAGCGAGTGGGCGTGGTCACAAACGACCAGGGGCGCTACCTGGTGGACACTGCGTTCTTCCAGAGCGCCAGTGTGCCGACCGTGGAGGTGACGGGGGGCTGCTTCTGCTGCAATTACAGCGATTTGGACGCGCAGCTTGCGCAACTCAAGGCGATGGCGCAGCCGGACGTGATCTTTGCGGAGTCCGTGGGCTCTTGTGCGGATATCGTGGCCACGGTGGTGAAGCCGCTGCTTGAGCTGGATCGCTCAGAGCTGGGCGAGCCCACCAGCTTCACGGTCTTTGCGGACGCCCGTTTGCTCCGGCGCCGTTTACTGGATCAGCCGATGCCGTTTAGTGATGACGTGGTCTATGTCTTTGACAAGCAGATTGAGGAAGCCGGGATGTTGATCGTCAACAAGTGCGATCTTCTGCCGGTGGAGGAGGCCGAGGAATTGGTCTCCCTGGCACTGGCGCGCTTCGGTGGGAGGACGGTGCGCCTGCAGAATTCCCTGAAATCGGAGGATGTCTTGGGATGGGTGGCGGCGCTGGAGGCCGGGCAAGCGGCCCCGCCAGCGGCTACATTGGACATCGACTATGAGCGGTACGGTGCCGGCGAGGCAGGGCTGGCCTGGCTCGATGAGCGGTTGAGTTTCACGGTTCGGGAGGGGACCGGCAAAGCTGTCGTGACGGAGTTCATGCGTGTGCTGCTGGCGCGGCTCGCACAGCACGGTGCGCCCACCGGGCACGGTGCCACAATCGGGCACTTGAAGTTCTTTGTGGAGGCGGCTGGGACGCAGACGAAGGTAAGTTTCCCGACGCTTCCGACGGCGGGCTGGGAGAGCGCGATCCCCGAGTTGCCGGGGACGCGCGTCGCGATCCTGGTCAATGCGCGGGTTGAGATGGCCGCTGCCGAGCTGCGCGATCTCGTTCGCGGCGCGGTGGACGTGGTGGTTGCGGAGATGGGCGCTACGGCGGAAAGCTCGGATGTGGCATTCTTCCACCCCGCATTTCCAAATCCCACACATCGCATACAATAGGGCCATGCACGGTGTGTGAGATGGTAGTACTATCGAAGCGGTTGTGTGTCTTGGTTTTATCATATTGTCCTATATAATGGCGAACTAATGCTGGTTCGTTGAAAACACATCGACAATTAGGGGGGAAGCAGGATGGGTAACAAGCTAGAGGCTATTCGTGAAGGTATCTTGGATGGGGATATGCACCTGGTCCAGGAGATGGTGCAGGCGGCTCTGGATGAGGGGACGTCGGCATCTGATCTGTTGAACAAGGGGATGATTAAGGCCATGGGCGAGGTTGGCCGTCTCTTCGAGGAGGGCGAGTACTTCGTCCCCGAGATGCTGATCGCCGCGCGCGCTATGAAGGCCGGTCTGGCGATCCTCAAACCGAAACTGGTTGACGAGGACATCAAGCCTGTGGGCAAGGTCGCTGCCGGCACCGCCAAGGGTGACTTGCACGACATCGGCAAGAACCTGGTTTGCATGATGTTGGAGGGTGCCGGATTCGAGATCGTCGATCTGGGGACCGATGTATCGCCTGAGAAGTTTGTGAAAGCCGTCACGGAACAAAGCGTGGAGGTGATCTGTATATCCGCGCTGTTGACGACCACCATGCCGAATATGAAGAACACCATGGACGCGCTGGTTGAGGCCGGTGTTCGCGACGACGTCATCGTTATGATCGGTGGCGCGCCTGTGACCCAGGCCTACGCTGACGAAATCGGCGCTGATGGCTATGCCCCCGATGCCAGCCGTGCTGCCAGTCTCGCCAGGGAACTCATCGGCGCTGCGTAGTTCCCCTCACTGACTGCCTGGCTTTATTCCAGGCACAGGCGCATTGTCTGAGTGATCATCAGCGAACCGGTCGACGACCGGTTCGCTGATTTGCTTGTCTACCGCTGGGGCTTCTCGTACAGTTCCATCAGCACTCCGTGCGTGCTCTTCGGGTGCACAAATGCGTACCGGGTGCCGTCAGGGTGACTGCGTACCTCGGTGGCCATCTGCGCGCCTTCGTCTTCCATACGTGTCACAGCGGCGGCAATGTCCTCAACGAGTATACACACGTGGTGGATGCCTTCACCTCGCTTGTCCAGAAAGCGCCCTATGCTGTTCTCCGGCTCAAGTGGTTCCAGGAGTTCGAGCTCTGAGTTTTCCATGGGCAGGAAGGCGATCTCGACACCCTCGGTCGGGACTTTGCGGCGTTCGCTAACCTCGATCCCCAACGCATCCCGGTAGAACGCCAGTGCTGCATCCAGGTCCTTCACGACGATGGCAATGTGGTGAATCTGCATACAACCATCCTCCTCGCATCATCAAGGGTAGCTCAATATCCCTATCGTAGCACTCGTTCAGGATTGTCAATTGGGGGGCACAGAAAGCGACCCCGGAGTTAGCATCTCCGGGGTCGGGTTGCGGGCGCGCCTGATTGGCAGGCGCCGTTTCATGGTCACCGGCGAGATTTCGTCCTCACGATGAGCGTACCACTTCCGATCAGGGTCGCTGCGATCGCCAGAAGTCCCAGCAGTGTACCGCCAGTGACCGGCAGAAGCGCGATCGGGCCGCCGGCCCCGGTTGGGGCGATGCCGAACTCCACGACCGGCGTATCATCCGCGATCTCGACGTACTGCGGGTTGGCTGACGTGACACTGTATCCGGCCGGTGGTGTCAGTGTCACTTCCCAGATCATCTCCTTGGGGCCTGCCGGGCGCAGTCCGAATGTACCGTTGCATGGACGGAGCGGGCTGGGATTGATGTCCAGCTCCTCATCTTCATCGGGTCCGTCTGCGATGACCCGGTCCATGTAGGTGCACAGGTCCTGTTCCCCCTCGTTCAGCCCACGGCCGCCGGCGGTCGTGAGGGTGATTATTTCGTCCGTGTCTCCCGGGTTCAGCGTCACTGTGGTGCCGACGTAGGCTTTCATGTTCACCCCTTCGTCTGCGTCCCACCACTCTTTCCATTCGCCAATGTACCCCTCTTCGCCCGGATCCCAGACTCCGTTCATGTTGGCGTCTACAAAAACCGAGCCAAAGACATGGGTATCCTCTTGAGCAAAGACCATGGTAGTGCCGAAAAGGGTCACAACCACAACCGCCAGTATACCGACCAACTTCAAAGCCCTTGACATCTCAGCCTCCTTGATACTACGCTTGCTTCCTCAACTGCTTGCCCACGGTGCTGCATGAAACGTTCCTGCCCGCCGGATCTGGGACCTGCGCCATCGATGCACCTATATGATGACACATGGTTATCAAGACATCCTCAAGAGATCCTCAATACAACACTTGACTTGCCGCTGCCGGTTTCTATACTCACTGTAACCTGATGCACCGTGAAGCTTGTTTTGGAGGTGAAGTATGTTCCATGCGGCTGATCGCGTTCTGGTGGGCGTGATGACGACCCCCCACGACTTCCACCTGGCTCAGGATGAGGGCTGGTATCGTGTGCCGCTTCGTCACGCGCCGCAGTGTACGACAGATGCGGCTGTGCTGGCTTTCTACTTCACAGCGGTTTTTGGCGAGGACAAGTGGGCGATCCATTGGTATTCCGAAGTGCGCGGCCACGAGCTTGTGCGCCGCCGTGACTTGTTCCCGGACCAGCCTGAGCATCCACGGGCGGACGAGCAGTATTACAAGTTGCAGATCGGACCGCTCATCCAGCGCGAGCCGCCGATTCCCAGTCTGCGCTGGCGCCGGATCTCGTTTATCGCCACTACATGGGATAGGTTCTCGGCCGCTGAGGAAGTCAACGATCTCTACATATCGGGGGCCGACGGCCTCTACGTGACGCTCAGGGAAAGCGGATTCTTTCCGGAGCGTGAGTACCTGATCCGGGAGGATGGCGTCGAGTATATGGCCGATCTGGCTATTCCCTGTCAGGATGGGGTGGTGACAGCCGTGTGGGGGGATAGGCCGGTCGTGGCGACAACGCTCCAGGCGCCGGACGTGGACGCCATTCGCAGCGCCGTTGCGCGGTTGGGTGGCCCGCGAGGACCCGGTCGCGTCATCTAGGAGCCGGGATTGCCGGCTTGGCCCAGGGACACTTCACACCTGCTCGCTACCTGTGAAGCCTGGGCCAGTTTGCTGTGACGCATGGAGGTCGAGGGAGGGTTATGCTGACGTTGGACGCAGTAGCGGCGTATCGTGCGGAGACGTACCGCACGCGCCAAGATCTACGGGTGGAGACCAAAGAAGAGGCCATCGCGTACGTCAACGCACGTGGTTTTGTGATGTTCCGGCCGATCAAAGGGGTGGTGATGCCCAGCCTGTGGACAGCTGTCGCCGGGGACCGTGTCGTCCCCAATGAACACGACGATCCCGGGCACGTTACCTGGGGATGGAAGGACTCACTGTTGGGCC
>CAZEXX010000090.1:10645-13180 GCA_964516885.1 uncultured Anaerolineales bacterium | reverse complement strand
AACTGAGCTCGACCCCGATCACGGACCTCAAGCATCCTCCAGAGGAGGGCGTAGACGTGGGCATCCTGTCCGGTGGCATTGGCAACGAAGACGAGGAAGAAGAAGCCAAGCTCATGCGCGAGCGCTGCAAGATCTTGATCGCAATGGGCGACTGCGCGGTGACCGGTGGCATCTGTACGATGCGTAACTTCTTCACGAAGGAAGAGGTGCTGCGTCGTGCTTACATCGAGAGCGAGAGCACAATAGATGGCGAGATTCCCGTTCACGAGGATCTGACACCACTCACCGATATGGTCACAGGTGTTGGGGACGTCGTCCCCGTCGACATCTACCTGCCGGGCTGTCCACCCTCGGCGGAGGCAATCTGGTTCGTACTGTCTGAACTGTTGGAGGGCCGGATGCCGAAGCTCGAAGGCGAAGTACTGAAATATGGGATGGACGGAGGGTAGAAGCAATGGCAGCAAATAGACGGAAGATTACGATATCACCCGTGACCCGTATCGAGGGTCACGCAAAGATCACGATTTACCTGGACGACGACGGCAAGGTCACTAACTCCCTCTTCCACGTCGAGCAATTCCGTGGTTTTGAGAAGTTTTGCGAGGGGCGGATGTTCTATGAAATGCCCCAGATCACACCGCGCATCTGTGGCATCTGCCCCGTTAGCCACCACTTAGCGTCGGCCAAAGCCGTCGACGTTCTCGCCGGCACCACGCCGACGCCGACGGCCCATAAGCTGCGTGACCTGATGCACATGGGACAGGTCATCCAGTCGCACGGGATGCACTTCTTCGAGCTCGCCGGCCCGGACTTCCTCCTGGGTTGGGACGCCGATCCTAAGGTCCGTCACGTTGGCGGCATCGTTGCGGCAAATCCCGACCTGGCGGTCAAGGCCGTTATGCTGCGGGCCTTTGGCCAGCGGATCATCAAGATCCTGGGTGAGCGACGCGTTCACCCCATCTTCGCTATTCCCGGTGGCGTGACCAAGCCGCTGCAGCCGGCAGCGCGCGAGGAGATCCTGCGGGAAATCGATGACCATATCGCGACCACCCAGTTCGGTATCGAGTTCTTCAAAGGTTGGGCGATGGAGAACGCCGATATGGCGAACAGCTACGCGGTTTTCCCCACCGCCTATATGGGCCTGGTACAGGAAGATGGCGCGCTGGAGCTGTATGACGGCACGCTTAGAATGGTCGACCGTGACGGATCACTCCTCGAGGAGTTTGACCCCACGCATTACCTGGACTACATCGCCGAGCACGTCAACAACTACACCTATCTGAAGGCGCCTTACTACAAGAAGCGGGGATACCCTGAAGGTGTCTACCGTGTCGGACCGTTGGGTCGTCTGAACGCTGCCAGCCACATCAGCACACCGATTGCCCAAGGCGAGATGAAGATCTGGAAATCGCTCAACGGTGGCCAGCCCGTCGAAGGCACGCTCTACTTCCACTACGCTCGCCTGATCGAGACCATCTACGCTCTGGAGCGCGTGAGGGAACTGCTGGATGATCCCGATATCCTGGGAACTGACGTCGCCAATCCTCGAGGCGAGATTACGGGCGAGGGCGTTGGCGTTTTGGAGGCGCCGCGCGGCACGCTGTTCCACCACTACTGGACCGATGACATGGGCGTGATCACCAGAGTCAACCTGATTGTCGCCACAGCCGGTAACGCCTGGGCGATGAACCACTCGGTCTACCTGGTCGCCAAGCAGTACGTGGACGGCAACAATCTCAAAGAGGGCATGCTGAACCGTGTCGAGGGGGCCATCCGCGCTCACGATCCGTGCCTATCCTGCTCCACGCACGCGATGGGGCAGATGCCGATTCATATCGAATTGGTCTCGCCCGATGGCGAGGTTATGGACACGCTGCACCGCGACTAAGCGCCACCTTGGCTAGTTGAGACCGAAGAGCCTCCGGGCCGCCGGCGAACTCCGTGTTCGGCTGGCCTTGGAGGCTCTTCGATGTCTAGGCTTGAACCGGCGTGACAATCGGCTAGAATTAACAAGAATCACATTTTACAAACATACTGACACGTTCTAGAGGTCATGACTTGGAACAACCATTACGACACACCCTAGTTGCCGGGTTTGGCAATCTCTACCGCCGCGATGATGGCGTGGCGCGCTTTGTGGTCAATGCGCTGCGCGAACATCTCGGACGCCCCCCACTCGATCCAATGGACGACGGGTTTGGCGACCTTACACACGATGTGGACACGGTTCTGCTGCACCAACTGGTTCCGGAGTTGGCACAGGACCTGCAGAATTACAGTCTGGTCATCTTCGTAGATGCGCACGTCGGATCGAGCATTCCCGAGCCCATCCACGAGGAGCCGGTGGTGGTCACCTATCGCACCCCCTTTGTCTCCCACCAGACCCACCCATCGACGGTGCTGGCCTTGACCAAGCAGATGTTCGGGGTGGTACCGGAAGCGATCCTACTCTCCCTGATCGGCCACGATTTTGACTTCGGAGAAGGGCTCTCTCAGGAAACCGCAGCGCTGGTGCCGCAGGCCGTGGACCGGATC
>CAZEXX010000090.1:8808-10545 GCA_964516885.1 uncultured Anaerolineales bacterium | reverse complement strand
CCGACCCGGCGAGTGCCGGCGAGATCTCGTAATATGCACGAACTCGCGGTTACCGAGGACATCCTGCGCATCGTCAGCGAATATGCAGAACGTGGCGAGGCCAAGTCGGTCACCGATATCCATCTGGTGATCGGCGAACTGAGCAGTTTCGTGGATGACTCCATACAATTCTACTTCAATATGATGTCGTCCGACACCATCGCAGAAGGCGCTACGTTGCACTTCCAGCGCATCAAGACCCGGTTCCGGTGCCGAAATTGCGGCCAAGAATTCGAGCCAGAGGATCGAAACTGGATCTGTCCGGAGTGTCACGCGCTGGGCGGTGATGTCATCGCCGGCAAAGAATTCTACGTTGAAAGCATTGAAGTCACGTCTTAAGGAGTAATATGACAGATAATTCCTCATCTTCATCCAGCCGTGTGCAGGTCGTTGAGAAGCTTCTGACGGCCAACGAAGAGGTCGCATCCGACAACCGCGCCGAGTTCAAGGCACACGGTGTCAAAGTCATCAACATCATGGCATCTCCCGGCGCCGGGAAGACTACGTTGCTCCTTGCCACCATCGAAGCGCTGGCAGAAGCCGGACCCACTATCGGCGTGATCGAGGGCGACGTCGCCTCACAGGTGGACGCCGACACGATCGCCACCACCGGTGTGCCTGTAGTGCAGATCAACACCGGCGGTGGATGTCATCTGGATGCCCCCATGATCCGGCACGGAATGCAGGCGCTACCCCTTGACGAACTCGATGTGATCTTCGTTGAGAACGTAGGCAACCTCATCTGCCCGGTCGCCTTTGACCTGGGACAGGACTTCAACGTCGGGCTGATCAGCACACCGGAGGGGCATGACAAGCCCTACAAGTACCCCGGCATCTTCGAGGCCGTCGATCTGGTGATCGTCACCAAGTCCGATCTGCTGCCCTATCTCGACTTCGAGGTCGACACCTTCCGCGAGCTGGTCCATGGCCTGAACCCCAATGCCCCGGTGCTCGTCGTCTCCGCCAAGACCGGCAAGGGGATGGACGCGTGGGTGGGTTGGGTTAAAGAGCGGCTGGCCTAATAGATACTCGGTGTTGGATGCAAGACACACAGAAACGTATCGCACGCCGCATCAGCATCACCGGTGTTGTG
Organism: uncultured Anaerolineales bacterium; assembly: GCA_964516885.1. GTDB lineage: Bacteria > Chloroflexota > Anaerolineae > B4-G1 > SLSP01 > PWVB01. Next base: position 9,413 of record CAZEXX010000090.1, on the reverse strand, counting down.
CAGGGCGTGGGGTTCCGCCCCTTCGTCTACAACCTCGCGAAAGATAACGGGCTTGCCGGATGGGTGCTCAACCACTCCGGCGGCGTCGATATTGAGGTCGAGGGACCGGAAGCGGCACTTGAGGCCTTCATCATAGATCTGGAGGCCAAGGCCCCGCCGCTGGCCGGAATTGAATCGCTGGAGGCACAGCCGGTTCCGCTCCAGGGCCTTGGGCCCTTTGAGATACGACATTCCCAAAGCCAGGAAGGGCGCTACCAGCTAATCTCACCCGACGTCGCCACGTGCCCCGATTGTCTGCGCGAGCTCCTGGATCCGAAGGACCGCCGCTATCGGTATCCCTTCATCAACTGCACCAACTGTGGTCCGCGCTTCACGATCATCGAGGAGATCCCCTATGATCGCCCCAAGACCACGATGCGCGTCTTCCCTATGTGCGACGACTGTCTCGCCGAGTACGAAGATCCGGGCAACCGGCGCTTCCACGCACAGCCGAATGCGTGTCCGGTGTGTGGACCGCAGGTGTGGCTGGTGGAAGAAGCTGTCAGCGATCAGCCATCAGCGGTCAGCGAGAAGACGATTGAGCGAGCAAGCGATAAAGCGAGCAA
>CAZEXX010000090.1:0-8708 GCA_964516885.1 uncultured Anaerolineales bacterium | reverse complement strand
AGCCATCAGCGGTCAGCGAGAAGACGATTGAGCGAGCAAGCGATAAAGCGAGCAAGCGAGTAAGCGAAAGGGCGGGCGGGCAAGAAGGCGATCAGGTATTCTCAGCTTCGGGCGCTGCAACTCCAGCATTCAGTAACCAGCATCCAACATCCAACATCCAACACCCAGCCTCCGACTCCGCCTTCGCGCGGGCACGGGAACTGCTGCTGGCGGGCAAGATCCTGGCGATCAAGGGATTGGGCGGCTTCCATCTGGCATGCGACGCCACGAACGCAGAGACGGTTGCGACACTGCGAAAGCGCAAGCGACGGCCCCACAAGCCCTTTGCCATTATGGTCGCAACATTGGACGATGTGCGTGCGCTCTGCGAGGTGCCCGACGAAGCCGTGAAGCTCCTGACCTCGCCGCAGAGCCCCATCGTGCTGCTCGACGCCAAAGACGACACACCCATCGCACCCAACGTTTCTCCCAATAGCCACACGCTGGGCATAATGATTCCCACTACGCCCCTGCACCACATTCTCCTCCGCGATGTGGGTCGCCCGCTGGTCATGACCAGCGGCAACCTCTCAGAAGAACCCATCGCCAAGGACAACGACGAGGCGCTGCGGCGTCTTGCGCCCCTCGCCGACGCCTTCCTGCTCCACAACCGCGACATCCACGCCCGCTACGACGATTCGGTGGTGCAGGTGGTGGGGAGTGGGAAAATCAGCGGAGGAGAGAATCAGCGAATAACGGAATCAGCGAATGAGCGAGCAATCGAGCAGGCGACCAAGCGAAAAAGCGAGCAAGCGAAAAAGCGAAAAGGCAACAACACCTGGCTTGCAGGTTCCAAGGGCAGCGCAGTCGAGGATCGTCCTCTACGAGACGCATCCATCCAACATCCAGCATCCAACATCCGGCGTCCAGCTTCCAGCTTCACCGTCCCGGCGCGGCGCGCGCGGGGGTATGCTCCGTTCCCGATCCGGCTGCCTTTCACAATGCCGCAGATCTTCGCGGCGGGACCACTAATGAAGAACACGTTTACGCTGACGCGCGATCAGTATGCCTTCGTCAGCCAGCATATCGGGGATCTGGAGAGTCTTGAGACGCTGGAACACTACGAGGCTGCCCTGGCGACCTACCAACATCTGTTCCGCATTGAGCCGGAGATTGTCGTCAGCGATCTGCACCCGGACTATCTGAGCACCCGGCTGGCCGAGACCTTCGCACGAGACCACAGCCTTCCGGCCCCCTATCGTGTGCAGCACCACCATGCACATATTGCCGCCTGTCTGGCGGATTGCGGGTGGTCGGCCGACTCAGGGTCGGTTATCGGCGTGGCATTGGACGGCACCGGCTACGGCGAGGATGGACACGTCTGGGGCGGGGAGTGGTTCGTTGGCGACTACCGCGGATTCGAGAGGTGCGCACACCTGGCCTATCTCCCGCTGCCGGGCGGTGACGCCGCCATCCACCATCCCTGGCGCATCGCGGTCGCCTATCTCCACGCCTTGGGGCTCGATGGTGCGATGCCCCTTGGCGAGTTCTGCCCCGCAGATGTGATGCGCGTACGGACCATGGTTGATCGCCGGCTCAACACACCGCTGACTTCATCTATGGGGCGGCTCTTCGATGCCGTCAGTGCGCTATTGGGCATTTGTCACGAGGCCACCTACGAAGCGCAGGCCGCGATAGAATTGGAGCAGATCGCCGGGCGACACAGCGGAGCGGTCGCGGCACGGCACCGGATCACACCCTATCCATTTGAGCTGGATACCGGCACCTCGCCTTACCAGATCCGGGTGGCGACTCTGCTCGACGCCATCCTGGAAGACGTAGAACGCGCCGAACCGACGACCTTGATCGCTCAGCGTTTCCATATGACGGTCGCTGCTATGGTCGTCACGGTCTGCGAGCGTCTGCGCGCAGATCGAGGTATCAACGTAGTGGCCCTCAGTGGCGGCGTCTTCCAGAACCGCCTGCTGACAGCGCTCACACTCTCACAGCTCAACACGTCGGGCTTTGAAGTCTTGTACCACCAACAGGTTCCACCCAACGATGGTGGCATTTCATTAGGGCAAGCCGTGATGGCGAGCTTTGCCCATAGTTAGGAGCAGGTATCAATGTGTTTAGCTATACCCACCCAAATCAAGACGATCGGCGACAACGGCATCGCGACCGTTGAACTCGGAGGCGTAGAACGGCAGATCAGCCTGATCATGACACCCGATGCGAAGCTGGGAGACTATGTCCTGGTGCACACCGGCTACGCAATATCATTGATGGACTTGGAAGAAGCCCAGGCATCCCTGGAGGTCTTCGCCGAACTGGCGGCCATTCAGGAAGCGATGGAAGCCGAGGAAGCCGCACGGATGGCCGACCCATCAGGCGTCGTAGACGCCTAGGCCCTGTATCCACTATGAAATACATTGACGAATTCCGCGACCCGAAATTGGCGCGCCGGCTCATAACGGAGATCCGCCAGGAAGTAGCGGCACATCCCGAGATCCGGCCTGTGCGGCTCATGGAGTTCTGCGGAGGCCACACCCATGCGATCTTCCGGTTCGGCCTGCGCCAGATGCTGGCGGGGGATGTCGAGATGCACTCAGGTCCCGGTTGCCCCGTCTGCGTCACGGCGGCCTCGGAACTGGACACAGCTATGGCGATGGCGTCCTTGCCCAACGTGATCCTCACCACTTTTGGTGATATGGTGCGGGTTCCGGGAAGCCAGGGCACGCTCCAGGAGATTCGAGCCGGAGGCGCCGATGTGCGCATCGTCTACTCACCCCTGGACGCACTCGCGATTGCCCGAGAGGACCCCAAGCACGAGGTCATCTTCCTCGGCGTGGGGTTTGAAACAACGGCGCCGGGCATTGCTGCATCCCTCGTCCAGGCGGAACAGGAAGGCACGCCCAACTTCTCAGTGCTGAGTATGCACAAGCTGACACCCCCCGCGATGCGCGCGATTCTTGACGCCGGAGAGGTAGCCCTCGACGGCATCATTGGTCCGGGACACGTCAGCGCCGTGATCGGCAGCGATGCATGGCAGTTCTTGCCGCAGCACTACGGGATTCCGTGTGCGGTCGCCGGCTTTGAGCCTCTGGACCTGCTGAGAGCCATCGCGGCCCTGGTCCACGCTATGGCCGAGAAAACCCCCGGCGTCTTCAACACATATGGACGTAGCGTCCGCCCCGAGGGCAATCCGGTGGCACAGCAGATGCTGGACCGCGTTTTTGAGGTCGCCACAACCCCGTGGCGCGGATTCGGCGACATCCCGGCGAGCGGGCTCCGCATCCGCGAGAGCTTCGCCCATCGGGACGCCGCCCTGCGCTTCCCGGTAGAGGTCGTGACGCTCGGCGAGCCTCCGGGTTGTCGTTGCGGCGAAGTCCTCCGCGCCGTGATCGATCCCACAGAATGCGCCCTCTTCCGGCGCGTCTGCACACCCCGCAACCCCGTCGGCCCCTGCATGGTCAGCACCGAGGGGGCGTGCGCAGCGTATTACAAGTATGGGGAGATAGAATAGAGAATGGAAGACAAGGAAGAATGAAAGAATCAGCGAATGAGCGAGCAAGCGACATAGCGACAATACCGGGAGAATCGACTTGCAGATCCAGATCTCCCACAAGCCAGACCACAGGCCTTTTCGCTTTTTCGCCTTATCGCTTTCTCGCCTTTTCGCTCATTCTTCCATTCTGCCATTCGCTGATTCTTCCGCAGGAGTTCAACCAATGATCAAAACCATCCTTCTCGCACACGGCAGCGGTGGTGAGATGAGCCACGAGCTCGTCCGCGACCTCTTTGTAAGCGCATTTGATAACGCCAAGCTCTCGGAGCAAGGCGATTCAGCGATCCTGGATGACCTCCCGGCGGGGCGCGTGGCACTGACCACGGATTCTTACGTAGTGAAGCCCTTGATCTTCCCCGGAGGGAATATCGGCGAGCTGGCGGTCTGCGGCACAGTAAACGATTTGGCCGTTATGGGCGCGCGACCACTCTATCTGACGGCAGGCTTCATCCTGGAAGAGGGTCTGGACTACGACCTGCTCCACAGCATCGTGGCGTCTATGGCGGCGACGGCGCGTGCCGCGGGCGTCCAGATCGTTACAGGAGACACCAAGGTCGTCGATCGCGGTGCTGCCGATGGTATGTTTATCAACACGGCAGGGGTGGGCGTGATCCCGCCGGGAGTCGACCTGGGCCCACATCGTATACAACCGGAAGACATTGTTCTGATCAACGGCACGGTCGGCGACCACGGTATGGCGGTGATGATGCAACGCGAGGGGCTGGCCTTCGAGTCAGCACTGGAGAGCGACACAGCGCCGCTCAACGGCCTGATCGGCGACCTGCTGGAAGCGCTGCCGGGCAAAGTCCACTGGATGCGCGATGCCACGCGGGGTGGCTTGGCCACCGTGCTCAATGAGTGGTCGGAGTCGGCTGGGGTCGGCATCCACCTGACGGAAGCGGACATCCCTGTACGGGAAGAAGTGCGGGCCGCTTGTGAGTTCCTGGGGCTGGATCCGCTCTATGTCGCCAATGAGGGCAAAGTCGTCATCGCGATAGCAGAGGATTGCGCCGATCGCGCGCTGGAGGTCCTGCGGCGGCACGACCTGGGCCACAACGCCGCCATGATCGGCCGCGTGACCGATGCCCACCGGCGCGTTGTCCTAGAGACACCGTACGGGGCTCGCCGGATCGTGCAGATGCTCACGGGAGCCCAACTGCCGCGCATCTGCTGAACCGCCTGCATTCGTTTCCGCACGAGCAGTGGCACCATCAGCGGACCGTAGGCATGCTGATGCCCGGCGTCTCGCTCGCTCCGGCTCTGGGCTATGAGCGCTGCCGAAGCTCTCAGCTATGGCAGCTACGAACACAAAGATACGGGCAGGATGTCCGCGATCCACGGAGCTAGACGAGCTCCTCCGCCTCACAAGCTAGAGCCGGTCTGGTCCTCTCAACGAGATCGTAGTAGCCGCGCACCGCCAACACAGAACCGAACGCGATGGTGCCAAGCTTCCCGCCGGCACCGCCCAACAGCGGCATGCTGTTGACAAAGATCAGCCCGGTGATTAGGCCTACTCCTAGCATCATCGTCCAGCGGGGAAAATGGGCTCTGCTGGACATACCGGCAAACGAGGCGCACATTGCCATAACGGCCAAGGTCCCGCCGATCTCCGGGTAGAGAGCCGGTAGGATCAAGCCGGCGGCGATGCCGACAAGGCCGGAGGCCATCACCGGACCGTGCCCGAGAACAACGTTGAGCCAGTAGGTAACTGCCGTCGCCACAACAGCACAGACGATAATCAGCAGGATAACAGACTGCTCAGGGATCTCAGTGATCAAGAACTCACGATCCAGCCCCAGCCCCGTGAAAACGGAGCCGGTGAAGGCGATCGTTCCCAGCTTGCCGCCAAAACCGGGATAGGCGCAGGAGGTCAGTACATAGAGCGACGCGGCGACACCGCCTGCGATCGCCACATCCCAGTGGCTGATCAGCAGCCGCGCCGAGGTCATGCCGACGAAGGAACCGCAGTACATCGACACAGCGTAGTCCGGCACCACCAAGGCGGCGATCAGCGCGACCAGGGCCGCTGCCGTCACGGCACCAAGCCCGACATCCACGCTCAGACAGTAGGCGATCAATGCGCCGCCGAGTACGCTGCCCGCGGTAATCAGGCTCTGCAAGCTCAGAACCTCGCTGAACTGAACACACGGCACACGTCTGCTCTCACGGAGGATCTCCCAAAGCGCCCCCACAAGCGCAAAGGTCGCGACAATGCCCCACAAGGAGTACACCACCCACGACTGATAGACTGTGAACACCAGGAGAACGACGACCATCAAGCTGAGCAGCAGAAAACTAATCGTGGGTATGATACGATCCACTAGATCTCCTCTCTTGCCGCCAGTCAGAAGCGCACCCGCTGCCTACTCACCGATAACTGTGAAGGTCCCACCATCGCTGCGCCCGAAGACCTCCGGGAAGTACATCTCATAGGCGGTTGACGGGATAACGTTGTACGTGCCGGGCAACGTTGCGCGCATCACGTAGCTGTATTCATAGGTGCCACGGGGCAAGTAGGAGGAGAAGAGGGTCACTTTCTCATCCCGCATCTCGGAGTGCGAGAACCACCACCAACCCCACCCATACCACCGGTACCAAGTGTCCTCCTCCTCAGCCGTCAAGTTGCGAACCGTGGGGGCCTGGCCGACGACACTTGTCGTATTCAGGGTGACATCCACGGCCTCGAACCCCGCAGGCAGAGGGTCCTCCACCGTCACATAGTATAGATCAGTGGGGGCAATGATCGTGAGCTTGACCCGGATGATATCGCCGACCCGCGCCTCATTCACATAGGTCTCGGGGGCGTCCATCGGGCTGTACTGACGGGCGACGATGATGCCCCGGTCCAATGCCTTGACATCCTCTGCCGGCAGGAAATAGCGCATGTGCGCCGTGTAGTAAAGCTGCCCCTCCTCGTCACGGACGTCTGCGTCCGCCGGCTCGCGCTCGATGATCAGACGGTTGCCGCGATCCACCAGGAGTTGGGCGATCTCAACCTGTGTCTGCTGGCTCTCATCGATCGTCTCTTTGTTGACATCTCCCGTGAACAAGACCTCGCCGTTGAGCGTCACACTATAGCTGAAGTCGCCCTGCAGCTCGCCGGTTGCGCGCATATAGGCGATCAAACCCATCAGCGACCACGACGTGGTATTGGTGGATTCCCAATAGCCTTCGCGGCGCACGGTCATCAGCCAACGCACCACATTCGGCAGTAGTTCACTCTCGGGATTGTGCCGGGCCATCGCCCACAGCACAATCGCAGTGGTGCGCGTGTCGGTATTCATGTTCCAGGTGTCAGGGGACGCCTCTTGCCAGTGGGCTCCCGCGGCACTGATCACTATGTCGCCGACGAGGTCGGACATCAGCGTCTTGACCCGGCGATCCTCCTCCGGCTCCAGAAGTCCCAGTGCCACGGACAGCATTGCCTTGCCGTACTGGTCGAGCTGGGACCGCTGATCAAAGAGCTTGATGGCCCGGTTGAGCTCGCCGGCGGGCTCCGCATCATCGATCAAGGTGATGTACTCGCCCAGAACATAGAGCTGGTAGGCCAGGCGGTTTGCGCGCCAGGAGGACGCTTGACGAGGCAGCGAGGGCAGGTTCTCACGCAGGAAGGCCGCGGCGTTCGATATGACATCATCATCGACGGTGAATCCGGCGCGATGGGCCTCCAGCAGCCCCTGCAGCACGTAAGCGGTCAGGTAGGAATGGCTCTCATCGCTCACCCACCATCCCCAACCGCCGTCGTAATGTTGCTCGTTGTAGAGCCGCTGCAGCGACAGACTGACCTGGCTGCGCAGCTCCTCTTCGAGCCCGGGGCGAGAGATGTCCATCTCCGCCAACGCCTGATAGGTCAACACGTTAGGCAGGAACCGGCTTACCGTCTGCTCGACACACTCGTACGGATAGTGCTTGAGATACCCCAGCGCATCCTGCGTCGCGGCAGTCAAGGAGCCATCCACCTGCACCGTCAGCTCACCCTGCGAGGCGTCGAACGTCGCCGGTAGCTGGATCACCTCCTGGCGGGCCTCGGGTTCCGACAACCGACCGGCTGTAGCCACGACCTCAGGTGTTGCATAATGATAGACGGGGAGCGTGTCCTCACGCCCATCGAAGTAGGGGCCGCTCTCAGAGCCGCCCGCACCGGCGCGCGCCTCCATCCGCACGGTTACCTCATCACCGGGCAGCACCGTGACCGGCCAGACGACCTTGACTTGCTCACCGGCCGGCACACGCACCCGCTGCTCGCTCCCACCATCCAGGGCCAGCCCAGCAATGGCGATCGTCACATCGACAGAGAGATCATCGGCGGTGTTATTGTGCACGACCGTCGAGATCTCTGCCTGGTCCCCAACCACGAAGAAGCGCGGCAGCCCGGGACGTACCAGGAGATCCAGCGTCGTGCGGATATCGACCTCACCGCGACCGACCAGCGTCTCCGCCGTGATCGCGCGCGCCTGCATCCGCCAGGTCGTCAGGTTATCCGGCAACTTGACTTCGACACAGGCGCGACCATCGGCACCGGTGTGTACAACGGCTTCCCAGAAGGCAGTATCGGCGAACCGAGTGCGAATGAAGCCGTCCTCCATCCCTCCACCACCGCCGCCACCACCTTTCGCACCAGCCGCCAACTCACGGCTATACGCCTCCATCGCCACAGCCAATGGCATACTGGTGCGCACACCCAATCCGCGCTCACTCCAGAACCGCTCCAGCAGCGTGGGCCCTACCTCATCCACCAGCGCCAGCACCGAGAGATCCGCCAAACGCAGCGAAAGCTCGGCCTCGACCGGATTGCCCTCATTGTCGGTGACCAGCACGTCATAGATCGCCGTCTCGCGCGGGCGATAGTGCGCTGGCATGCCCGCGCCCGCGTTCATATCGCGATCCGGTGTCAGCGTGACCTGCAGTTGCTTCGTCTCTGTAGAAACCGCGAGCGCCACCTCACCCATCCTGAAGCTGGCCAATGCCTCAGGTGACTGTGCCGATCCCTGCATCAAGACCACGGAGACGAACACGTTGGGCACGAAGTTCTCACGAATCGGAATGCGAAGCACCTCTGTGCTGCCGGTCAGCTCTCGCACCTCAGTCTCCAGGATATGCCCGCGTTCGATGGTGATCAGCGCCTGCACTGTGCCGCTATAGGGCGAGGGAATGAGGATCT
>CAZEXX010000089.1:0-13187 GCA_964516885.1 uncultured Anaerolineales bacterium | reverse complement strand
ACCGGCGTAGCGGTCAGTCGCAGCACCGAACGGCGGGCCTCCGCCGGCGTGACCGCCAAGTGGATATAGCTGAGCTCCGTGGGGACAAGTCCCTGGCGCTCAACCTCGACCAGACTCTCCGGCGCAACGGCGACATAGAGCGCATCCGGAGGGACAACGGGCTCGTACTCCGGACGGAGCGCCGTATGGCCATAGAGTGCGCGTATCCGCGCCCCTCGTTCATCCCGCACCACCTCGAAGCGCGCCCGTCCGGGGAGCGCCATGACGGCGTCGATATCCTCTCGGGTTGCCCATCGGAAGTTGGGCAGTGCCTGCAGAATGCGCATCACGTCGGCAAGCTGAGTGAAGCCTTGACCGTCAAGGGTTAGGGGGAAGCGCGCCGGACGGTGACGCAGCAGCATCGAGAGAAACCGGCCCAACGTGCGCAGTTTATGCTCACGACGTGACGTTTCATTCATAGCGCCCACTCACCGTCCTGGGCTGGGTGACTTCGTTGGCCCACACGCCACAGATTCGCGCGGATCTGGCCGCGTTCCTTTTTGGGAAAGGTCGCCAAGAATTGTTCGATCTGGACCCTCCGGGCACTGCCTTCGCGCGGGCACGCGAGCTCAGGCGAGGAAATCCATCCACAGGCCCTGGCATACCGGCGGATCTCCGCTTCGCTCAGGGTGATCAAGGGGCGGATCACCAGAAAGCGGCCCTGGAAGAATCCCAACCGCGGCGCCAGAGTTTCAACCTGGCCCTTGTACATCATACTCATCAGCGTCGTCACCGCAGCATCGTCAGCGTGGTGGCCCAACGCGACTTTGTTGCATCCCAGCTCGTCAGCTGCGAAGAAGAGCGCCTTCCGACGATTCCAGGAACAACGGAAACAGTCCATGGGTAACGGCTCTTGCTCAGGGACCTCCAGCGGCTTGATGACGTACTCCAGACCCAACTCGCGGAACCAGGGCTCAAGGCGCGCGGTCTGATCGGGAAGGCCCACACCGGTGCCGTCGACGTGCACAGCGACCACCTCATAGTCGCCGGGGATATCGACGCCGCGAGAGAGAAGATCGATCAACGTGCGACTGTCCTTACCGCCGGAGACGCCGACTGCGATACGGTCTCCGCCGGCAATAAGATCGAAGTCGCGAACCGCTCGGTTGACGCTCTTAAGAAGAAAACCAGCGATGGTGTCAGGTGTGGCCACGGCTCAGCGCCTAGGCATCCTCAAGCCGCTTGCTGTATTGTTGGGCATAGTAGGACTTGTAGGTGTCACCGCTCTTGATGGGGCGCCACCAGGATTCATTGTCAGCATACCAGCGCACCGTCTTCTCAATGGCCTCGACGCACGAATGCTGGTTTTCCCACCCCAGAGCGCGCAGCTTGCTCACGTCGAGAGCATAGCGCCGGTCGTGCCCGGGGCGATCCTCTACGTGCCTGATCAGGCTCCTGGCTTTCCCCAGCGTCGCCAGCACTACCTCAGTCATCTCAATGTTTGTGATCTCCGACCCCGTACCGACGTTGTAGATCTCACCCAGCTTGCCCTTGTGCAGGACCGCATCGATGCCCGTGCAGTGATCCAACACGTACTGGTAATCACGCATTTGCTTGCCATCGCCGTAGACCGGCAGCGGCTGATCATCCAGGGCATTGGTGGAAAAGAGCGGCACAACCTTCTCAGGGTACTGATATGGGCCGACATTGTTGGACCCGCGACTGATCGTCACAGGCAGCCCCCAGGACTCCTGGTAGGCCAAGACCATCAGATCACCCGCTGCCTTACTCGCAGAATACGGGCTGCGCGGCTCCAGATGATCCGCCTCTGTGGATCGCCCATCCAAGGTCTGACCGTAGACCTCATCGGTGCTCACCTGATGATACCGCTCCACATCGAATTTACGCGCGGCCTCCAACAGCACGTACGTGCCGTAGACATCGGTCTGGATAAACGAGCCCGGCTCCATCAGCGACCGGTCCACGTGTGTCTCCGCAGCGAAGTTCACAATCGTGTCGATGTCCTGAACTTCAATGATGCTATCTACCTGCGCGGTGTCACAGATATCGCCCTTGACAAACGTGTAGCGATCAGAGAATGTCTCGGCCACATCCTGCAGATTCTCAAGCCGGCCCGCATATGTAAGCTTATCGTAGACCAGAATATGGTAGTCCGGATGAGCCTGGAGCATGTAGCGGACGAAGTTCGAACCGATAAAGCCTGCACCGCCCGTCACCATTAAACGACGCATAGGTCAACCTCCCCTGGTAGCGCTGAGCGCTAACGTGAGCCTGAGTATCACCGAACATTCTAACATAAAGTCAAGCATTGACTACGTGATGCAGTTGGGTAGAATGCTCTGACATGAACTACAGGATTGATGCCCCACTCATTGTGCAAGGAGACAGAACGGTTCTCCTGGAGGTCAATAGCCCAGAGTATGAGACGGCACGCGACCACCTAGCACGGTTTGCCGAGCTCGAAAAAAGCCCGGAGTATATCCACACCTATCGCATCTCATCCCTTTCCCTCTGGAATGCGGCTGCTGCTGGACTGGACGCCGAGGAGATCATTGAAGGTCTCCACACTCTGGCCAAGTACCCCTTGCCGGACAACGTCATGTTCGAGATCCGCGATACCATAGCGCGATACGGCAGAGTGCGGCTCACCCGTGATCCCTATGACGAGGATCGGCTACGCCTGGTCTCCGATGAACCCCTGCTGCTGATTGAGCTGGAGCGCAACCGTTATTTGCGGTCTTTCTTGCTGGAGCGGGTGGGGCCGCACACGATCCAGGTCCCGGCCTCACGGCGCGGGCACGTCAAGCAGGCGCTGACCAAGGCCGGCTATCCCGCCGAGGACCTTGTGGGCTACTTGCCGGGTGTTCCCCTGCCCTTCGAACTCCGCGACATCTCACTTGCCGGCGAGCCCTTCGTGATTCGAGGTTACCAACAGGACGCCGCCGACATCTTTTGGGCCAATGGATCCGATGCTGGAGGTGCCGGCGTGGTAGTACTGCCATGTGGTGCGGGGAAGACCATCGTGGGCATGGTGGCTATGAGCAAGGTCCAGACCAATACGTTGATTGTCACGCCCAGCACGGTCGCAGCACGCCAGTGGCGAGAAGAACTGATTGAAAAGACCACCATCCCGGCCGACATGATCGGCGAGTACACGGGACAGCGCAAGGAACTCCGTCCGGTCACGGTCACGACCTATCAGATCCTGACCCATCGCAAGCGCGGCACCAAGAACGCCAGAGGTATGCCGTTGGAGGAACAGTACCCACACTTCGCCCTCTTCACCAATGGCGGCTGGGGACTGATTATCTACGACGAGGTGCACCTATTGCCCGCACCCGTCTTCCGCATCACCGCTGAACTTCAGGCCAGGCGTCGCCTGGGGCTGACCGCGACACTGGTCCGTGAGGACCAACGCGAAGAGGACGTCTTCTCGCTCATTGGGCCGAAGAAGTACGATGTGCCTTGGCACGACCTGGAACGCCAGGGCTGGATCGCCCCGGCAATCTGCTATGAAATCCGTGTCGACTTGCCCGAGGCAGAGCGTATGACCTATGTGATGGCCGAACGCCGTCAGAAGTACCACTTTGCCGCGGACAACTCAAACAAGCTGGCGATCCTGGACAGACTGATTTCCTACCACCAGGGCGACCGCGTCCTCATCATCGGCATGTATCTGAAACAGCTGGAGAACATCGCCAAGCGATACGGCTATCCGATCATCACGGGCAAGACCAGGGTGGCGGAGAGAGAGAGACTGTATGAGCAGTTCAGATCAGGGGAGATCACCACCCTGGTTGTCTCCAAAGTTGCCAACTTCTCCGTTGACCTGCCGGATGCCAGCGTGGCCATCCAGATATCCGGCACCTTTGGCTCACGGCAGGAAGAAGCCCAGCGGCTGGGACGGATTCTGCGCCCGAAATCAGATGGACGCCAAGCCTACTTCTACAGCATCGTCACCAAAGAGACTGTGGATCAGGACTACAGCGCCAACCGTCAGCGGTTCCTGACCGAGCAAGGCTACCGCTACCTGATCCTGTATGGAGACGAAATCCCGGGTGCCCTGGCGCACACACAGCAAAGAACCTAGTGTGGGCCCACTGCAGAGGTCAAGGCCGTAGGAACATGGGGAAACAGCGCCGAACACAACCTACCGGGGAAGCGACGACGTCCCTGGAACCCCAATGGGGATACATGTGGCAAGCCCCACCGCCTCCCAGGCCCAATGACGCCACTCCCCTGTGGTGTCTCACCCCCCAGGATCCCGTCGCCGATATGGTCGAGGAACTGGTGGAGATGGAATGGCGCGTCGCGGATCTGCGCGAGCAGATCGCCGATTTGGGTCTGAAACCCAAGGGACGCACCCGGTTGGACTTGGCACAGCAACTGGCAGAGGCCTTTTTGGCTCCGGGCCGGTTGACAGAGACTGTAGCCGCCCTCCCAGAGGAATCGCGACTCTATTTCACACATCTGCTGCTGCAATCCCATGCCAACAACTACAGCGCATACCCCGCAGCCGATGCCCTGTGGCAGGAGTTTCCGAAGCCCTTGAGAGAGGTTACAGCACCCTTGCTCCAAGCCAACCTGATGATGAGTGGTGGTGAGGGCCGTACACTCATCCCTTACGGGATACGACAGAGACTCCCCCACCTCCACGTCAACATCCCCACAGCCACTGAACCCAAGCACTTCGTCCCGGCTGCAGATCCATATGAGCTTCTGACGCAGATACAGCAGATGCTAGGATTGCTCCAGTCCGAGTCCTTCGAGCTACGGCCTAGACTGCGGTGGCAGGCACCCAACTACCCCTATGCAAAATCGACCGTTTGCTGGCCACCGACCCCGAGGGATGCACAGGCCCTGTATGCCAATGCCGAAAGGGAACGCCTGATTGGTCTACAGCCGCCGGACCACACCCTTGACGACACGGCACTCCAGGCATGGACCGAGGCTCTCGGCGCATCGCGGGAGTGGGTCGAGTTTCTCTACCACCTGATGGTTGCCGGTGGCGTGATCCGGGAGGGCAGCCCACTGACGATTGATGCCGGATTGGTGCAAGAATGGCTGACGACACCGCCAGGACGGCAGCTGTATGCCATCTATAAGCTGTACGCTACGGTCAGCCACTGGGCGGAGTGGTGGCCACTGTGGCGCTCCGGCACTGTTTCCGTAGGACGCGCCTACCACGGATACTGGGGACTCATGTCTCTCGATGATTCTGTGCGCGTCAGTGCCCCGGCACTGCGCGAGGTCTTGCTTGAAATCCTATCCTTCCTGCCCGACGACACTTGGATTGAGCTGAGCGACCTGAGTGCCTGGCTACAAAGACTCTTCCCCAAGATGGAGAGCCACCGCTATCTCATGGGCTTGCGGCTCGAACACGTCGAGGGGGGATGGTCGGCATTCCTTGAAGCAGCCGTGGTGAGCATGGTCACCGGCCCCCTGCGCGCCTTGGGGTTGGTCGACGTAGGTCCATCTTTGGACGATGTTCGTGTGCTGCGGTTCCGCGGTCTGCAGGACCTGCAGTGGGCTCGGGTGACCGAGATTACAGTAGAGGCTTCGGCGAAACTGCAGCGAGAGGCTCTACGTTTTGTCGAAAGCGGGCCGAGCCTGGAAGTCGAAACTCCGGTGCCTCCGGACTTCATGACCTTTGTGCTCCGGTGGACCAAGCCGGCAGGCATCTCAAGATCGCGCGTTCGCTACGACCTTGACTTGAACCAGTTGTATCGTGCCTTCGAAAGCGGAGAGGATCCCGACACCCTGAGCGACGACTGGCAAGCGTGTGTGGGCTTCGAACCCCTCCCGGACATCCGCGCCTGGTGGCTGTACTGGTGGCGCCGCTATGGTCGCGTTCGTATCTACCCACCGCAAGCCATGCTGCAGACGCGCGACGCACTGACGATGCAGGAGCTACAGGTCTCTCTGCCCAGCCTCCGGGCCGCTATCATCAGTGTACTCACGCCGGAAACAGCACTACTGGAGCCGGAGGATGTCGATCAGCTCCTCAGCAACCTATCGCGCCAGGGCTATATGCCGAAGGAGACATCATAGCATGGAGCGCTTGAGCACATCGCTGGAGAACTACCACATCAGCGCGCTCCAGGAAATCGCCGATACCTTGGCCGTTCGTACTGATCATCAGCCGGTGCGCAAGGGGTGGCTCGTTGGCAAGCTCAGCCGCCTGATTCCACAGATTGCGCGATCTGAGAAATTCATCCGGTCCCTAAGTGAGGCTGAACGCGCCGCCCTCGCCGTCATCCTGGAAGAAGAACCCAGAGATGGCACAACACCCCGCAACATCGCGTTGCCGCTCATCCTTGCCGGCTTGGTGTATACAGAGGGCCCCTCGGCGACCACGCACCTGCCCAGAATTCAGGATGTCCTCCTACACTTGATGCAAAAAGGCCTGGTCGTGAACCTCACCCAACCGAGTGGGAGTTCGACGCTGCGGAGACTGGATGCCGTGCAGCAGCTGGGAATTCCCCCGGAGGTACGCTCAGTGCTGCCTACCAGCATCTTGTCTCCGCCCAGCCCACAGGCCGACGAAGCAAGGTTACAGAGCTTGCCGCCTATGGATATCCTCTCGGCGGACCTGAGGCAGTATCTCCGAGAGCTCTTCTTCACTTGGGCGGAACTCCGTCGGCAGCCCGCCAGACAGCTCAAGTCTGGTGAGATGGGAAAACGGGATCGGCGCAGGTTGGCAGGGGCACTCAGTCTGGATGAGGACACCGGCCTCGACTACATAAGTCGGCTCTGTGCTATGCTGCAGGCCCTGAACCTGGTGGTCGTCGACGACACGAACATCACAGCTGTCGAGAGCAGTGCAGCAACGCTCTTCTGGATCGCCAAACCATTGGGCAAACTTCCCAACCTGCTGCGCGCCTATGCCCGGCTCGCAACCGAGATCCCCAATACCCCCACGCAGGGGCCCATTTTCGGATACTTCGACGGGCTGACATTGCAGCCCGTCGGCCAGATCCGCGAGCAGATCGTCGCGATGCTAAGTCAAGTAGCGAGGATAGGGTGGCTCTCTGTATCACTCTATCACAGTCTGGTGACCGGAGACGAGCCGGGCACACTGGCACTGGGGGAAGCGCGTCTACAAGCGTTGCTCGGGTCCCTCCGATGGTACGGCGAAAGCTACCGCCGTGACATCGGTGACAATCTGCGCAACGTAGAATGGCACGTCACCAAGAGCGTGCTGGAAGAACTCGGAGCCCTGGGGATTGTGGATCTGGGGTATGCCACAACCGGCACAGAACAGGCGGGGCGCGAACTCATTGCACTCCGCGTCGTCCCGTTGGTGCGCGACTACTACGCCAACCGACCGGCCGGCGGCGCCCTTTCCGGAGAGCCATGGCAGGTCATCCTACAGCCGGACTTCCAGATGCTGGCACTTGGTCCCGTCCCTTTGGGAATCCTCATGAACCTGGAGCTGTTCGCCAAACATGAGAAGACCGATAACAGCGTGGTCACGTACCGCGTGACACGTGATGAGGCCTACTGGGCTTTCCAAAGACAGGAGACAGCGACAACCATCCTGACCTATCTCGAAGAAGCAACCGGGCAGCCCGCGCCGCAGAATGTGCAGCGCTCTTTGGCGGAATGGCACCGGCAATACGAGCGCATTGTGGTACGGCGGCAGGTCAGTGTCCTGCAGGTCGATACACCGGAGTTTCTTCAGCAACTGCTGGATGACCCCATCTTGGGAACCAAGCTGCACCGGCTCGACGATTGCACAGCCTGGCTCCATCCGCAGGATCAACAGGGTGTACAAACCCGGTTTCGCCAACTCGAGATCCTGACGGCCTATTCACAGGGCGCCAAGGCGGATCTTGGCAACAGCCTGCGGTGGCACGACAACGAGTTAGGGACAAGAGCCATCGTGCCCAGTATCTATGTGACAGGCGCGCTGCGCCGCTTCGCCGAACCCCACAACGGGCGCTGGCGATTGACTGAGGAAAGCACACAGAACGCCGCTGCGACGGGGATGGATGCCCTGGCCATTATCGCCTTGATCAAGGAGATGACCGGGGAAAGCCTGACCGACCATTGGCAAAAGCAGCTGAAGGCGTGGTCTAGCCACTACGGTGGGGGACACATATCCCAGGTCCGGCTGCTCCGGTTTGAGCGGGCAGGATCACTGGAGGAACTCCGCAACGCGGAACCGATGCTGCATCGCTGGCTGCACCCACTGCCCGATACGCACGACTTGGCCATCGTCGAAGAGCACCACGGTGACGAAGTCCAGGACCTGCTGACCTCGTGGGGCGTAGAGGTGACAGCAAAGCGCTGGTGGTAGACAACCAGTAGGGATTTGAGACTTAATTGGCACATCCGATGTCGATGCTATAATGCACACTGCAGTCCATACTCACCCACTTCTCTGGAGGTCGCGATGAGTAATCCGGCTCAAGCAAGTGCAGCCAAACGACGTAGGGCACAGGCCATTTACGATGGAGCCATCGCTGCCTATGAGCGTTGGGATATCGACGACGCCGTCGACGGACTGACCAACGCTGTCACACTGCAGCCCAACAATGCCGCCTATCACTTGAGGTTTGCCCAGGTACTTTCGCGAGCAGGAAAGTTTGATCGCGCGTTGCGGTCTCTGGCCAACTATCTGCGCCTGGAACCCGAATCGGAGGTTACAAGCAGGATCGAACAACTCTTTGCCAGCGGCATGGATGCGGTGGAGGCGTGCTTAACCGACAAGATGATGGCTGCTCAGATGCCGATCGGAATGATTGGTGCCTCCATTCAAATGTGGGTGGAATTCCGCATCACGCTTGGGGAAGAAGCTCTAAGAATACCGAAGCCGGGGGCCTGGGCGGCAGCCCTGGACTATACTGTGCGCAAGGTGAATCTGCGCGATATCCCGCTGGATAAACTCGCCGGCTCTTACGGTATCTCCGTCGAAACCCTGAGAAAACACCACCGCACACTGGTCAGCAAGCTGGATGTGATGCCCTGTGACTACCGATACTTCACGGGGGACCAGAATCCGCTGGACAAACTCGTCGAGGCGGCTGAGCTTCTGGAAAAGCTGGAAACCCGATTTAGCCGAGAATAAGCTATCGGGATCAAACTCAAGAGAAGCGGGAGCTTTGTCAAGCTCCCGCTTTGGGATTTATGGAGCTGTAGCTTCCCGCTAACACTAGTCTGAGTCGGGCCAGAGTCACGGTCTCCCGCGCTTGAGGCTCGTAACACAGACCTCAAGCATCGTAGCACGACATATTGCAGCGCCGTGGCTCACAGGTGCGGTAACCATTGCCTTTGTGGACCCTTGGTCGTCAATACTGGTATGGAGAAGCTGGCGTGATGCAGGTAACGTATCGTGATAAAACTTGGACCTTCGATCGCTCCATGACTGTTATGCAGATGCTCCAGTTGATCAAAGTCCTTCCCGAGACCGTGCTCGTGGTCCGCAACGGGCAACTCATGGCAGAGGACCAGCACCTTATGCCCGGAGACCTGGTGAAAGTCGTCTCCGTGATCGCAGGGGGTTAGTGAGGAAGAGGGCTTGATATCCGGCAACAAGGACTCCAACGCAGAACTGACGCTCCGCACACAGTGCGGACAGCTCAAGCGAGCCGCCGGACGCTGCCGGTCCTTAAGGCTGTGGCAATGAACGTAGGCAGAGCGCTGCTCTGGGCCGCACAGAAGCTGGTTCACATCGCTGAGCGGCCTCATCTTGAGGCCGAGCTTCTGCTCATGGAGTTGCGCCAATGCGACCGCACCACCCTCTTTGCCCATCCTGAATGGGAGTTGGATCCCATACAGGTACGTCGCTATGCGGAGGTTGTGCACCGGCGTGCAGAAGGAACTCCCTTACCCTACATCACCGGCCACATTGAGTTCTTCGGGCTTGAGTTTGCCGTCACTCCGGCGGTGTTGATACCGCGACCGGAGACTGAACTCCTCGTCGAACGGGCCATGGACTGGCTGCAGAAGCACCCTTCCCGCCGGATCGCCGACATCGGTACGGGCTCAGGCTGTATCGCCGTGACGCTGGCCGTGATGCAGCGGGCGCTCCACATTACAGCCGGCGACATCTCCGCTGCGGCACTGGCTGTAGCTCAGACCAACGCACACCATCACAACGTGGCCTCGCGGGTCACCTGCATTCAAGCCGACCTGCTGGCCCCATTCTCAGGTCCGCTTGATCTGATACTGAGCAATCCTCCCTATGTTGCTGACCCGGAATGGGAGGGGCTGCCTGATTCCGTTCGCATGGAACCGAGGTCTGCATTGCTCGCCGGCCCGCAAGGCATGGATCTGATCCGACGGCTGCTGAGCCAGGCCCGGCACCGACTGACGCCCGGCGGCTGTATGCTGGTAGAAATTGGTGAACAACAGGAAAACGCGGTCCAGGCCCTAGCCCGAACCGCGTTCCCTGAAGCTTGTGTTACCGTCCTGCCCGATCTTGCGGGCAAGCCACGTCTGCTCGAAGTGATATCAGCCTAGCCGGCCCAGAGAATATACCCAGGCTGGAACATTGTCACCAGATCGGGGTGCTTGGGCAGAACACGCACGGTATACCCATGCACGCCGCTCATCCCGCACATCGCCTCGGCCCCAAAAAGCCAGCGACCACCATCCAGAGACTGCTCCGGGTCCATAGGCACCGATGAACCGCTAACCAACTCACCATCGGGGTTCACCTTGCCCAAGTAGAGCTCTACGCAGACATCATCGGGATTCAGCTCCCCGAGGAAGACCGTAGCTTGAGCATGGAATGTCTCCCCCACATGCAATTCCGAGGGCAGGGTGCCCTCGACAGACTCCATCCGGATCTGCGCCCAGGCGCCCATCAGCCGGTGCCGCCATTCCGACAACTGCTTCACACCGGCGAAGTCATCCGCCGACAGCCTCCGATACCGCTCCACCAGCGGCATATAGAACCGATCTGTGTACTCGGCCACCATACGATTGGTGTTGAAGAAGTAAGACAAAGCGCTGATACTTGCCTTCATCTTGTCAACCCAACGGCGAGGCAACCGTCGTCCACTGCGCTCGTAGAACATAGGCACCACATCCCGCTCCAGCAAATCGTAGAGCGCTTCGGCCTCAACCCAGTCCTGGTAATCTTGGTCGTCGTAGGTCTCGCCGCGACCAATAGCCCAGCCAACTTCCGGCGTATATGCTTCAGCCCACCAGCCGTCGAGTGTACTAAGGGTCAACACACCGTTGGCAGCTGCCTTCATGCCACTCGTGCCGCTGGCTTCGCGCGGGACCATGGGGTTATTGAGCCATACATCACAGCCCTGCACCAGGTAGCGAGCAGCAGTCATGTCATAATCTTCCAGGAAGACGATGCGATTGCGGAACCGTTCCTGCCGGCTGAGCCCGAGTATCTGCTGGATCATCGCCTTGCCGGGATTGTCGGCCGGGTGCGCTTTCCCGGAGAAGATGATCTGTACGGGATGCTCCGAGTTGTTCAGAATCTGATCCAGGCGATCGGGGTCGCGCAGGATGAGCGTCGCGCGCTTGTACGTGGCAAAGCGGCGCGCGAAGCCAATTGTCAGCGCCTCGGGATCGAGGACCTCTTCGGCTACGCGGATGTCGCTCGGCGAAGCGCCACGCGCCTCGAGTTGTGATTGCAGCCGCTGTCGCGTGAACGCCACGAGACGCTCCCGTCGGCGGACGTGGGTGCGCCAGAGCTCGTCCGATGCAATATCAGCAGCATGGCGCCACACGACTTGATCACCGGGCTCCTCTCGCCAGCGCGGTCCAAGATAGCGGTCATATAACACCTTCATATCTCGAGAGATCCACGAGAGGATATGCACGCCATTCGTCACATGGGTAATCGGAATCTCAGCCTGCGGGACGCCAGGCCACAGCCCCTGCCACATCTGGCGTGAGACCTTGCCATGAAGCGTGCTCACCGCATTCGTATAGGACGAGAGTCGAATGGCCAACACGGTCATACAGAAAGGCTCATTGTAGTCACTGGGGTTCTCACGCCCCAGCGCCATGAACTCATCGAAGGCCAGTCCCAGATCATGCGTCACAAAATCGTGGAAGTAATGCTGCATAAGATGCTTGGGGAAACGATCATGCCCGGCAGGCACAGGGGTATGCGTGGTGAAGACAGCCCCTGCCGAGAATGCCTCACGTGCTTGCTCAAAGGTCAGACCGGCTTCGACCAACAGTTGCCGAATATGCTCCAGTCCAAGGAAAGCGGAATGTCCCTCATTCATATGGTAGACAGTGGGATTCAGCCCCAGAGCTCTCAAGGCGCGGTAGCCCCCAATGCCTAACATGATTTCCTGCTTGATGCGGAGCTCCTGATCTCCGCCGTACAATTGGTCGGTGATATCACGGTCCTCGGGGCGTGTGTTCTGAGGAACGTTGGTGTCCAATAAATAGAGCGGCACCCGACCAATCTGAACCCGCCAGATCTGCGCCCACACCGCGCTCCCTGGCAACTGGACCTGGATAGTCAGCGGCTCACCCTTTTCGTCCCGCTCCAGGGTCAGTGGTAGATTGTCGAAATGGTTGAACTCGTAGGCCTCCTGCTGCCATCCTGCCTGATTGAGATACTGGCGGAAATAGCCCTGTTGGTAGAGCAAGCCGACGCCCACAAGCGGCACATCCAGATCACTGGAGGACTTGAGATGATCCCCGGACAAGATGCCCAGGCCACCGGCGAAAATCATCAGCGACTCGGTCAACCCAAACTCAAACGAGAAATAAGCGATCAGCGGGTGGTCGACCTGGCCATACTTCTGCGCAAACCACGCCTGTTTGCCGGATTCCTGGTAGTCGTCGAGATAGCGCGACGCGCGCTCCAGATGCGCCATGAACCCCACATCGTTGGCCAGCTGGTCCAGGCGTGTCTGATCGATCGTACCGAGCATACGAACCGGGTTGTGATGCGTCTTCTCCCACAGTTCGCTGTCCATCCGCATAAAAAGCTCGATGATATCATACTTCCAGGACCAGCGCAGATTGTAGGCCAGCTCCCAGAGCGGCTGCAGCTGCTCGGGGAGCGCCGGAATGATCGAGAAAGTCCGAATCGGCTTGGGCTTCATAAAGGTTCCTCCTTAGTTTTCGGCTGCCGACATCCCACCGCCAGCCATCGTTGACCCGCCGCCAATCCAAGGTCCGGGCGAAATAAGGCAATCGGTACCTTACCATGAACCACTTCCCAAGCAAATCTGACGTTGTGCAGGGGTGTT
>CAZEXX010000088.1:0-13375 GCA_964516885.1 uncultured Anaerolineales bacterium | reverse complement strand
TACTGCTGAAGGGCTTGCGGACCACAGAACAGCACAGAAAGTACCAGGATCAGGACCCCACCGGCGGCATACCCGACAAGGACTCGCCACTGCTTACGCAGCACAAGAAACGGCACGATGAGCAGCGTGTGAAGCTTCAGCAGCGTCGCCATGGCAATCAGGATGCCCGCCACGCCGGAACGCTTCTTGAGGGACATCAGAGCGATGCCCAGGGTTACAAACAGCAGCGTGATACTGTCAATCTGACCACGCTCCAGGAAGGTGAGCAGCGAGTGGAACAGCAGCGCCACCAGTGCTGTCACGGTCGCGGTCGTCTCACGCGTCCCCTTGCCGGAAAGGCGCAGCGCCAAGATGAGAGAAGCGCAGAGAGCCACCAGGCTGACGATCATCCAGAGGTATTTCGCCACGTGGTAGTCCATCAAGGCAACAGGCTGGAAGAGCGTGGCCACCAAGGGCGGGTAGAGGAAACGGCTGTGCTGGTAGCGGTCGACACCATCCCAGATGGGCGGTGTCGCCGCAATGTGACTTCGGTAAGGAGATAGCCCAGCATTGAGGGCCTCGCCGGCGGTATAGAACGCCGAGGAATCCATCTGCAGGCTCTCTTCCCCAAACGCCACCACGAATCCGACGACGCGCAGCAACGCCAAGGCGACAAGCACAGTGAGCAAGGGTTTCACAGATCGGGGATGGCTGTCGGACATAGGCCGCACTCCTGGCTACTGGGAGATCGTGATCACGTCAGCCAGCTTAGCATACCCCAGACCCTCGGCAAGCCGTTGCGACCCGGGATTGGCGAAATCGCATGACCATAGCGGCACCTTTCCCTCACCAAGCAACCGCTTCAACAGCGCGCCCACCACTGTCCGGGCATAGCCCCGGCGCCGGTAGCTCGGTAGCGTGTTGATACCCGGCTCAACCACGACATCGTCCATATAGGGAAGGTCAGGCGCATCGGTTGCGCTCACCAGCCGCCCGTCTACGTAGAGGCCGTAGATGTAGCCATTGTCCGCAATCTCGTTGAAGTATGCCTGCAGCCAGCTTGCCTGGTGGGCATCAGGGTATTGCGCGGTGTGAAACGTCAGGAAATCAGCGTAATCATCGCGGGTCAACTGACGAGCCCGCGCGGTATCGAGCCCTTCAGGCAGCCGCACAAACCTGTACTTGTATGCGTGGCGAGGAGCCACACCCAGCAGCTCCGCCAGACCCACCTTCGTATCCTCCAAATCGATACTCCGTGCGAAGAGCCGCGCGACTTCGTCGATATGCTGCTGACGTCGCTTGTGATAGGAGATGACCGTCGTTTCACTGGAGACAAGACAGTACAGCTCTGATGGGCGACTGTAGCCGGCCTGACGCTCCTCACGGCGGGGTGAGGGCACAGCAAACACGCCCGGTTTGTCCAACACCGCCGGATCGACATCAAGCCACTCAGCATAGTAGCGCATTGTGATTGAGAGATAGTCCGGCACCCTACTGATGTCCAGCTCATCAACCATAGGCATCCAACTGCTTCACATGGCGCACCGCCCCCGGAGCACCTAACTTCCTATAGGTCTCCTCGGCAAACCGGTAGCTCTCAGGCCGCCAGCCCACAAAGATCAGATCCGCAGGCCACAGCAGACCCGCGATCTCCGGAAGATCCGTCACGCGCAATGCGCCCCAAAGCTCCGTCGCCGGCCCACGGCCATCCGGTCGGCCCGCCTGATCCAGCGTGGCCGGGGGATCCTCCATAGCCACAGCCTTGATCCGCCCATCGAGCAGCGCCGCGCAAAGCGCCACTACCGTCATCTCTCCACGGGCTGCCAGGATCACCTGGTCAGGATCGACGCCGTTCAGTTGGCGCACTGCCTCGATAGCGCGCAACGTGTCGTAGACCCGCATACTCGCCACCGTGCGGCCCAACAGCGCCGCAGCACGTCGCACGTGCCACGAGAGCCCCGAGGACCAGCCGGACTCCCCGCAGCCGCGCGTGTCAATGCGTGCGACACCATAGCGCTCCTCGAGCCCGCCCACGAACTCCGCACTCGCAACATTATGCGCCCACCGCACATCGCCCGGGCTGCGGAGGGTGACCACCACGCCGTGCGGAGTGTCCCAAGCCAGGCGCCGCGAGTACGTTCCTGCAAGCTGCCAGCCCGGCTCACCCGTGAACCGGAACCGGGAAATCTCGGTGGAATCCGTCTCAAAGCGTAGATGCACGTCGAGATCCAGCGGCGCCGCGACGCGCGGGAACTGCTGAAAGGCGTACTCTCGCAGCCCTGCCAACACCTCAGCCTTCCGCCGGGCCAGCGCCGCCCGATCCGCCACGGGAACGAGTCCTGCCCGCGGCACAAAGTCATCATCGATCACGGTCGACCGTTCGTCCGCGGGGATAGCAACATGGGTACCGGGCACGAAGACACGCAGCACATCCTCATCCGGTTCATCTTGCGATTCATCCAGGTCACCAACATCCTCCGGCGAGACATCGCGACCGGCCAACTCCTTCAAGAAGAGGCTGAAAATGCGTGTTCGTGACGTCTCGTGATAGCTGTGACGCCCCGGCGTCTCAACCAGCTGAATCTGGTCCTCAGCACCCAGCAGCGCATATAGGCGTCGCAGTTTTACGTAGCTCTCCCGCACCGACTCGA
Source organism: uncultured Anaerolineales bacterium (assembly GCA_964516885.1). GTDB lineage: Bacteria > Chloroflexota > Anaerolineae > B4-G1 > SLSP01 > PWVB01. The sequence continues at coordinate 10,745 of CAZEXX010000088.1, read as the reverse complement.
TCGTGTACAGGCCATCGCGGTTCGCACTGGCGATCATCAAGGGACGCGGCGCGATCAGCGCGCCCACATCGGCGAGATCCCAGCCATCTGGGTTGATGTGAAACATACAGTCGCAGTGCGCGTCAACGGTGCGCTCGCCGACATGGCTCCGCCTTGTGCCGGTGCCACAGACAGGCGCAACCACCTTGACGCGCTGGTCGGCGGCGCCCAGCCACCAGCTGATCCCGCCACCACCGCTGATGCCGGTGACGCCCATACGCTCACCATCCACCTCGGGCCGTGCGGCGAGCAGATCAAGCGCCCGGATACCGTTCCAGCACTCCACGGCACCCGGCGAATAACCGCGGCTGTACCAATGGAAACGACCTTGGCTGAAAACGCCGTGGTGATCGCCGCGAATCTCACCGTACTGGATGGTATCCACGACCAGGGAGACAAAGCCCAGCTCTGCCCATCGCCGTGGATGGCTCTGGTAGTGCAGCTTCTGCGTTTTTGAGTGCCCACACAGGTAGAGGACCGCAGGAGCAGGCTTCTCCAGTCCGGCAGGAATGTAGAGATTGCCTGTCACATAGAGCCTGGGTAGGCTCTCAAAGACCAGCTTCTCCACTCGGTACCCGTCGCGCTCCAGTGTGCCGGTCACCTGCACATTCAGCGGCGTCCGCGGGGCCTCAAGATGCGGCGTCAGTCCCATACGATCCAGATAGATCTCCCGGCGTCGCGCGCGCTCGGCCTGCCAATCAGAAGCTGCGGGCAGGTCGCGCAAGCTAGCGTCACTGATCGCTGCAGCTTCACGGCACAGGTACGTTCGGATATCCATGATTCAACCTCTCCAATCAGATGAGTGCCAATAGACCGACCGTCTCCCGGACCGCGGCCATCTTGGCCGCTTCTTTACGCAGATAATGCCTCGGCCGAGTATCACAGTGGCTAAGCATAGGACCCGTCCCATCTCAGAGCGGGCAACATCCACGACCCAATGAGAGACCTACTGAGGAGCAGGCGCTGTCTCACGCCAAGACGATAGGCCGCCAAGAACAGCAAGAAAGAAGTCCGGAGACTCGAAGATTGGGAGTCGCGTCATAGCTTCCCATATTCGCTGATTCTCGATTCTTCCCCGCTCACTCGGCATCTGGAAACATCACCGGCGCCAACACCTCAAGCTGTTCGCCTATCCGGCTCTCCGCCGTCAGCGTCCAGAGCGAGGTCCGCATCCGCCGGAGCGCCATCACGGAGGTGATCCAGGCCTGCGTCCAGCCGGATTCGATGCTCCAGGCCCCCCACCCGACGTCGGCGTTGCTGGCCCAGTACTCCCAGCGCTGAAAATCGAAAGCGCGGAACCAACCACCGTCCAGCTCAGGATGTACCTCTGAACTGACCTGGATCCGGCACAGGAAATCCGCCAGCTTATCAGCGGCTTCTGTGTAGAACAGATCGGCAGTCGCTGCAGCGGCTTCGTGCAGTCCTACAAAGGCAAAGTTGGTCGTGTAGAGAAGATCACTCAGCGGGTCGCCATTCTGCTGAATCAGGGGCGCCTCCGTTGTGCCATACTCTGCATTGGTCTTCGGTGGTCCATAGGCTCCCAGGCCGGGGGAGCCCACCTCCTCGCCGATGGCACCACACGCGTCCTGCCGCCTGAGCAGCTCCTCTGCGAGCCGGCGCAGCCATCGGCGGTGTTTGGGAGTATCGTCAATGCGCACCAACCACGCCAGCGGCAGCAGCATCCGCGCTCGCTCCTGCTGGATACCGTTGGTCCACTGCCACTCATGAGGATAAGCCTCCATCGTCATACGGATGCCGGTGGACGCCCTCTCCAAGAAGGGCTCGAATCGCGTATGGCGATAGGCCCACAGGTAGCAGGCCCACAGCCACGATTCGTAGTGCGGCGCATAGTGTGTGCGCTCGGTCTCCCAGTAGGAGCGCCATCCCTTCTCCTGAAGAGCAGCCTCATCAAGACGCCGACCGCGGAACCCAAACGGCCCGGTCGTGCGGAGATTGGCCAGCAGACACCGCAGCAGGGGCACGTCCCAGCGGCTGGTATCCAGAAACGCCGACGCGGCCATCGTGCCCAACATCGCGCGAGCGTTGTCATCACCGTAATAGACGCCGTCCGCAGGTGGCGTGGTGGTCCACGAGATCAGTCCGTAGGATGGGCTCGCAGGATCGGCCCGCGGGCCCTGGGTGTATACGGAGTGCGTAGTGATGAAATCATTGAGGTCGGCGGCTACGTCCCGAGCACCGGCGTCCCCGGACAGCGCCCACGCGGAAGCCATCGCCATAGAGACCTCACCAACGCAATCTGCGCGCACGTGATATCGCCAATCTTGCGTGCCATCCATATGAATACGCGAACTGGCGCCCTCGATCATGCCGCAGGACCCATCCCCGCTCGGCCAGCCGGCGTCCGGACCGGGACCGGTGCCATCCGGATACGTCTCCACGCGACGCTTGGCCTTGTCTTGCCACGCAGGGTGGATGAAGAGCTTCGCATTCCGGAACCACGACACCCCGCGCTGAGCAGCATCCAGCTCTGCATCCTCCGGCAAGATTCCATCCGCCGCATACGCCGGTCGCACCACCGGCGTCACCGTCAGTTCCTGCACCACGACATCAGGGCACGCCCATTGGAGAATCCAGCGCCAGACACCCCGCCACGCATCAGCAGGTGCATAGCGACCGGTCACAAATTGGCTCAGCTTTGTCGTCGCCACCAGAATATCGCTCCGCGGATGTTCAAACAGCACCGGGGCTGACTGCTCAGGCAAACCGTACAGCGCGGTGTCGAAGCCGGCTACATGCGCCAGGACCAGATGCGAACACTCTGCCGGGATATCAAGGAAGCGGCAACCGTGAATCATCAGGATTCGCATCCGATCTGCCGCGGGTGCAAATGCGTCCGAGGCAACAACAGCCCGCTCCCACGCGATCTCGCGACCAGCCCCGACAGCCAGGCCCGGCACGAAGGAGGGATATTCAACATACAGCCTCAGCCGCTTAGCAGCCGCTGAAGCATAGAAAGCCGCATCAAGCTCTGCGGTTGCATCCGGATACCCGTCGGCCAGGACCAGAACACCGTCGCCCGGCTCAGCATCCGCCACCGCCTCATCCGTGCCCGTCACGCGCCGATAACCCACACCACTGCGATCCAAAACGTCACACAGATCATTGTCTGATCGACAGACCAGGATCAGGCTCACTCGACAGTCACCCCTTGGCATTCACGGCATAGGGCCGCATGCCGAAAACACCCAACCACATGGTCGTTCACCATCCCGACCGCCTGCATGAAAGCATAGCAGATCGTTGGGCCGACATACCGGAATCCCCGCTTCTTCAGCGCCTTGCTCATCTGAACCGACTCAGGAGTCTGGGTCGGGACATCAGCCAACGTCTCCCAGCGGTTCTGAATCGGCGCCCCATCGACAAACTGCCAGGTGTAGGCATCGAAGCTGCCGAGCTCCCGCTGCACCTGCAGCAAGGCCTTGGCGTTCTCAATGGCGGACCGGATCTTCAGCCGGTTGCGGACAATCCCGGCATCCGCCATCAACCGCGCCCGGTCCTGGTCGTCGAAGAGCGCCACTGCAGTAGGGGCAAAATCGCAGAAGGCCCGTCGGTAGTTCTCACGTTTCTTGAGGATCGTGGACCAACTCAGGCCGGCCTGGGCGCCCTCGAGGATCAGGAACTCCAAGAGCTGTTGATCGTCGTGAACCGGCACGCCCCATACAAGGTCGTGGTAGTCAATCATGAGTGGGTCTTCGCCTGCCCACGCACACCTGTTCATCACTCTGCGCCTCCCACCGCCGGCATCACCCTACAGGCCTAGAGGCACTGCCTGACGATATCCCGCGCCCTCAGCAAGTCATCACGCGACCGGTAGTACTCAAGCACGAAGTACGGCACATCTGTATATGCCTTCGCATAGCTGACGTAGGCCGGATAATCCAATGTGCCGGACCCTGTTGGTCCGTAACCAGACACCTTGCCGGATTCGTCAAAGCGCACATCTTTTCCGTGGACAATCACGGTGTCGGGACCAAGCATCCTCACCGCGCGCTCCAACGGTGTGCGATCGGGCGTGAAATTCGCCGCATCCATACAGACCCGCAGGGCTTCCGATCCAACGCGATCCTTGACACGCAGATAGCGCTCTGCACTGCCTATGCTGCCGGCACGGGTGATCTCCACAGCCACGTTCACACCGACCCCTTCCGCGGCTTCGCAGACTGAACTCAGCGCGTCACACAGTCCCTCGAACACCACACGATCATCAATACCGGGCGCCTCAGGATAAGCCGCGGGATGCCAGATCAGCAGGGGCTTCTCGTTGTCGCCGAAGCGACCCTCAAGCGCCGCAGTCTTCTTCACGCAACGGATGGTCCGGTCAACATCCGCCTGGACTATGCCCTCCACACCGACAAGGTCGGTATGCAGCGTCATAGCCGCCAACGCCACGTCGCCCGCACGCAGGTGCGCGTCGAGCCCATCAGGCGTGGGGTCCTCCGCGTCACCCTGGAGTCCGCTGCCAAAAAAGGCCTGAACCGCCTCAAAACCCAGCGACCGCAATTCCTCTGCCTCGACCATCTCACCAATCGCGCCGATCATCAATGCCAGTTTCATCATACAACCCTCCAACAGTGAACTTGCGTCAAAGCTCCAAGTGAGCGATGCTTTTCGCGAACAACGGATGGTGGCGACTCTGCATCTGGCGCACGAATCCCTCCGCATAAGCACACCCGCACTCCAGGCCACGGAAGACCTCCATCTTGCCGTGGCTTTCGTCGTATGTCTCGGCGATATGTTGGCTCACGTGGACGACGCAGGCGTCGTGCTTGCGGGCCAACACAGAGCCGATATCCACATAGTCCGTAGGCGCGAAGTTCTGCGTCTGTAGTCCACTCATCACCTCGAAGTAGTACAGAGCAAAGACTCGCCCCATGCGGAGCCACGCATCATAGACCAGGTGCGAGCAGATGCGGTGGTCCCGATGTGTGTCGACCGGCCAATGGGCGAGCACGAGATCCGGCTGCTCGCGTTCCAGGAAGGCCAGTACCGCGCCATATCTGGTCGGCGTGATCTCACACGCCCCGTCGACCTGGTCAAGAAACTCAGCCCGCGCCGACAGGATCTCACAGGCCACCAGCGCCTCGCGCATCCGGATCGCCGCGGCTTCCTCGTGGGTCGCGCCGGAAATGCCAGCTTCCCCACGGGTCAGATAGGCAGACACCACCTCATACCCTGCCTGGACCGCAAGCGCCATCGTCCCCCCGCAGGCCGTCTCCGGATCATCGGGGTGCGCCCCGACGACGATCAGCTTCTGCTGGTGATCTGCTACCATACGTGTGCCTCCGTTGCTGACTTGCGCCCATCTCATTCAGCTGATCCTGGATCTGCCGCACACCAGAGTCGTGGGGCAGGTCATCATCTCTAGCGCACACAGCCGCCGCGCCCCCGGCAACTTACTCCATCGAGATCCTAGTGCCTATGCACTTGCCGCCCTAGCGCCCAGCCCCGTGACGGGACTGCAGCGGCCCACTGGCAAGAGCCCATGCACGTTACGCGGTAGCGGGCCCCGTGGGTCAACCGCGCCCCTTGTTCGATCACCTTGCAGAGTCACCACCGCACCTAATCTCCCAGAGTATAGAACCGGGCAGGGGACACACAACTATCAGCTGGAACAGATTTTGAGTGACAGATGCGATTGAGGAGCAAAGACCTAACGACTACCAGGCAGAGAGCCAGGGAGCCCATCTGACGACAGGGACCAGCCACACTGCGGTCGGCACAACAAGATAACCAGTCAAGAAAACACGATAACGCTTGTCGATTTCCGGGAGCAGATAAACCAAAGACACCATCAGACCACTCGCATTGCGCCCGGCGTGCATGATATGGTTGTAGACATCCAAGGGCATCAGGACCACGAAAAGGCTATTTAGGAACACCCACCATGCAACAGGCGAATGGCCGCGTTGTCGCCACAGAAAACCGGAGGCCACCCACAGCAAGACGAAGGCAGGTAGACCCGCGAACAGAAAAGCAGACAGTCGACCTGCATCCAAGGTCAAATGAGGGATAATTCCCATCAGCGGTACCCGCTCCAAAGATGGTCCCGACGCGAAAGGGAGCGCTCCTAACTTTACGAAAAGATAGATCTCCCATGCAAGCAAAGGCATGACAGCCACCGTTGTCCACAACGCCGCCCGGAAGTCTCTACAGGTCAGGGCGGCACTGAGTATTCCAAGAGCGAATATCAGCGAGGTCTCCTTAGCAAGCGCAGCCAGGGCGAGCAGAATCACACTCCTTGCAGGCTTGCCGTTGAGCCATAAGCGAGCTCCCGATGCAGCAAGGCAAAGCGCAAGGGGTTCAGTCAAGTCACGAGTGTAAGCCAGAAACACGCCCACATACATAGAGACCATCAAAGCGTACCAAGGTGAAAGGGATTGGTCATCTAGCCACTTGGCCAGAAGGTAAGTGCTGACCACCAGGGCCGCCAAGTTGGTGATGATCAACGCCCAAGGCACAAGGGACGTGACGCCGCAAGATGCCAGATACACGACCGCAGGATAAAGGATCCTCTGCAGGCGATAGACAGGGTTGTCTAGGTGCGCCACACCATCTACGCCGTACCTGGCGATATAGTAGAAAAACTGCCCATCATAACCGGTCCGCCCGGCTGGATCCAGCTCCGCATACCTTTCGCCAATCCACACAAACCACAAAGGGTCCCACCTATGGAGTGCAAGCGCAACCAACGTGAAGGCAATGTAGAAGACGGCCACCAAGAGCGTGACCGTAACCACGGGGGATCGACTCAGATACGCACCCTTCTGTTTCGGCTTCAGTGTCAGACTGTGCGTCCCTAGATGCATCCGACGACTCCTCACAAATCACCTCACGCGGCTTCCTGTGTTATAGCCACCACGCCACAGCCCCACTCGTGGCTACAACAGGTCCGCTGATCCGCCCAAGCGCCCGGCAAACGTCCTTCGGCACTGCACACACCGGTGTAGAAGTCGTGCCCGTGGCGCAATCGGTCCCCTGGCGGGTGTTCCAGACAATCGGAGTAGGTGATCTTCTGACCCTCTCCGAGGACCTATGGGCGGAGACCTTGACTGAGACTGGGCTGGGGATTACCTTCTCGAACTGAGTTGATGCGAGCCAGCGCCTCGTATCAGCCAGCTATGTGCTACCAGTGTACGAGTGAAGGGTGAACTGCTTCGCGGGAGCGTGACGCAGCCGATTCAAGATGGCCTGCGCATCAAAGCTCAAGTCTCCTACCTCAAGAACCACCAAGCCACCCCGTGGGCACCCGCGGGGAAACTTGTGCCGCTTCTTCCGGCAGACTCCAGTTGAAGCCCGGTCTTGGAGCCCGGCACTGCGGCAGCATCTACACTTTCAGATCCGGCAAGCTTGCCGCAGCTATGGACTGCCCAACGCGCCGGCTCTTCTCATCCGGCAGCTGGATGTGGATCTGACCTGCCAGGTCAGGGAACTCCGCGCTGAGCACAGCTCGGGCTCCCTCCAATATCAGTGGACCCCCTTTGCCGGAGGTGCAGCGCCCCAGGATAAGGACGTGCTCGATATCATAGAAATCGGCATAGTGGGCTATCGTGTAGCCCAGGTAGATGCCTATACTTTGCCAGATCTGCTCCGCACCCCTGTGTCCTGCCTCCAGTTCTGCCTGGACGGATTTCAGCTTTTCCGCATCTGAGACGTCAAGCGGCAGCTCTATGCCGGCACTCGGGGCCAGCCGGAACACACACTGCTGTGAGAAGTAGTTAGCCCCCACGCCCTTTTCTTCGGACCATTCATCCACTGGTGCTTCAGGGCTGTAATCCAAAGGCGCAAAAGCCAGCTCGTTCAGCCAATCCGTCAGGTTACCCTCATCGGTCACATAGCCTGCGGCTTCACTTGACCCCATGGCAATCCCAAGAACACTATTGGCGTCAAGTGACATTGAGCCGGCAAGCGCGGTGACTTCCCCATCGTTGATGATCTCTAGGGGCACGCCCATCGCATCCCCAATCTCCAGAAACATATCGCGCACCCTGCCAAACTCGCTCTCGGGAATGCCCCTAAACAGAGATGCGACCATCGGACGGTTGTTGACGTATACACCGGCTGAACTTCCCCCAATAGCATCCAAGCTCGGCAGCTTTGATTTGGCCAGATCAACGGCTGCCTGTATGTGTTCTCGGTGGTATGAAGGATCAGTCTGCTGCCTGGGCTGCCACACAATCTCTGTACTGAAGATGGCTTCACCATCAACTACAGCGGACACCTTGAGATCGGAGGCACCCAAGTCGAAGCCTATCCGGTGGCCGTCCAGATGGCGTCCCAATGACTTCTGAGTCTCAGAAGCGACAGGAACCTGCTCAGCATCGCAGGGAACAACCGTGAACGGATTGCCGTAGACTTTGCTCATGAGACGACAGTCGAAGTCTCGGGCCCCACCAATCGCATAGACCTGGTGGATGTACTCACGAATGGCCTGGGGACCGCCGACGAATACCTTCCATCCACCTCGCTGCCAGAGCAGGAACTTCAGGATGCGCTCGACATAATACAGGTTCTGTTCAGCGTCCGGGTGTCCGTCGGCAAAGACGACCGTCTCGAAGCGTGACCGTGTGCCATCTCTGCGTTCCAGGGCTAACACCAATGGCACACCTTCACCCGAGTCTCTCACGGCTTCAAGGAACTTGTGATTGGCCAACGCCGCGGGGCGATAGCCTGAATCGAGAGGAGGCACGAATCTTGGAGCAACCAGATATTTGAATGCCATATTCACCTCACCATCATGTGGTATCCCAACCACATCGCCTAAGTTGTATGCCAAACGCGGCTCTCAGCACTCCATGATGCCGGTTGCAGCACTTCTGGCTTACCGCCGACTGCGAAAGCTGATCGCCGGGTGCTTGATCCGGCACGCCGCCTTGTGGCACGGACAGACGGCACACTGACGGTAGCGGGATAGTTTACTCAACTTACGGAGTGTTATACACTGCATACAATAGCATGTCAATATCCCATCTGGTGAATCCACGCCTCGCAGACCGAGGAAGGCGAACGAAGCGAGAGTGAACCATCGACGCACTCCACGACATGAACCGCCAAGGCGTAGCACTGTACGTCGCTTGAACCTACAACCCTAGGGCCGACGAGCGTGCCGATGGGTCGAGCTTGGCCGGCACAGATCGAGAAGCTACACAGAAGCTGCCACCGGCGCACTTCAAACTCCGGCAATCCCCGAGACCTCAGACCGGGGTTGCTCAATCTGTCGGATTGCCGGGAATAGCAGCTGTCCCGCACTCATGATGACGATCACGATGCCCGAGATCACAAACCATGCCGGGACACCCAGAGCATCTGCCGTTGGTCCGGCCATCAGAAGGCCCAACGGCGTAGTCAAGCCCGTTATGCTCAGGATCAGCGTGAAGACACGTCCCTGCATCTCAGGCGGAATAGCGACTTGGAGCATCGCCATCAGGGAACCATTCACGATGGGATTGAAGAACCCAACGAAGAAGGCAATGCCCACAGCCATCAGAATGGCCTGAGCCGGTGCGAGACCGATCATAATGAAACCCACCCCGCCCAGCACGGAAGCCACCGCTACCGTGATAATACGCCGCCGGAACCCACCCCAGATGCTAAGCGTAAGTGCACCGGCAATGACACCGAAGCCAAACGCGGCCTGAAACCAGCCCAACTCCAGTGCGTCCCCACCGAAGTGTTCGCTGACCAAAAGAGGCACAAGCGAAAACGCGGGATTCCCAAGCAAGTTGGAGACTGCGGCGACGATTAGCAGAATGACCAGGCCCGGCCAGCTCCAAACGAAGCTCAGGCCCTCTCGCAGGTCAGCTAGAACAGAGTGCTGACTCTCCGCCTCTCCCCCGATCACCTCGCGACGCGGCTGAGGGATCGAGACAGCCAACAACGGCCCAATGGCCAGACAAGCTGTCCCAACATCAATCGCGATGATGCCCTGCATCGGCAGCAGTTCATACAGTAGTGCGCCCAGCGGCGGGGCGACGACGTTGACGATGCCCTGCAGGGTCTGATTCATCCCGGCAACTCGCGTCAGATGCTTCGCAGGCACCATCAGCGTCGTCGAGGCCTGCATTGCAGGCCAGTGGAACGCTCCGCCGGTTGCCCGCAGGAACATCACAATGTAGATGTGCCAGATCTGCACGGCGTCCATAGTGTAGAGGATGGCCAAAACCAGGAGCGCCAGGGCGATCAGCGCATCAGAAATCAGCATAACGACACGCCGGTTCCAGCGATCAACAAGGGCGCCGGCAAAGGGGCCGATGAAGATCCTGGGAAGCACCTCCATCATAGTCGCCATCGCCAGTACCGTGGCAGACCCGCTCGCCTCGGTCAGCCACCAAACCAGCGAGAACTGCACCAATGAACTACCGACCAGTGATAGAGCCTGTCCCGTCCAGATGATGACAAACGGCGCGAGGGACCGCGGTTGTTCTGATCCTACACCGTCATCTGCTTCATTCATAGCTCCCCCCAATACGAAGACTATCGCATCGCGCAGCCGGCTCTCAGGTCTGGCTCGAAATCGCGGGATTCCACACACATCACGTCTTGCTCAAGGCCCAGAACTCTTCACAGATCTCCCCCCTCAGCTTCCGGTGTCATGAACCGCCAAACCATAGCGCCATAGATGGCTGCGTCAAGCCCGCTGATGAGCTCAGAAGTCCCGACGAGCTCCCCCTCGGCACGCCGGTCCACAC
>CAZEXX010000087.1:7757-13378 GCA_964516885.1 uncultured Anaerolineales bacterium | reverse complement strand
TGGGCGTGGCTGTGGAGGCTTGAACGCTTTCTCCAGGTGCCACGCCGCCAGTAAGCTCGACGTGCCTGCCACCCCACTGGACCGTGCTGAGTGGGCGTATCCCCAGACATCGTGGTTCCAGTTGATGATGTTGTTCTTGCCGTCGAGGCTGGCCTGCAGCTTGAGCACCGTCGCCGCGCCGTAGGGCTCCCAACTGTGCTCATCCTCTCGCATCCATTTGAGCGAGACGGGCCGCTCGGGCAGGGCCAGGGCCAACAGTGCGGCGTCCAGCGCGGCGTCGTCCGCGCCGTTGTGGCCATAGCAGCCCGGTCCCGGCACGTGGATCGTGTGGATTCTCTCCTCCGGCAGGCCCAGAACCTCGGCCAGGCCGCTGCGCAGAGGGAAGACCCCCTGACTATGTGTCCAGACGGTCAGTTTTCCCTGGACGACCTGTGCCACCGCTGCCGATGGGCCCAGCGATGCGTGCATATGGTAAGGGCGGCAGTAGGTGGCACTCAATGTTTGCGCGGCTTCCTCAGGGGTTTCGACCGGCGGAACGGGACCTGTGACCGCGGTACCATCGACGACGAGGTACGCCTTGCTGGGCTGGCTCAGGATGTGATCGAACAACGTCTCATCCGGCGGCAGGAGCACACCGGGTTCCCACTCCGCAGACTCGCGTAGTGCCTTCATTGCGCGTACCGTTTGCTCTTCACGTTCCGCGATGACGGCCAGGAATCCGCCGTCACGCACGACCTGAAGGACGCCCGGCATCCGGCGGACGGTTCCTAGATCTGCCGAGACGAGCTTGGCGCCGTAAGTGGGTGGGCGCACCACCCGACCGTGCACCATGCCCGGCAAGTTGATATCCTGAACAAAACGGAAGGTGCCGCTCACCTTGGCCTGCAGGTCAAGGCGATCCGTGGGCAGGCCCACGATATGGTACGCGTCGGGCGTCTTAGGTCTTATTCTTCCGCTGACCTGAATACCGAACGCTCTCCCGCCGAATAGGTCCCAATAGGTGGTTGAGCGGCCGGTGATGGGATCTGCAATGGTGCCATCGGTGATGGTGAGTCGGTCAAGGGGCGCCTCGAGCTCCTCATAGGCCACGTTGAGCGCGAGCTGTCGCACCTCGGCGGTAGCGTAGCGGATGGCGTTGCCCGTCGTCTCCAGTGACATGCTGCTGACGGTGTAGCCCTCATTGGGGGATTGTGCGGTGTCTGCCGTAATAACCCGGATGCGATCCAGGGAGACGTCCAATTCATCCGCGCCAATCATCGCGACGGAAGTGCGGATGTCCTGGCCGAGCTCCACCTTGCCGGTGAAGAGGGTGATGGTGCCGTCAGTGTTGACACGCACCCAGGCATCCAGATCGGGCTCCCGCAATAAGGGCCGCGGAAGATTGATAGCGGGAGCTGATGCTGGATCGTTCAGGTCCGTCAAGACTTTTTCTTCATAGGGTGCGGGGGAAACGGATTGCCCTGCCGCGCGCTGAATCGCCCGAAGAACGCGGTCGTAGGTGCCACACCGGCAGAGGTTGCCGGCCATAGCGGACCTGATCTCTGCCTCAGCTGGATCTGGATTGCGATTTAGCAGGGCCTTGGCTGAGATGATCATCCCGGAGACGCAGAAGCCACACTGCAGTGCGTTCTCGGCAATGAAAGCCTCTTGGAGGGGATCAAGGTGGCCCGGCGCCCCGAGGCCCTCAAGCGTTGTGATCTCACGATCCTGTATGCTTCCGACAGGGGTCTGGCACGCGGGCACAGCTTTGCCGTCGATCAGCACTTTGCACGCCCCACACTGGCCCAAGCCGCAGCCGAACTTCGCGCTGCTCAGGCCGAGGTCGTTGCGCAGGACGTAGAGGAGGGGGTGTCCGATTCGACAGCTAGCTGATGTGCCTCTCCATTGACGTTGAGTCTGACCAATTGTGTCATCGTGTCCTCCGTGGATCAGTCGCCGATTTCTGCCAACTCCGGCACCAGATGCATGTGCCCTTTGAACTGGGCCAGGTACATATCGCGGTAGAAGCCGTGCTGCGCCAGCAGCTCGCGGTGGGTGCCGCGCTGGATGATCCGGCCGTGGTTGATCACCAGAATCTCATCCGCCTCGCGGATCGTGCTCAGGCGGTGGGCGATCACGAAGCTGGTGCGGCCCTTCATCAATCGGAGCATCGCCTCCTGGATGATCTTCTCTGTGCGCGTGTCGATACTGCTGGTCGCCTCATCCAGCACGAGAATGCTCGGGTTGGCCAGGATGGCCCGCGCGATGGCCAGGAGCTGGCGCTGCCCCTGGCTCAGGTTGCTGCCGCGTTCCGACAGCGGTGTGGCATAGCCTTGCGGCAGCCGGTGGATGAACTGGTCCGCGTTGGCCAGTTTCGCCGCTGCGACCACATCCTCGTCACTCGCTGCCAGGCGTCCGTACCGGATATTCTCCATCACGGTGTCCGCAAACAGGTAGGTGTCCTGAAGGACGATCCCAAGTTTGCGACGCAGGTCATCCAATCTGATCTCGCGGATATCGGAGCCGTCGATGAGGATCCGACCGCTGTCGATGTCGTAGAAGCGGGTGAGCAGGTTCACGATTGTCGTCTTACCGGCCCCGGTGGGACCTACCAGGGCGATGGTCTGACCCGGTTTGGCGTGGAGATCGACGTGCTTGAGGACCGGCACGCCCACCTCATAGCTGAAGCAGACGTCGTCGAAGACGACATCTCCCTCGATGTTGTCCAGTACCTCGGCCTCGAGCAGGTCAATGAGTTCGGGTACCTCGTCGATGATCTCAAAGACCCGTTCCGCGCCGGCAATGGCGGCCTGGATGGAGTTATAGAGGCTGGCAATGGAGTTCAATGGCCAGCCGAAACGCCGCGCGTACTGCACGAAGCTGGCGATATCCCCGACGCTGGCGAGCCCGCGTATCGCCATCCAACCGCCGGCGCCCGCGACGATGGTCAGGCCGGTGTTGTTCACCAGATTGGTCAACGGCGGCAGGGTGCCGGCGAAGATCTGAGCGCGCGTTGACGCCTGGCGCAGCTTGCGGTTGACCGCTTTGAACTCGCTCACGATGGTATCTTCACGGTTGTAGGCTTTGACAACGCGCTGCCCTGAAATACTCTCCTCGATGATGCTGTTGAGTTCGCCAAGATAGGCCTGCCGCTTGCGGAAGCCGCTGCGGGTGCGTTTGGCGATCCAGCGGCTGAGTGACACCATCAGCGGCACCGTGATAAGGGTGACGATGGCGAGGCGCACGTTCAAGATCAGCATCATCGCTGCGACGCCGATGAGGCTCAGACTGTTGGAGATAAGCTGGATGACACCCGAGTTCAGGACAGTGCTGATGCTCTCGACGTCGTTGGTCAAGCGGCTCATCAGCTCACCGTGCGTGCGCCGGTCGAAGAACCGGAGTGACAGGGTCTGGAGCTTGGCAAACAGATCATTGCGAATATCGGTGACAGCCTGTTGGGACGCGGCCGTCATCACATAGGTCTGCAGCCACGAGATCACTGCGGTGGACAAATAGACGCCCAGCATAGCGAGTGCCAGCCATCCCAGTTTACGCACATCGTTATCGATCAGCAGTGCATCAATAGCCTGTCCCATCAAGTAGGGGCTCAGAACACCCAGCACTGAGGAGATGACGACCAATGCGGCAGTGATGATCAGGGGGCGGCGCCGGCGCTCCAGATAGCCCCAGATGCGCATCACGGTGCCGCGCGTGTCCTTGGCGCGTTGCTTGGGCCGCATCATATGCCCCATCGGCCCCCCGCTGCCCCTTCGGACGCGCGCTCGCGAGGCCTTGTCTCTGTCCCGTTGTCTTTCAGACATCCGCTTGCACTCCGTTCCCCAATTGAGATTCGTAAATCTCGCGGTAGATGGCGCTTGAGCCCATCAGCTCGTCGTGCGTCCCTTCAGCGGCGATTCGTCCTTCATCGAGCACCAGTATCTTGTCGGCATTCAGTACGGTGCTGATGCGTTGGGCGATGATGAAGCACGCCTTCAGCGGTGTGCCGTTGCTGCCCTGCTCCCCCATCAGTGCATCCAGGTTCTCTTGGATTCTGGCTTCCGTATCGACGTCGACGGAACTGGTGCTGTCGTCAAGAATCAGCACCGCCGGCTCGACCAGAAGTGCCCGAGCAATAGCGATGCGCTGCTTCTGGCCACCGGATACATTGACGCCTCGCTGTCCGAGCACCGTATCGTAACCATCCGGGAATGCCGTGATGAAGTCGTGGGCCTGTGCTGCCTTGGCTGCGGCAACGACGTCGGTGTCGTCCGCGTCGGGGCGTCCGTAGCGGATGTTGTCGCGGATGCTCCCCGTGAAAAGCACTGACTCCTGCAGGGCCACGCCGATGTGGCTGCGCAGCGCCTTCTTGTCCAGTTCGCGCACGTCGATGCCGTCGACGGTTACGTTTCCAGACGTGGCATCGTAGAAGCGCGGGATCAGGTGGACGAGGCTCGACTTGCCGGATCCCGTGGCTCCGAGGATCGCGACGACCTGGCCGGGGCTGACGGTGAAGCTGAGATCCTTGAGCACCGGGTCATGCTCGTCGCCGGAGTAGCTGAAGGTCACGTGGTCAAAGGCTACCTGACCCCGCGGTGTCAGACTGTCCTGAGCGTCCGGCTTGTCCTGTACCTGGGGGACACTCTCCAGAATCTCGCTGATGCGTTCGGCAGAAGCTTGGGCGCGGGCGACCCGAATCGACAGCATACTCACGAACATCAGTGACCATGCTGTGCGTGTCAGGTAGTTGATAAAGGCGATGATCTGCCCCGCTGTCAGGTTGCCCGCTGAAAGCTCGAGGCCACCGAACCAGATCGCTGCCACAACGCCCAGATTCAGCGCAATGCTCATCGCGGGCCCGGCGACAGCAACCGTGCGGGCAGCGCGGACCGTGATCTCCATCAGGCCCGCGTTGGTTTTGCCAAAACGCTCGATCTCGTGCTGCGCGCGTACAAATGCCTTGACGACGCGCACGCCCGCCAGGTTCTCCTGCATGACTGTGTTGAGTTGGTCGAGGCGTCCCTGAACATCCGCAAACATCGGGTAAGCTCTGTTGATCACCCAACCGAGAATGATGATGATGAAGGGGATCTGGACGATGAATATGGGGGTCAACTGGGGGCTGCTCAGGGCCGCCATAGTGAGGCTGCCGATCACCAGCAGTGGAGCCCGCAGCATGATCCGCAGCATCATCCCGACGAGTTGCTCGACTTGCGAAACGTCGTTGGTCAGCCGTGTGATGAGCTGTCCTGTCTGCAAGCGATCGATATTGCCAAAGGAGAGGGAATGCACCTTGGCGAAGAGGGTGTCTCGAAGGTCCGCTCCGAATCCCTGCGAGGCCAGGACCGAGAATGTAGAGGAGGCGATACCGCAGAGTGCACCGGCAAGGGCGAAGCCAAGCATTGCGCGCCCCGTCGTGAGGACCACGGTCATATCGCCCCGGGCAATGCCCTCGTCCACGATGCGTTGGATCATCCGCGGCTGCATCAGATCCATCGCGACCTCGATGAGCATCAACGCCGGTGCCAGAATGGCCCAATGCCGGTAGGGACGTAAGAAACCAAACAGTTTGCGTAGTGCTTTCATTTACCTCAATCCAGGCAATGGTGTATCAGTAGGCATCCACTATGATGCATGATATGATC
>CAZEXX010000087.1:0-7657 GCA_964516885.1 uncultured Anaerolineales bacterium | reverse complement strand
CTCAATCCAGGCAATGGTGTATCAGTAGGCATCCACTATGATGCATGATATGATCCAACCACCAAAGTGGCAACCTTGGGGTCAGGGCGTAGATATGTCGGCCGGCTATGTCGGCAGTTGGGAAGGTTGGAGCCCGAAGAAGACGTTGCGAACTCCAGGGCTCGGCGGAACGTGCCTACTGAGGTCGGTGAGGCATTGTCACCCGAGATGCATATGCCCCGAACTGAAGGGGAGACGCAACGCCGATGTGTAGTGCCGATCAGAGTTCTGTGTGGTGTGGGAAGATCAGCTAGTTTGAGGTCCTATAAGGAGCGAAACATGACATTTCTAGAACTGGTTCAGAAGCGCTATAGTGTACGGGCATATCAGGATCGTGCGGTAGAGGACGAGAAGCTAGCTTACATCCTCGAGGCCGCACGGATGGCCCCGACCGGGTCGAATCGTCAGGCCTTCCAGTTGATTGTGGTGCATACAGAGGGGCGTGAGGCGGAGATGAAGCGTCTCTATGGGCAGGACTGGTTTGCCGGCGCGCCTATCGTGATCTGCGCATGTGCCTCCCCGAATTACGGGCTCAACGTGGGCATCGTGGTGGACCACATGATCCTTGCGGCAACCGAGCAGGGGTTGGGGACGTGTTGGATCGGGGCCTTCGACCGCGATGCCGCGCGCGAGATTCTGGGCGTGCCTGAGGATCAGGCGCCCATCATCATGATGACGTTGGGCTACGCCGCCGATGATCCGCGAGCCAGGAAGCGCAAGGATCTGGATGACTTGGTCCGTTATGAGCGCTGGTAGGTCGTTGATCTAAGGCGGGCTCCACTGAAAGAACTCGCGCAAAGGCGCGAAGTCGCAAAGGAATCAGGACAGATCCTGTAGTTGTGAGGGAGGCAAACCGATGAACAAACCTGTAAACTGGGGTGTATTAGGATGCGCGAGTATCGCGATCAATCGGGTGATCCCCGGAATGGCGAACGCGCGACTGACAACGTTGGGGGCTGTGGCCAGCCGGACCCTGAGCAAGGCGGAGGCGGTCGCGGCGCAGTTCGATGTGCCAAAGGCCTACGGTTCGTATGAGGCGCTTCTGGCGGATCCCGAGATCGAGGCCGTTTACATCCCGCTGCCGAACGGCTTTCACGCCGAGTGGAGCATTAAGGCGATGCGCGCCGGCAAGCACGTGCTCTGCGAGAAGCCGCTGGCGATGGACGCGGCGGAGGCCCGCGAGATCCAGGCGGTGCGTGATGAGACCGGGATGTTCTGCATAGAGGCCTTTGCCTACCGCTTCAACCCGGTGGTCGCCAAGGCGTTCGAGATCGCGCGCTCCGGCGTGCTGGGCGATCTGCGCTTCATACACACGGTGTCGAATTATCTGATGGCCAAGCCGTATGACCCGGCGAACGTGCGCTTGCGGGCCAAGATCGGCGGCGGTGCGCTCTACGATATGGGCTGCTATGCGGTCAACGCGCAGCGGATGCTGGCAGGGCGCGAGCCGCTGATGGTCTCGGCGATGATGCAGTGGTCGGCGGAGTTTGACGTGGATATGGCCGGTACTGCGATGTTGGACTTCGGTGGCGGCCTGCGCGGCACGATTCAGTGGGGCTTCACTGCGCCCGGTGGCCCTTTCAGCGTGATCGGCGAGCGCGGACGCCTCACGGGCACGTACGGTTGGGGCCCGCCCGAGGGCAAGCCGGCGATGGTGTTGATGACCGGTGGCAAGGCCGAGGAGATTTTCGTCGGGAGGGCGAATGACCACACTGGCGAGGTCCAGGACTTGAGTGAGGCGGTGCGCGGTGTGCACGAGCCGGTCTATGTATGGGAACCCCTGGACGCCAACATGCGCGTCATCGATGCGTGCTATCGTTCGTACCACACCGGCGTCGCGCAGCAGGTATAGGCTGCGCAAAGGATGGAGAGATCGTGGCGCCACGTCTGAGGATAAGTGACAACCGGCGATTCCTGGTCTATGAGGACGGGCGTCCCTTCTTCTACCTGGGCGATACCGCTTGGGAGTTGTTCCATCGTCTCGATCGCGAGGAGGCGGATCTCTACCTGGAGGATCGCGCTGCGAAGCGTTTTACGGTCATCCAGGCGGTGGTCCTGGCGGAGCGCGACGGTCTGGTCGAGCCGAATCCCTATGGACACCTGCCGCTGCGGGACAGTGATCCGGCGGGCCAGAGCCCGCTGAAGCCGAATGAGCCCTATTTCAAGCACGTGGACTACATCGTACAGAAGGCCGCGGACCTTGGTCTCTTCATAGGCATGCTGCCAACGTGGGGAGATAAGTGGAACCGCAAATGGGGCGTGGGGCCTGAGATTTTCACGCCGGAGAACGCCTACGCCTATGGGCTGTGGCTTGGTAAGCGGTATGCTGACGCACCCATCATCTGGATCACGGGAGGCGATCGCCCCGTCGAGGATGTGCGGCACCGGGAGATCGTGAGCGCAATGGCCCGTGGTCTCAAGGAAGGTGACGGCGGGGGACACCTGATGAGCTTCCACCCCAGCGGCGGACATACCTCTGCGGACTACTGGCCTGACGCAGCGTGGCTCGATTTCAACATGCTGCAGTCGGGACACACGCGCAACCAGGACAACTACAACCGCGTCGCTGCCGACTACGCGCGCGCACCAGTGAAGCCGTGCATGGATGCGGAGCCGGCCTACGAAGACCATCCCTCCTCGTTCGATCTGAACAACGGCTATCTCGATGATTACGATGTGCGTAAGGGGCTCTACTGGGGGCTATTTGCCGGCGCGTGCGGCCACACCTACGGCTGCCACGACATCTGGCAGATGTGGCAGGAAGGGCGCGATCCGGCGACCTTCACACGTACGCCGTGGTACAGAGCGCTGCACTTGCCGGGCTCGGCCCAGGTCCAGCATGCCCGGGCGCTGTTGGAGTCCCGACCCTTCTTCTCGCGCATTCCGGATCAGTCGCTTGTCGTTTCCGACGTAGGCGAGGGGACGCATCACGTGCAGGCCGCGCGTGATGCTGACGGTAGTTACGCGTTGGTCTATCTCCCCTCGTACAAGCCGGTGACCGTCGATCTGGAGAAGCTGTCCGGCGAGACGCTCAACGTGACTTGGTATGATCCGCGCACCGGCGAGGCACGTCCCGCCGGTCAGATAACTCGCCGTGGCCGGCAGGCGTTTACGCCGCCCACGGTGTGGCCGGATTGGGTGTTGGTGCTGGATGATGCGGCGCGCGGGTTCCCGGTGGCGGGGAGGCGCTTGCTGTAGGTGCTGAGTCCGGCACGGTACACCAGACAGAGTAACCACAAATCGCGCAAATCTTCACGAATGGAAATGGCACGTTCTTTCACCTGTGATACAGTCAGATGGGCTGTGCTGGAGGTAGTGATCTGTGTTCCGGTACACCAATATCATTCGGCTCCGTCAAGGAGCTCAACCACCAAAGGAGTCGTGAAGTGATTACAGCCGAGATTTCCGCTCTCAAAGAGCAAGTTGCGATGACGCCGAATATGCGGACGGCGTTAGGATGGTTGGCATCCGTTCAGGGCCAGGATCTGGACGATGGCCGCGTCGAGATCGACGACGCCAACGTTTACGCCTTGGTTCAGTCCTACATCAGCAAACCGATGGTCGACCAGCCGCGGTTCGAGGCCCATCGAGCATATGCTGATATTCAGGTGATCGTCTCCGGTAAGGAGCAACTGGGGTGGGCCTTCATCCAGTCGCTTGAGCCTACGGATGAGTACAACCCGGCCAAGGACGTGATCCACGGGACAGTTTCCTCTGATGTCGCGGTCTTTGTTCCCCTGGCTGCCGGGCAGGCGATGGTCTTCTACCCGTCCGATGCCCATGCGCCGGGCCTTTCCTTTGGCGACCAGAGCCCGATAAAGAAGATCGTTGTGAAGGTGAAGCTGGGCTAGACCTGGCACTCGCCGATATCTGAGCGAATCCCGCACAGCCTTACACAGCCAGCAATTGGCTCCGGTCGCTGGCTGTGCGGTCTGTTCTGAAATGCTCCCATTTACGTTTGGAGTTGACGATCCGCTTCGCCCGTGCCATAGTTGATGCGGACGCGCACGTCACTATGATGCCGGTATCAGTTCCTGGTCCGTCCTTCGGATGGGGTCTGAGGCAATGCTGGCTAGAAGGAGTTGAGTATGACACATGTTGCTTATCCCGGGATACAGCGCGAGGCCTATATCTCCATCGATGTTGAGACCTCTGGGCCAAACCCCAGTGACTACGATCTTCTCTCGATCGGCGCATGCCTTGCCGAGGATATGGATCAGGGCTTCTACATTGAACTCCAGCCTGTGACCGGCAACGCGATTCCCGGTACTCTGGCAATCTCGGGATTATCCCTGGAGACGCTTGCCGAGACGGGCGTCCCTCCGGCGACCGCGATGGCTCGGTTCGAGCTCTGGCTTCACGAGGTTGTGCCGCAGACGCATCGGCCGATCTTCGTTGCCTTGAATGCGCCCTTTGACTGGATGTTTGTTTCAGATTACTTCCACCGCTGCCTACGCCGCAACCCCTTCGGTCACAGCGCCCTGGATATCAAGGCGTTCTATATGGGGCTGGTCGGTGCTAATTGGGCGCAGACGTCCATGCGGTATCTGTCGGCGCGTTACCTCGGTGGGCGCAAACTTACCCACAATGCGCTACAGGATGCCCGGGATCAGGCCGAAGTCTTTTGTCACATTCTGCAGGAGGCCCGATCGCGGTTCGAGGAAGCTGTGCCGGAGTAGTTGATCCGGCTGTGAGGCGTTCTTGGGAACGCTGTTGGCGCTGTAGTATCAGGTTGTTGTATCTCGTGACCCCGCAGATTTTAGGAGACATGCTATGAATAACGTGGATGACCGAAGAGCCAGTCTGAGCAGGATTATCGAGTCGGCGCAGCAGTTGGGCGTGGAGATGGACGAAGAGGAAGCGCTGCAGTGGCTTACTGCCATTGCCTCAATGCAGACAGAGACGGACGTGGTGGTGGACGAGGAGGTCGGCGTCTTCGGGCATCGGGTGACGATGCTGGACTTCAGTCCGAAACGGCTGGCGCACTTCCGTGCTATCGGCAAGCTGGTCGAGTTTGAGGATCAACCGGGGGTGGTGGAGACCGCGCTGGCACTGTCAGGATCTGCAGCGCAGTCCAAGATACAGAGTTACCCCGGCGACGCGGACTACTTCGAGCGTGTCAACATCATTGCGGATACGCGAGAGGGGGCATGCCGCATCCTGGGTGAGATTATGCGCGAGAAGGCGCTGAGCACACTCAAGGGTGGGTTGTATCAGCTCATCGAGGTGAAGCTCAGCTCTTACCCCTGCAACCTTCTGCGAGATGGTCGTCAGCATACAACCGGCTCACCCATCTCTTGGTCAGGTACCGATGTCGAGGCCGGCGAGATCTATGGCACCGATGACGACGGTGAGCCGATGACGCTCAAATGGGAGGACGCGGCCCAGGACCCGGGATGGTGCAAGCTGGACTGGGTGATTGCCGACCCTGTCTCGGGCACGCTGGGTAACGCCAGCAATATGCTGGATGTCACGTGGGAAGCCCCGGACGGGACGATCACGCCGCTGGATGGCTATCTTGACCCCTATTTTCAGGAAGTCTATCTGCAGGCGGAGTCGGTGCCGCTCTTCTCCAAGGTCGTCAAGCACGTCTCATCTGACGCGCTTGATGACTACGTCGCGCAGCTGGAACACGAGGTGCAGAAGTATGTCGGCAAGGACCCTGTTAACTATGGGAAGGCCGCCAAGCGTATGTACAACATTTTCCGGTTGTCAGGCTCCTATGTGGAGGCTGCGTTCCTCCGCGAGCTCTTCGACGAGCCGACGACGTTGCTGTACCAGATCCACAGCCTGATCCGTACGATTGACGATGCGGCGCTGCCGGGATCCAGCATCTCCCTGGGCCAAATTCTGGCTCACACAGATCAGCTGATCCTACAGGTTGTGGATGCGCTTGAGGGTGAACAGGAGACCGAGATCGTGCGCCTCCTGCTCCGGCTGCGCAGCAGCCTGAGCCAGCGAGGGGATCAGGAAGGGCCGAGTGCCGCGGCCGAGGCCGCGCGCGCCGAGGTCATCAATATAGTGAACAACTTCTTCTACGAGAAGTTGACGGCAATGCCGACAATCAAGGCTTATATGGAGCAGCAGGCCGCGCACTAGTCCGAATCGACCCGTGAAATAGAGCGTACGGGCCTGAACTGTGATCACAGATCAGGCCCGTATGCTCATAAGACATCTAGCGCGGCGGTAGAGCTCTGTCCGGAGCTCCTTGTGATGCTAGCCGCCGTGCAGCCTCTGCCCGAGCCACTGAATCAGCCTCTCGGCTAGTTCACTTTCGAGTGTGTCCTCGGGAAGGGTCACGGACGTCTCCTCACCCAGGTCCGGTTGCAACATCCGTACGTGAGGCGCTTCCCACTTGATGGCGACCCACATCAGATGGTGCTGCCACCACCTACCACCATCGCCATCCCACCGCGCGACGGTGATGTTCTCCTCGTTTTCTCTGAACTCCCGCGCATTGCGGATCGCGCGGGTGAGACGGAACGCGGTGGGGCGACCCAGTGTCAGTGGGATCTCATGCACCGGGGTGACCTCAATGGCCTTGCCGTCGGGCGCCTCTGTGACGGGGACGACCACGAATGTACGTCCGTTAGCGTAGATATGGATCTCTGGTGTTGTCTTGTTCATAGCGCGTTCATTATAGCACAGCGGTCTTGTCAGGGCACCGGATCTCTGAAACATCTTGACCTTCTGAGGAGTAGCTACACTACCAAGCCGTTTGGCTCCTTGCGGATGACTGTGGATCGGAGTATAATCTGACTGACAAGCGAATAGTTAGTCTGTGCTCCGACCCAATGTGCCTAAGGGCTGCTACGGCCTAGGGCAGTTGGGCGATAGGGTATCGTTGGAAACGGCGATTCCTCCCGGTTTGGAAAGGAGATGCACCACACACGGGCAACGAGGTCTCTATCTCGTTGGGTGTGTGGTTGTGAAATGTGGCGTCTCTTCCCGAGACGCCTTTTTATTTGCCAACAAACCCATCTGATTATTCAAGGAACGTCGCCAAGTAGGATGCCTATGATAACTACAGATCAATACAGTCGGCCGATTGACTATCTGAGGGTTTCAGTGACGGATCGCTGCAATCTCCGGTGTATTTACTGTATGCCGGAGGAGGGCGTGCAGTTATGCAGCCACGATGAGATCCTGCGTTATGATGAGATCATCGCTGTGGTGCGTGCGGCGGCAGGGCTGGGTATCTCCAAGATCCGGCTCACGGGAGGGGAACCGCTGGTCCGGCTCGGTATTGTGGATCTGGTGCGCGAGCTGTCAGCCATACCCGGTATTGAGGACTTGGCCATGACGACCAACGGCACGTTGCTGGCCCGCTGTGCCGCAGATCTAGCTGAGGCCGGGCTCATGCGTGTCAACATCAGCCTTGATACGCTGCAGCCAGAGCGTTTTCACGCCATCACGCGACGCGGCGACTTGCGCGACACCTTGGCGGGCATCGATGCGGCTAACTCTGCCGGGTTGACGCCGGTCAAGATCAATACCGTGGTGATGCGCGGGGTCAACGACGATGAAGTCGTGTCGCTGGCGAGCAAGACGGTGACCGATGGATGGAATCTGCGCTTCATCGAGTGGATGCCGGTTGGCGACGATACCCTGGTGCATG
>CAZEXX010000086.1:0-13412 GCA_964516885.1 uncultured Anaerolineales bacterium | reverse complement strand
ATCCATGTCAACCACAACCCAGCCTCTGCCCATAAAACCTCCTCGCTCACCTGAGCGTCACAATACTGGCGGCCCGGTATGAGGGTCAAGAAGGGCGGAGCCAAACAGATTGCGTTCGGTTCGACCGCAAGAGAGTGAAGAACCGATCCCATACAAGACCTATGGAGCAAGTAGGGGCACAAACTGCGCCCCTACTCTTTGTTCAGAGTCCCACCATTGGAAGCACAAGCGTGAGCAAGACACCTCCGGCTATGACAGAGCCCAGCTGGCCGGCGGTATTTGCCCCCATCGCGTGCATCAACACGTAGTTGGAAAAATCCTCTTCCTGAGCCACACGCTGTACCAACCGCCCGGCCATCGGGAAGGCGCTGATTCCTGCAGCCCCGATCAAAGGATTGATCTTTTTGCCGGACAGCACATAGAGGAGCTTGCCGAAGAGGATGCCTGCCACCGTATCCAGCACGAAGGCAAACAATCCCAGCACCAAGATCTTGAGCGTATCCCACTGCAAAAAGCTCTGGGCAGTCATCATGCTGCCGACCACCAAGCCGAGGAAGAGCGTAGCGATATTGATGATCTCGTTCTCAGCAGCGTGGGCCAACCGGGGCACCACACCGGCTTCACGCAGCAAGTTGCCGATCATCAGGGAGGCGATCAACGGCGCAGCCTTGGGCACCAGAATACCAACGGCAATGGTAACGATGATGGGAAAAAAGATTAGCGCGGTCCTCGAAACGGGACGTGGCGCATAGTCCATCTTGGTCAGACGCTCTTCCCGCGTCGTAAGTAGGCGCATAATAGGAGGCTGGATGATGGGCACCAGGCTCATGTAGGAATAGGCCACCACAGAGATCACACCCAGCATGTGCGGCGCCAGCTCGTTCGCCACATAGATACTGGTTGGCCCATCGATCGCGCCGATGATGCCGATGCTGGCCGCCTCGTTCAGCGGAAAACCCAGGAGAACCGCCAGAATGAGCGTGGCGAAAATGCCAAACTGGCCCGCGGCGCCCAGCAGTGCGAAGAGCGGCTGGGCCAACAACGGTCGGAAATCCATCATTGCCCCCACGCCGACAAAGATCAGCAGTGGGAAGAGCTCGTTGTCAACGCCGGCTTTCTTGATGATCGCCAGCATCCCCTGTTCTGCCGGATCCACCATAGCGGAGAGAGGCAGGTTGCCGATAATGCAGCCCAGGCCAATCGGCAGCAACAGAAGCGGTTCGTATTCCTTGGCAATAGCGAGATAAATGAGGAGTCCGCCGACCCCCATCATGATCAGGCTCTGCCAATTGTCGACAAGAGCAATCAGACCTGCTGCAAGATCACCAAGATTGACGCCGTTCAAACTGCCTCCTGAGAATCCACCACAGAGGTCACCGTAACTGGATCGCAGCAGTCTGACCAGAGCTATCGGGCCAGAGTGCTAACGCAGCACACACCTCATCGCATACATCGGACGTTCTCGCGTGAACCCCAGATGGTCGAATAACGCAATGGCAGCGCTGTTAGCCTGATCCACTACCACAAAGACACTGCGTCCCTGCGCGAGGTGGTCTTTCAGCACAGCTGCGATGACTGCCGAGGCATACCCGTGGCGCCGGTGGTCACTGCACGTCACGATGTTCCCGATCTGAGCTGCACCCGGCAGGACGAGTGTCGTCATACCCATCGCGACCAGCTTACGCCGCTCCCAGATCCCGTAAGCCGGACCCTGGCCAACCAGCTGATCTGAGAAACACATCAGCTCAAACCGCTCGGCCTTGGCCAAAGACTGCGCGGCAGAGAGATCATTCTCCACCAACTCAGCCGCCGAACCCGCGTCAAGATCACCTGGGTCGCCCCGGTAGAGCATCTGCCAATTGGGCTCCACGCTCTCCACATCAAACGCGGACTCCACCACCTGTCGTTGTTCTTCACTCACGAACAACGACACGGCACTCCCTGGGGCGGCCAAGAAGGTTGCGTAGGTTGCCAACAGATCGGAGGACTCTCCCGCAAAGGCCAGCCCGAGCGTAGGCAGTGCCCGGCAGCTGGCCACCGACATGGTAGGAGAATGCGCGATGTCACACCCGGCTGCCAGCGTGGTCACATTGGCAACGAAAGTAAAATGCGCCAGGGTCCAATCCAGATCGCGCGTCTGGTTCTCGATCTGGCTGGCCAAGGGCGAAGGCCGATCTAGCGAACGCGAACTCTTCGAGTTGGTCAAGTTCGCGTTCGCGGTATCCAGAAAACCCATCTCATGCCTCTGCAATGACCATCAGCGGTGCGCCATGCTGCACCCGCTGGCCAACACTTACAAGAATCTTGGTCACTTGCCCCACCTGTGTGGAGCGAATAGGATTGTTCATCTTCATAGCCTCAAGCACACACAGCTCCTGGCCATGTTCAACGGTATCCCCGGCCGCCACGCTGATACTGACGATCGTCCCCGGCAGAGGGGCAGTCACGGCGCCATTGCCGGCAGCCATCAGCGATGTTGCCACTTGAGGCGCCACGGCCGCAACTGCGGGCACAGGTTGCGCACGTTTCGGTATGGGCGCCGGCTTCATCTCTGCGACTGTCGAGGCAGCTCTGGCCATAGCCTCAGGCTGGACGTGGACCTCAAATACCTGTCCATCCACGATGGCCCGCACAGGCCGCTCGCCGGGATCAGGAACCTGGACTTCGTAGGTCCGACCTTCGATCGTCACGCGGTAGTTCGGCATAATCAGCCACCTCAGCTTGCTTCAGAAACGTATCCGGTGCACGGCCATCTCAGCCCCGCACTCGGCGAGCGACATAGCGGGCACGACGAGACAAGTGCACACTGCGGACATAGCCATCCCAGGCATCCACCGCAGAGACCTCGACCTGGGGCATAGCCGCCCCGTGCCCGGCAAGGGCCACAGCAACAGCCGCTGCAGCAGCCTTCACCGCACCGCGGGTCGCCGGCGCGCGGTTAGCCAACGCCACAGCCACGGCTACCGCCGCAACACAGGCCGCTGCCTCAGCAGGTGGCCCATCTACCTCAGAACGTTCAGCAGAACGTTCAGCCATCTCAATCGTCCCTATCTCACCACCGCCCGGTGTACCGGCATTGTCCTTCTCTCTCGTCATCCGCGTCAGCAGGAGCATCCCCAGGGCCAGCACTCCGATGCTCGCGAATGTCATCCCCATACCCAGCACGGTCAGCTGGAGCGCCTGTGCCAGAGTCGTGTTCACGGCAGCGCCCTAGACCGGCATCACGCCGTGCTTCTTTGGGGGCACAGGCCGGTTCTGCTCACGGACCGTGCGCAATGCAGCGATCAGTTCCGGTCGCGTCCGTGCCGGCTCAATCACGTTGTCCAGGATCCCACGTCGTGCCGCGTAATAGGGATTGGCGTAAGTCTCGCGGTATTCAGCGACCAATTCCGCCCGGCGTCCCTCGGGATCTTCTGCCACAGCCAGCTCCTTGCGATACAGGACATTCACCGCGCCTTCCGGCCCCATCACGGCGATCTCGGCAGTCGGCCACGCCAGATGCACATCGGCACCCAGGCTCTTACTGCTCATCACAATGTACGCGCCACCATAGCCCTTGCGCGTCACGACAGAGATCCTCGGTACAGTCGCCTCCACGTAGGCGTAGATGATCTTGGCACCGTGACGGATGATGCCGCCGTGCTCTTGCGCCACCCCCGGGAGGAAGCCGGGCGAATCGGCAAAGGTCACCAGCGAGATATTGAAGGCGTCGCAGAAGCGCACGAACCGGGAGATCTTGTCTGACGCGTTGATATCGATCGCACCGGCCAACATCATCGGCTGCTGCGCGACAATGCCCACAGACTGACCATCCAACCGCGCGAAACCGACAATCACGTTCTGCGCCCAACCGGACTGCACCTCGAACCAGCTCCCCAGGTCCGTTACGGCCGAGATAACCTCGTACATGTCATAAGGTAAGTTAGGCGCGGCGGGCACCAAGTGATTCAACCGGGGCTCGACCCGCAGCGGGTCGTCGACTGGCAGCACTGCCGGCGGCGGTTCAATGTTGTTGGCCGGCAAATAGGTCAGGAGTTTGCGGACATAGGCCAAGGACTCAGCTTCATCGCGCCCGACAAAGTGCGCCACGCCACTCCGACTGGCGTGCACCTGCGCCCCTCCCAGCCCCTCGTGGTCGATCTGTTCACCGGTCACACTCTTGACAACATCCGGTCCGGTGATGAACATCATCGAGCTCTTATCCGTCATCACAATGAAGTCGGTGAGTGCCGGACTGTAGGATGCACCGCCGGCGCACGGCCCCATAATGACCGATATCTGGGGCACAACCCCTGAGGCCAGCACATTCTGACGAAAGATCTCGCCGTAGCCCTGAAGTGCCAGAATGCCCTCCTGAATCCGCGCACCGCCGGAGTCCAACAGTCCGATGATCGGGAACCCGCTATTCGTTGCCATCTCCTGGACCTGCACGATCTTGCGTGCGTGGGTCAGCGAGACCGATCCGCCGTGTACGGTGAAGTCCTGGGCATAGACGAAGACCTTTCTGCCGTCGATCATTCCATACCCAGTGACCACCCCATCGCCCATTATCCCGTCATCATCGTCAGGATGCGCCACCGTAAAGGGCTGGAGTTCGTGGAAGGATCCTTCATCCAGGAGATCGGCAAGCCTCTCCCGGGCTGTCATCTTGCCTTTGGCATGTTGGCGGTCGATGCGCGACACACCGCCCCCCATCTGAGCTTGCGCTTTCATCGCCTTCAGCGCATCCAGGCGCGGTTCTTCGGATTGGCTCACACTCATCCTCCGGTGTTACTTTGTCCCCACGTGAATCGCTACAGTCCCCAGCATCATCGTCCGCCACACCACATCGTGTAGTCCGGCCTGCACCATCACCTCAGCCAGGGCCGATGGTTCCAGGAAGTGCTTCGCCGAGTGAGGTAAATACCGATAGGGCTCGCGTTCTCCGGCCACGAGCTTTCCCACCACCGGCGCTAGGCCGAAGAAATAGATCTTGAATAGCCAACTCATAGGAAAGCGCCGGGGCCACGTGATCTCCAGGCAGACAACCTTGCCCCCAGGTTTCGCGACCCGTCTCTGCTCGCACAGCGCAGCCAACACACTTGGCACGTTGCGCATCATGAAAGCCGACGTCACCGCGTCGAACGTATGGTCTGGGAAAGAAAGCGCCAGACCATCGCTGACAGCCAAGGGCAGTGAGGATGCCTTGACCTGCGCAAGACGGAGCATCGCCGGCGTCAGATCCGAAGCAGCAACCCAGGGAGATCCGGGCATCCGCTGCGCCAAGATCGCCAGATCTCCAGTTCCCGTTGCCACGTCCAAGAGCTTCCCCCCAGGAGGTAGCTCCGTACAATCTAGCGCAGCTCTCCGCCAGCGCTGATCCTGCCCCATAGCCAACACCCGGTTCACCAGGTCATAGTGGCAGGCAATGCGGGTGAATAAACCGCGGATGTCGCGTTTCTGGTGCTCGGCAGCTTCGTTTGGCAAAGTTCAGTTCCCGATTAGGCACTTCACTTGGGACAGACGTACACTACGCCCCTAGCAGACTCTGTGCAGCATGGGCATTATAGTCTGCTAACGTTGGCAGCCGTAGTGGGCATTGTCACTTTCCACCGCGATAACATTCACTTAGGCGGGAACTGGAGTCCTGCGTCCAGCTGCTCGATAAGGCCTGCGAGCGTGTCCAGCAACGTAGGGGGAAGCTGGACTTCGACAGGGATTTCCGTCTGCAGCTGGTATGTCACCGAGATGGGAATCTCCATCTGGATGGGAATTCCGAGGGTTGTGCTGATGGGGATCTCCATTTCCACCGGGACAGCGATATCCTGCCGTCCAAGAAGCGGAATATCTATGTAGGTGTTGACAACAGTTTCAAGAGGGTAATCGAGCTCAATGGGCACCACAAAGGATTGCTCTATGGGAACGGTCGTCTGGATAGGGATCGCTTGATCCACTGATACCACAAACGCCAACGGCTCGCTGGTTGACAGGGCCAATGCATTGCCCGCCACAGTCAGCGCCGACTGTAGCCCCTCGCGTACGCGCAGCAGACCAACAATCAGTACCACATTCAGCAGTAGCGAGATAGCGATAAGCACCGAGATCACCACACGCCAGATTGGCAGTTTCGTCATAGGTTGGCCTCCATTGCGCCTTGGTCCGCAGACAAGTCATCTTTCTCAGTATCAAGCTCCGGTTGTGGCTGGACCAGCGCCCGCGCTACAGAGTCAAGCAGCCACGGGGCACGCCACAACAACGCGTCAATCTGAACGACCGCAGCCCCCAGCGTCAGGCAAGCCAGCGCATCCTCGGGCGAGGCAATCCCCCCGCAGGCTATCACCGGTAGACCGAGCTTCCCAGCCCACCGTGAGAGCGCGTTGAGCAGCAACGGGAAAAGGGCCACCCCGTAGAGCCGCCCCCGCATGAAACGCGCCACCTGGTCGCCGGCATCGCCGCCGGCCACAGGCAACACCGCTCGCGGCGGCGACATCAGCGTGATTGCATCAGCACCCGCCTGTGCCAAGTGTGGTGCCAGATCGTCCACTCTCGAAAAGGGGATCTTGACAATGACCGGCAGATCGCCCTCTTCAGCAGCCGCAGCGAGAAAATCACTTGCTTCGTCAAGAGTGACATTCTCGGTGAACCCCAGCTCCAAACCGCGCACACCGCGCACACCGGAAAGATACGCTGCAGCCCGCCCCACCTCAACGGGTCGTGTGGCGAGAAGATGTACGATCACGGGGACAGGCAGCCGCTCCCAGATGGGGCCGGCCTCCCGTACCACGCGGCGCAAGCCGGGACTTGGCCAACCGGTGTGCACGACAAAGTGATCGGCGTGCACTCCGATGCGCTGCCCGTGCGCTGCCCTTCGTGGTCGTAGGCTGACCGGGTTTGTCACGATGGCTCCCAACAGGGATAGGTCGACCAGATCGTGATAGGCCTCCCCATACCCAAAGGTCCCGCTTGCCGGCATAACCGGCACGGCAATGGGAAGTCCATACTTATGGTTGGGTGCCAGTTCAATCATGCGAGGAAATCCATGAGATCGAAAACCGGGCCATCCACACACGCCCGGCGCTCGCCGTGCCGGGTGGTCACACGACAGATATCGCAGACCCCAACGCCGCACGGCATCGGCACGCGCACCAACGCCTGTGCAAAGCCGGGCTGGGGCTGAAAGCGCACCTCCTGGACCAGACTGGCCAGCGCCGGATATCGGGCAATATCACCGGCAATGCAGATGCACTCGGCCCACGCCACAAGCTCCCGCACACGCGGAAGCGCCCGCTCAATGCCCACAGGGGTTGGGCCGTCACTCTCAAGCGGTCCCAGGTACCCCGTTGAACCATCTCGTGTCACCAATGTTAGCTCAAGCGTCGGCGGGAAGCGTGCCGGCGGGGGCAGCCGTCCACGCGTCGTGGCTTCGACAACCAACGCTACCGACGGCGCTGCCTGATAGAGAGGCTGCAGCCACGGCAGTTCGTCCGCCTCGGCAATCAGCAACAGCCGATCCAGCGCATAGCCCGCGGCAGAAAGTCGGAATCCCTGCCCCAGAGGGCCAATGACGTCGATCGGCGTACCGGGCAAGTAACGGGTCACGGCGTGGCCCCGCGGGACGATGGTGCAGAATCCCGTATCGTCCACGACGGAGGGAAACAGAGGCTCCCTCACGGGCCCCCCGAGATCGGCAAGTACATACGAACCGGCCCCGGGAGCGATTTCGAGGTCAAGACGGATCTCCCAAACGGGCGGCACCGGGCGGAGTGTTCGTAACGTAGCTGTCTGTCGTCTCGCCATATCTAACCAAGAGGTCTCCGGATTTGAATGTGCAGATCAGCAAACACTCAAACTCGGAGACCTTCTCTACACTTGCTTACGCCTGCTGGTTGATGGGTTCTAGAGGCTGTGCAGCGGTGATCCAAAGACGCCGTGAGCGGCTTCCATCACAGCCTCGTTGAGTGTCGGGTGAGCGTGCACCGTGTGCGCGATCTCATCCGGCGTGAGCTCCGCCTTGGCAGCCAACACCAACTCCGGCAGAATCTCGGTGGCCTCAGGGCCAACGATGACCGCTCCCAGAATCTCGCGGGTCGTCGCATCGCAGACGATCTTGACGAAACCCACGTTCTCACCCAGTGCCAGCGCCTTGCCATTGGCCAGGAACGGGAAGGTCCCGACCGCGACCTCAAGGCCCTGCGCCTCGGCCTCTGCCTCACGCAGACCAAAGGATGCCACTTGCGGCGAAGTATAAGTGCCGCGCGGGATCAGGTTGACATCAAATGGCTCGGGATCCAGACCGGCGATCATCTCAGCAGCCAGAATGCCCTGAGCCGAAGCGACGTGCGCCAGCGGCATCTTGCCGTTGAGGTCGCCAATCGCATAGACGTTCGGAACGTTGGTGCGCATCCGGTCGTCGACCGTTACCCATCCCCGGTTAGTCTCGACGCCCACAGCCTCCAAGCCAAGATCCTCGCTGTTGGGGCGGACACCGATTGCCACCAAGGCAACATCAGCCTCAAGCTGTTCCTCGCCCTTCGGTCCTGAGACACTGACGCGCACGCCGGTCTCAGTCTTGGTCACGCCCAGAACACGCGTCGAGGTCATAACCCGGATCTTCAGTCTGCGCAGATGCCGGCTCAACTCCGCGGCAGCGTCTGCGTCCTCAGACGGCAGCGCCTGGTCCATCATCTCCACGACGCGAACATCGGCGCCATAGGACTTCCAAACCGTAGCGAACTCCAACCCAATCGGCCCCGCGCCAATCACAATCACGGATGCCGGCAGCTCCTCACGGGCCAAGGCATGTCGGTAGGTCAAGACGCGCTCACCGTCCACCTCGATACCGGGAATTGCGCGCGCGCGCGCGCCTGCAGCCAGGATAATCGAACCCGCCTTGAGCGTCTGCGTGCCACCATCCGCAAGGGTGACCTCAACTTCCGTGGACGAGGTCAGGCGAGCCTGCCCCACAATAACATCAATTCGGTTGCCCTTCATCAGAGCACCGACGCCCTTCACTAGACGGCTGGAGACCCTGCGGCTACGCTTGACTGCCGCACCGAAATCCAGCTCAACGTTATCGATCTTGAAGCCGTATTCTCTACCCCCGGTAGTCACCACACGGGCGATCTCAGCACTGCGCAGCAGTGCCTTGGTGGGAATACACCCCCAGTTCAGGCAGATGCCCCCCAAGCTCTCTCTCTCAACCAGCCCGACCTTCAGTCCCAGCTGGGAAGCGCGAATCGCGGCTACATAGCCGCCCGGTCCACCACCGACAACCACGACATCATACTCGGCTCGACTCATTGCGGACTCCTTGTTCACTCCTAACTGCATCATAATGATTCACTAATCGCTCGACCTGTGCAAACATCGTCTCGACACTCAGGTCAGTTGTATCAACGGTGACAGCATCCACCGCTGCCCGCAACGGTGCGGTAGCCCGACTGCTGTCGATACGATCACGTTGGTGGATACCCGCCAACACCTGCTCGTAGGACACATCCTGGCCCTTCTTCCGCAGCTCCATATGGCGACGTTGCGCGCGCACCCCTACTGAAGCAACAACATAGAGCTTCAGATCCGCGTCCGGAATAACCACCGTGCCGATATCCCGGCCAACCATGACCACACAACCTTTGCGAGCAATCTCACGCATCCGCTGCGTCAGCGCATGCCGCACACCCGGGTACGCAGCCACGGGCGAGACGTCGCGTTCCACCTTTGGGGATCGAATCTCCCAGGTGACGTCCCGCCCGTCTACCTTAACCGTGTTCTGTCGCCCATCGGCCGCAGCCGACGGCAGGACCTCGATCTCCACATCCTCCGCCAACCGCGTGATCTGAGCCTCAGCCTCAACGGGGATACCACGGTCTTGCACGACCCACGTCACCGCCCGGTAGAGCACACCGGTGTCTAGAAAGAGATACCCCAGATAGTCCGCGAGATAATACCCAATCGTACTCTTGCCGGACGCAGCCGGCCCGTCTATTGCGATGGTCGATGGCCTCACCTACGAGACCTCCGGGAGCGGGAAGGCCGCGGGGCTCCGCGGCGAGCGGGTTTGCGCATTTGCCGGGTCTTGCCCGTAGCTGGAAGTTGTGCCTCTCGCCGTAGGGCACGGGCCTCAGTGGCGCTCAGGAAACGCCACTTACCCCGCTGCAGATCGCCCAGCTGGAGGGTGCCCATCTCAGTCCGGATCAAGCGTTTGGCAGAGTGGCCCAGCGCGGTAACCATGCGACGCACCATATGATTGCGTCCCTCGTGAATGGTCACCCGCAGCCACGTCTGCTCTCGCTGGTGGGCCTCTGCAACCACCCTGTCAAACCGTGTGGCTCGACCATCCAACGTGATCCCCTTGCGCCATCGCTCAAGCGTCTCCTCCGTCGGCTCACCCTCCACCAGCACCCGGTAAACCCGCCGGTGTCCGTACTTGGGGTGGGTGAGACGCTGAGTCAAGGGGCCGTCATTCGTTAATAGCAGCAGTCCCTCGCTATCCGCATCCAGACGTCCCACCGGATAGAGGCGCATGTCCGAACCACGCTTGGTCTGAGGGATGCGGACCAGATCAAGCACGGTCCTACGTCCGCTGGGATCGTTCGTCGTCGAGATCACGCCACGCGGCTTGTTGACCACGACGTAGAGCCGCGGCTGGGGCTTAGGAATAGGGATGCCATCAACCCGAATCTCCTGGGTCTCCGGATCAGCTTTGTCACCTAGAGACACTATCTTGCCGTCCACGGTAACGCGACCTCTGTCAATGATCCGTTCACAAGCGCGGCGTGACCCATATCCCGCACGCGCCAGTATTTTCTGTAATCTTTCTGTTTCCATGCTCCCCATTATACCCGGAGAAATCCTATTCGCGAGTCTTTGACGATCACGTCTTTCTCCACTATTATTGTCTGTGACGCAGTCGATATCCGGGAGGCACCCAATGGCGATCGAATTCCTCTCCATCGTGATCTTCACGTTTTCCCTGGCCTTGTTAGGCCTCGGGGCTTTCACGTGGTGGATTGAACGTGACAAAAGGCGGAACCTGGGCATCTTGATGATGGTCTCAGCTTTGCTCATCGCCGCATGTTACACATTCCTGGGAAGCCGCTTTTCCATCGCAGTCTTCGGTCGCCTGATCATCACCATCGATCTACCGCAACTGATGGCAACCGCCATCGTCTACACCATCGGGGTGCTGATGGGATTCGGGCTCGCCGGAGGCGCCTTCCTGTGGATCTCCGGACGACTGGTCAAGACAACCGGCTTCGAGCGCAAGCTCGCCATCTTCATCACCGCTATCCTGACCATCGCACTGCTGATCAGCGTGATTGCCGTGCAGATCAGTCACTGAAACCAGCGACGCTGCCGGCAAGGCGGGGGAGGGAAAGACACTGTGCTATATACACGTGAGAGACTTGAACAATGTGAGGACCGGTCCTTGGCTCCGTATGGCTTCCGCAGCCGTGACTCTCAAGGCCGCGCTTTCCCCGAGAACGCGCCGCCATACCGCACCCGTTTCCAGCGCGACCGAGATCGCATCCTCCACACCGACGCCTTCCGCAGGCTGGAGTACAAGACCCAGGTCTTCGTCTATGCAGAAGGTGACTACTACCGTACTCGTCTCACGCACACTTTGGAGGTCGCGCAGATCGGGCGCTCTCTGGCGACAGCGCTGGGTGCCAATGAAGTCCTCGTCGAGGCTATCTGCCTGGCGCACGATCTCGGACACCCCACGTTCGGTCACGCAGGTGAGTCTATGCTCAACCAGCTGATGGCGGACCACGGCGGCTTTGATCACAACAAACAGTCCCTACGCATCGTCGAGAAGCTTGAGAAGAAGTACCCTGGGTTTGACGGCCTGAACTTGTCCTGGGAAGTGCTGGAGGGTATGGTCAAGCACGAAACTGACTACGATGTCTCCGATGCCTCGCGGTTTGATCCGGATTTGCGCGGCACATTGGAGGCACAGCTAGCCAACCCGGCAGACGAGTTAGCCTACACCACACACGACCTCGATGATGGGCTCTATTCCGGGTTGATCCAGCCTGCAGATCTGACAGGGATCGCATTATGGGAACGCGCCAAGGACAGTGTCGGCTGGGACGGGCGGGAGTTCAGCACGATGTGGCGGCATCGCCTCGTCAGGAGGCTGCTGGGGATTCTCATTGATGACGTACTGACCGAGACGGCGCGACGTATTGAGAAGGAAACCCCTATGTCGTCACGCGAGGTGCAGCTGCTGCAAGAGAACGTCGTGGCCACCACGCCCGAGATGGCGGAGATGTTGTCCGAGCTCAAAGGCTTCTTGTTGGATCGGCTTTACCGTCATCCCCGGGTGATGCGCATGCAGATCAAGGCTGAGCGCATCATCACGGCCGTATTCCAGGCCTATGTAGCCGAACCAAGGCAACTCCCTTACTGGGAGCAGGACAAGATTGGGGACCGGGACCTCTATCGCGTCGTATGCGACTACATCGCCGGTATGACCGACCGCTATGCCCTCCAGGAGTACGCCAAGCTCTTCGATCCATTGGAGAGAGTCTAGAGAGTGGCGGACAGAACCTACAACTAGTCGAATACGGAACTCGATCGTTGGATTTTGTAGGAGTTTATAGTAAAATATATGTACGTGAAGTTTATCCAGATGCGGTCAGGGCGAAACTAAGTTGAGAGGGGGGAACTGCAATGGTCGAGATAGGCTCAAAAGCGCCTGAATTCGAGTTGTTGTCGGACACTGGAGAGACAGTGCGGCTTGCGGATATGCGGGGTCACAAGATCATCATTTACTTCTACCCCAAAGCGGACACACCTGGCTGTACCAAGCAGGCCTGCGCCTTACGCGATGCCTATCCACAGATCGAGGCCAAGGACGCTTTCGTGATCGGTATCAGCCCAGATCCCCCAAGCAGGCTGGTGAAGTTCCGCGACAAGTACAATCTACCCTTCGTCTTGCTCTCCGATCCGGATCACACCGTGGCAAAGGCCTACGGGGCCTGGGGAGAGAAAAAGATGTACGGCAAGACCTACGAAGGCATCATCCGCAGCCACTTCGCCATTGACGCAGAGGGAGAATTCTCAGAGGTAAAGATCAAGGTCAAGCCGCTCTCGACAGCTGATCTGGCCATCAAGATCATCTAGCCGCCACCGGCCCTGGAATCCGCACGCCCTTGATGTTGCAGGAGTTCAAGATGGTGGGTGAGCTCTTTTGCGAGGCAGGCCTGGAATCTCAGGAGGACTGAATCTGCATCGAACTACTACGTGCCGCCTTCGCTGAGGGAGGCGGCACGTCTAGTGTTGTAGGATGTCGTGGGCTAGATGCCGCGCACCACAGATAGTGCCAGTACCACGAGCACACCGGTGGGCATGGGGATTCCCAGCAGATCAAAAACACGCTCCCAGAAAGTCACCGGCGCAAACCAGAGATAGACAGCCAGCGCCACGCA
>CAZEXX010000085.1:0-13505 GCA_964516885.1 uncultured Anaerolineales bacterium | reverse complement strand
GAGATACTACTGGCGTCAAGCTCGCGGGCGCGTACCTCGACGCAGTGCGGCGATGCGGTGGACGCCGTGCCCAATAACGTGTACGGTTGGGGGCGGCTGGATGTCTTGGCTGCTGTAACGGCAGTACTAGCGGGAACCATCAGGGAAGCTGACGGTGCGGCGTTGCCGGGCGCAACCGTGCAAGTTTCACAGGACGGTACCGCTACGTGGAGCGGGGTCTCGGACGTGACGGGCTTCTACGCGGTGCGACCGCTGTCAGGTACGTACACAGTGACCACGTCACATCCAGGTTATCAGCAGGCTGTGACGGTGGGTCTGGCCATGCCCGCGGGGATCACGACAACACTCAATATCACGTTGACGCGCACCGTGCCTGTGACGACGCTCTATTTTCCAGTGATCTTCAACTGAACTCTTTCACCGTGGAAAAAAGACCTCTCAGAACTACGGGGTAGACGGTTACTCCGTCTGACTTGGTAGGCACTGCATGGCTCGGCCGACCGGGTTCCCCTGTTCTGAGAGGATTGAACTCTTCCGCTTCTAATCTCATTATAGGGAGTGCCGGATGTGCTGTCAATAGAACGTTTGGTATGTTGTCGTTTGGGTCTTCCGATGTATGATGATCGGCAACTATGAAGCGACTTGCGTTTTTCTTGGGTGGCATCGTCCTCGGTGTAGGGCTGGCGGTGCTGATCGGCTGGGTCCTGCTCCCGCTGCAGCAGCAGGAGGTCTCGCCGGATTCCATGCGCGACGATTACCGGGTCGAGTACGTGCGCCTCGTTGCTGTCGCCTATCGCGCTGATGGGGATCTTGTCGTCGCTGAGCAGCGCCTGCGTGAGCTTGATGGCACCCCCTTCACGGCGCCGTTGGTCGATCTGGCCGTAGTCTGGATTGATGCCGGACGTTCTCTTGATCTCGTTGCGCCTTTGGCTGAACTTGCGCGGGCGTTCGGCGTCGATACTCCGACCATGGCGCCCTTTCTGCAGGAAGTTGCCCCGTGAAATCCTGGGGTGTTGCCGTGGTTGGCCTGCTGCTGGGCCTGGTGGCGGGCTTGATCGTGACGTGGTTTGTGGTCCCGCTTGAGTACTACGATACTTATCCGCCGATGTTGGATACCTCGTATCGTCACGAGTGGATTCGGATGACTGTTTGGGCCTACGGGCTTGAGGGGGATTGGGAACGGACCAAGGCACGCCTGCTCAATCTTGAGTCGTCGGAGATCCGTGTTGTGGCGGCAGATGTGCTGGAGCAGGCCACTGTGACCGGACAGCCGGTGGAGGTTTTGGTGCGGCTGGCGGGATTTGCTGCCGCCTATGGTGTCTCGACCCCCGGAGTGGTGATCTATGGCCAGGGGGACGCGGTCGCGCCGTCTGCAGGCACGCCGGTTGCCGGCGCAGTGTCAGCTCAAGCCACTCCGACGCAGGCTCCGGTTATCCCTACCCTGACTCTGACACCGGTGCCCACGGTGACGCCGTCACTGACACCAACGCCGCCCGTCACGGAGACCTCTGCGATTCGCATCATCTCTCAGACGTTGACCTGCGCGACGGAACCCTCCATCGCGGTCTCGCTGGAGATCTCGCGCACGATCGAAGTGCGTGGCAGGGAAGTGCAGGAGATTGTGGGCCTGCCTATGCGTGAGATCTGGCTGCTCTGGGACGATGGTGCGGATCGCGCCATCACCGGTTTCCGCCCTGACCTAGGGCTTGGCTACGCGGATTTCGTCGTCATCCCCGACCGCTCCTACAACCTGTACATTGATAGCCCGCACGGTCGTCCGGTTCTTGCCATACAGGTGGAGCCGTGCCCGCCCGATGAGGGCACGGGCTGGGTCTCACGGTATCTGGTGCTGCGAGATGAGACGGAGGTGCGCGCCGTGTCGGACACCCTCACGGTGACGTCTACCTTGACCGGTACTGAGGCGCCGACGGCCACGTTGGTCCTGACGCAGACGGTGGCGCCGGTTCCCTAGGTATTGCCACAGACTCGCCCTGACGTATAATAGAGACACTGAGGTCACTAAGGGAGGTGTATGATGCGGAAATTTTTCGTCTTCTTGGTTGGATTCCTGGTCGGTGTGTGGACCGGTGGTATGCTCTCGCTGCTATTTGCTCCCGAATCCGGCTCCGAGCTGCAGTTGCGGATTCGAGAAGGGGTTGATGAACTGGTGAACGAAGGTCGTTCGGCGGCGGAGATTCGCCGGCACGAACTGGAGGAACAGCTGGAGTCGTTCAAGCAGGGGCGGCCTATTACTCTGCAGACGGCGGACGAGGTGGTCGAGACGGCGTAATCGCGTTCCGAGACGGTGGTGCAAAGTGAAGCGGCGGGGATCGATTCCCCGCCGCTCTTTTATTGTTCTGGGTGTTGGCTAGCGGGCTGCGTCTATAAAGGCCGCAAAGAGCGGTCGCATCGTATCCGAGGTCTTGAGCATTGCCTCGGGATGCCACTGCACACTGATGCAGAAGAGGTGTTCCGCGATCTCAGTTGCCTCAACAATGCCATCTGGTGCCCTGGCCACGATGGACACACCGCGCCCCGGTTCCATCACAGCCTGATGGTGTGCGCTGTTGACGGCGAAGTGGGTCCCTCCCAGGATATGGGCCAAACGGCTGCCTTCGACCAGATCGACGGTGTGGACGTCTCGCTCCATCGGTCTCGCCGGTGTGTAGGCGTGGTCCAGTGCGTCGGGGAACCGAGTCGTGATGTCTTGCAGGAGGGTGCCGCCCAGGGCAATGTTGAACACTTGATGGCCCCGGCAGATCGCCAGGAGTGGCTTGCCAAGTGGCAGCCAGGCTTGCAGTAGACCGAGTTCAGCGAAGTCACGTTCCTCGTCCACGCGTCCGGTCCAGGGCTCGAGTTCCTGTCCGTAGTGGTTGGGCGCTATATCCTCTCCGCCACTGAGCAAAAGTCCGTCCAAATGCGCCAGGAGACCCGGCCAATCGTCGCACTGTGTCAGTGGGGGGATAATGAGCGGGGTGCCGCCGACCTGTTGAATCGCACGCGTATAGGTTATCCCAACCGAATGCATCGGGGCATGCAACAACCGGGCGGAGGTGTCCCGCCGCCCGGTAATGCCGATCAATGGTCTGACCCGCGAGGTCAGTTCGACGCTCCTAGCGCCGTTCCTTCAGGCGTGCAGCACGGCCATGGAGATCGCGCAGGTAGTATAGCTGGGCGCGGCGGACCTTGGCATGGCGCAGTACATCAACCTTCTCTACGCGAGGCGAATTCAGCAGGAACGTGCGCTCAACGCCAATACCGTGTGAGGCGATGCGGCGCACAGTGAAATTACCGTTGATGCCGTTGCCCCGGCGAAGTCGAATGACGGTGCCCTGGAAGGGCTGGATGCGCTGGCGCTCTCCCTCAACAATGCGAACGTGGACGCGAACGGTGTCGCCGGCGGCCAGTTGGGGTACGTCCGACTTTACCATCTGGCGTTCTAATGATTCAACCAGGTTCATTTCTCTTTATCCTCTCCCCGAAGCGTTGCCATGATTGCTCTGTCACTGTGTGACAGCAAGACACGATTATACCACACTCCTTCGGGGCAACAATGCTCACTTGACGCGGAGGCGCCATCCCCCCTGAAGATAATCTGGGTCGCGCGGCAGCCCGCGGCTTTCCCACAGATGGGCGTTCCACGTCCAGAACTGCTCGCGTTGCATCCCGTGGCGCGAGATGATGCCCCACACGGTATCGCTGGTTTTTGCGGTGACATACACCGGCTGGGGAATCGATGCAAGCCCTTGGCCCAAGCTGACTATGCTCTCTTCCAGGATCGGTGCTCTTCCTCCGGTCTCCATACAAGGGATGTTGACGGCCTGCAGCATTGGCCACAGGACCTTCTCTGCCCCTGCCGCGTGGTAGATGCTGAAGAAGTCCACCCCGTGGCGTGCCATGGCTTCGATCCAGGGTATGAAACGCTCCGGGAGCAGATCATCCCCACCTAGTCCGTAGCTGGGAGAGAGTACCGGATAGATCTCCGGTGTCTTGTTCCACAGCAAACTCAGCTGGTCCAGAGCGTGATAGACTTCGCGGTCAACCACTGTGCCGGCGTCGTCTCCCCAAGCGGCAAAACACATCGGCATCCATCCCCCTTGGCAGACGGGTACAAGAGCTTCAAAAGCGGATATATCCGCGAAGTAGCTTGGGGGAGGTGAGGCCAGGAAAAGCCGATGGGTCGGAATATCGATATTGATCAGGGCATCGGTCAAGCCACGTAGCCCCACTCCAGAGCCTTGCTGCGGTCCCAGGAAGAGCGC
The DNA here is from genome assembly GCA_964516885.1 of uncultured Anaerolineales bacterium. Classification (GTDB taxonomy): domain Bacteria; phylum Chloroflexota; class Anaerolineae; order B4-G1; family SLSP01; genus PWVB01. Next base: position 9,243 of record CAZEXX010000085.1, on the reverse strand, counting down.
AACCGCCTCGTAGCCCAACTCCAGAGACGCTACGATCGCTTTCTGAGCTTCCTGTGGCATATGCTGGGTGAGTTGGATCCAAGCCAGAGGGGTGAGCCCGAGCATTCGAACCCGCTGCAGGTGCTCCCGAGTGGTTTCCGGGAAGTAGTATGGACCGTGGCCAACTTTCACAATGAGATGTTTTCCACCGATATTGGTGGTCATCTCCACGGCGCGCTGCAGATCGTGAGCGTGTGCTAGCCAGATACCTTTACCACAAAGTTGCGTCATCCATCTCTCCGTTACTGTTATCCTGCCAATTATAGCTGTCACTTTGGGAACGACAACCTGACGTTATTGAGCCCTATCTTGACAAGGCCCTCCGGCTCCTTACAATCAAGTAGGAAGATGGTAAGGGACGCTGGGGGTACCCCGGTTGTGCCGCGAGGATAGAGACATTTGTGGCTATTCAGCGAGAGGCGTTGGGATGAATTGGTATCGAAGTCTGACACCGACGCAGCGGAGGATTCTGCTGGCGTTGGCGCTCAGTGTGGTGGTCGTGGTGAGTTTGCTGGCCTGGAGGGTCCGGTCGATGCTGCAGGCAGCGCAGAGTCTCTCACCGCTGCCGACGCCGGCGGCTGCCGGCGAGTCAGTTCTCCCGACGCCAACCCCAGCTCTCACACCTACGCCTAACCTGATCCCTTCATCCACCGCGACCTCTCCGTTCGATATCTCGCGCGCCGGCATCGTGGCCAGTGAAGTTGTGGATGCACGGCAACTCACCACTCGTTGGGGAACGCCGCTGACGGTCGTTGATGACACGGGAATGGCGCGGGCCATCTATGCCCACTTCCGTAGATGGGCGCCGGTGGCACTACGGGAGAAACTGGTGCTGGAGGCCCTGCATCTTTGGCGCTGGGACCCACTGCGCCTGGATGTGGTGACGCAATCCGAAGAGGCTGTGGCCTTCTATGCAGCGGAGGTGGAGGGACTCTATCTGCGCCGGGATTGGGACGGTTCGCTGGAGACATTGGAGACGCAGTTGGCCTACGGGTACGCGCGCGCGCTTCCCGACCAGTATGGCGATCTTGTGGCATTGATCGAGGCGGCTCCCTCTCTCGATAGACGCTTGGCCCTCACGGCGATTGCGGAGGGAGACGCCTTTGTCTCAACGCTGCTCTACAGGGGGATCACGCCGGGAGAGGCGGGGACTCTTGCCGTGTACGAGGAGATCTCACGGACTGTCTGCCCGCAGTGGCAGACAGAGGATACACTGCTCGACGATCTCTCGTGTCTGTCCTTCCGGCTTGGGGTGGATTTCGCGGTTGCCCAGTACCAGTCCGGCGGCATCCAGGCCCTGGATGAGATGATCCTGCGGCCACCACGGTCGACAGAGCAGCTTCGGGATCACGCGCGCTATGTTGGTTTTGAAGAGCCTGTGGTGTTCGTTCCTCTCGATGCGGGCCTTGGTGGAGATTGGATCCTCACAGCCACAGAGACGTTGGGGCAAGCATTCATCGAGATCGTGCTTTCCGAGTGGAGCAAAGGTATGGCAGGCGAGGATGTTGCTGTGGATTGGGGCGGTGACTTGCTGCAGGTGTGGCATGGGCCCGACAACGGCGCGCTGTCGGCCTGGCAGATTGTGTGGGATGATTCATCCGCCGCGGTGCGGTTCCACGCGGATTTGGTCGAGGTTCTGCCGCGCGCATTGGTTCCCGGGCTGATCCGCGATACTATGGCGCCGGCGTCCTTGCCGCGCGGGCGGTGGTGGTCCGGCAGGCAGGGATCAGTGTTTCTCTACCGCCGTGCGGATACGATATGGTTGATCTGGGGGACTGATACCGCCGCGGTTGAGGCGGTGGGGGCGGCCCTTCCCGTGAGGGCATATTTCACTTCAGGGACAAGAGGCAGATATGTATCTGTGCAACATGACCGCTAGGCCGCGTGTTTCAGAATGGGCGAGGGGCACTCCGATGGTCTGCCGAGGGGTTCATCACGGTTGTTCGCCCACATTCTGAAATACGCTCGACTCTGTCTGCGGGGTTGTTTTCCAGTCAGGCTCAGTTATTCTTTGTGAATGGGGCTGCCTTGTGGCAAGATTCGGCTTGCCGGCTTGCTGTAATGCCGTGTTTGGACAAGCAGGGGCGACCTAGCCATCAGAGCTAGGCCGCCCTTTAGGTGATAAATGGATACGGATGTGCAACGTAGAGACAGGGATCTGAAGATCAGAGTGAAGCGCGAGTTGGGTAAGATCAGGCCCACCCTAAAGAGAGATGGCGGTGATGTGAAGTTTGTCACCGTGAGCCGTGATGGTGTCGTCAAGGTGAGAATGCTGGGGGCTTGCAGCCATTGTCCCGGCGCCGCTATGACCGTCAAACGTGTCATCGAACGCCGTCTGAAAAAGGCAATTCCTGAAGTCAGGAAGGTGATCAGCATATAGGGGCACCCGACAGAATGGTGCAGCGAGGAATCTCAGGCCTCAAGGGTGCTTGTTGCTGGAACCTGAGATCCCTCACTTTGATGATATGTGGCGTCGGCCATGTCCTTGAGCTGTTACTAATGACACGTTGACAAAGACCTGTCTGTGCATCCCAGGACAAGATCCTTCGCTCTCTTGCTCAGGGTTGCAGGATGCTTTCTTGGGCCACTCAGGATGACACACGTGCGGGTCACTCTAGTCTGAACTGCGCGGCACGTGCGGTGGCGGTGATCGGGATGACAGGAGACATATGCTAGCATACGTCTTCATCCAGTGAGGAAGTGTGAGTCGCAATTGGTGCTATGACAGACGGAGACAAGCGGTGGAGGTGGTCACGCGTGGCCGTAATTGCGATCGTGGTGCTGGCTCTCGGATTCAGTCTTCTCGGCTGGACATTCTGGACGCTTCATAGTCGGTACGAGAAGCAGATCTACACGGCTGCGAACCGGACTGAGATGCCCGAGAGGTCGGTCGCTATCGTTTTCGGTGCAGGCTATTGGAAAAACGGCGTGTTGAGCACGATTCTGCGTGAGCGACTGGATGCTGCCATCGAGCTGTATGAGGCCGGCGAGGTCCAGAAGCTGCTGTTCAGCGGTGATAACCAGGTCGCGGATTACAGCGAGCCGGCGAAGATGCTTGAGTACGCGCTCTCGCAGGGCGTGCCCCGCGAGGATATTGTGCTGGACTATGCCGGGCGCAGGACCTATGATACCTGTTACCGGGCACGGGACATCTTCGCGGTTACCGATGCCACGCTTGTCACGCAGCGGTATCACCTGCCGCGCGCATTGGAGACGTGCCGCGTTCTGGGATTGGATGCTATCGGCTATAGCGCGAACCGCTATGAGCATCAGGGTTACTATCTGATCTTCTATCGTCTGCGTGAGATACCGGCGTTGTGGCGTACTTGGTGGGATCTCTATGTGACGCACCCCACACCTGTTTTGGGGGATCCTTTGCCGATCTTCGGTGTTCAGAGTCAGGAAAACGGCAACTGAGAAGTTGCTTGGGGATAAGCGGCAACTGAGAAGTTGCTTGGAGGCTGTGAATTGATGAGCGAGAACTACGGATTCCGGTTGCTGAAGGCGCAAGAGATTGCGGAGTTGAACACAGTGGCCAAGCTGTACCGTCACACGAAGACGGGCGCTGAGCTTCTGTCATTGGAGAACGCTGACGAGAACAAGGTCTTCGGGATCACGTTCCGGACCCCGCCGCCGGACTCGACCGGGCTGCCCCACATCCTGGAGCACTCGGTGCTGGGTGGGTCGCGCAAATACCCCGTGAAGGAGCCGTTTGTGGAGCTGATGAAGGGATCACTGAATACCTTTCTCAACGCCATGACCTTCAGCGATAAGACGTGCTATCCGGTGGCCAGCCAGAACCTGCAGGACTTCTACAATCTGGTGGATGTCTACCTCGATGCTGTCTTCTACCCGAGCATCACCCCGGAGACTCTGGCACAGGAAGGGTGGCACTATGAGCTGGAGACGTTGGATGGACCTCTGATCTACAAGGGCGTTGTGTTCAACGAGATGAAGGGAGCCTATTCATCGCCCGAGAGCCTGGTGGCGCGTCATAGCCAGCAGTCCCTCTTTCCGGATAACGTGTACAGCCATGACTCCGGCGGTGATCCTGTCGCCATTCCCGACCTGACGTACGAGCAGTTTAGGGCGTTCCACGAGACGTACTATCACCCGTCCAACGCCCGCATCTTCTTCTATGGAGACGACGACCCCGAGGCTCGGCTCCGCCTTCTGGACGAATACCTTAGGGAGTACGATGCCCTGGTGGTGGAGAGTGAGATCGGGCTGCAGGCTCACATCGATGAGCCGCGCCGGATCGTCGAGCACTATCCCGCCGGTGAGGACCAAGCTTCGAAGGCTTTCCTGAGTGTTAACTGGCTACTTTCGGAGAACGTGGATCAAGCTGAGACATTGGCCCTGACGATTCTCTCGCACATCTTGGTGGGCACACCAGCGTCCCCACTCCGCAAAGCGCTGATCGACTCCGGCCTGGGTGAGGACGTCATCGGCGGCGGGCTGGATGACTATCTGCGCCAGCTGACCTTCTCAACCGGGCTCAAGGGCGTGGATCCGGTGAATGTGGACCGTGTTGAGGCGCTGATCCATGAGACACTGGCGAAGCTCGCGGCGGATGGGCTGGACCCCGATATGATCGAGGCTTCGGTCAACACGGTGGAGTTCCAGTTGCGAGAGCAGAACACGGGCTCATATCCCCGGGGCTTGCTGGTGATGTTCCAGGCGTTGACCACGTGGCTGCACGATCGCGATCCCTTTGAGTCGATGGCTTTCGAGGCACCGTTGAGCGCAGTCAAGGCGCAGCTGGCAGCGGACGCCCGTTTCTTTGAGAAGCTGATTCACAGCAATCTGATCGACAATCAGCACCGCACGTCAGTGATCCTGGAGCCGGACTTGACGCTTCAAGATCAGCAGGATGCAGAAGAGAAGGCCCGTTTGGCGGCGATTCGTGAGGGACTGACAGAGCAAGATCTCAATGAAATCATCGAGCGGGCGCGGCGTCTCAAGGAGCTGCAGGAGGCGCCTGACGCGCCTGAAGCTCTGGCGACGATCCCGAACCTCGGTCTGGAAGACCTGGACCCGAAACCGAAGTCGGCGCCGACAGATGTCAGCGTCGCCTATGGGGCTGATGTACTCTATCACGATCTGTTTACCAACGGGATTGTCTACCTGGATCTGGGGTTCGACCTCCACAGCCTCCCGCAGGATCTTCTCCCTTACGCGGGACTCTTCACAGCGGCGCTGCTTGAGCTGGGGACGGAGACCGAGGACTTCGTCAAGCTGACTCAGCGCATCGGCCGGAAGACCGGTGGCATCCGCCCGGCGACCCTTACCTCCACGGTGCGGGAGAGCGGCACGGCGACCGCGTGGACCTTGCTGCGCAGCAAGGCGACCGTGGACCAGGTCGATGATCTGCTGGCGATTCTCAACGATATCCTGCTCACGGTGAATCTGGACAACCAGACGCGGTTTGCGCAGATGGTGCTGGAGAGAAAGTCGCGCAAGGAGGCCGGGCTGGTTCCCGGCGGGCACGCTGTGGTTGCCTCACGGCTGCGTGCCAAGTACGCCGAGGCCTACTGGGCCAGTGAGCAGATGGGTGGGCTGGACTATCTCTTCTTCTTGCGGGAGTTGTCGGATGAGGTGGCGTCGGATTGGCCTGGCGTCCTGCGCAAGCTTGAGACAGTGCGGGAACTGCTGATCAACCGGAACCAAGTGCTGTGCAATGTCACCCTGGATGGCGAGAACTGGGCCAAGGTTCAGCCGAAGCTGGATAGCTTCCTGGCGTCGCTGCCGGCAGGCCCGAGCCGGACCACCGAGTGGACACCCTCGTTCGATCTTGTGCCTGAGGGGCTTACGGTCCCGGCCAACGTCAACTACGTGGCCAAGGGTGCCAATCTCTTCGATCTTGGCTACGAGCTACACGGTTCCACTGAGGTGATCTCGCACTATGTGCGCAGCACCTGGCTGTGGGAGCGGGTGCGCGTCCAGGGCGGTGCTTATGGTGGGTTTGCCGTTTTCGATCCCCATTCGGGCATCTTTGGCTTTATTTCATATCGCGATCCCAATGTGCTGCAAACGCTGGATACCTATGATCAGACCGCCGTGTATCTCGACAAGCTGGATCTCTCTCATGAGGAGCTGGTCAAGGGCGTGGTCGGCGCGATCGGCAGGATTGACGCCTACCAGCTGCCGGATGCTCGCGGATATAGCGCGATGGCGCGGCATCTTATCGGGTATACCGACGAGGCCCGGCAGAGGTATCGCACGCAGCTGCTTAGCACGACGGTCGAGGATTTCCGCAGCTTTGCGGACGTGCTGAGGAAGGTGGCTGCTTCCGGCGCTGTGGTGGTGCTGGGCTCAGAGGCGGCGATCACGGCTGCTGAAGAAGAGCGCAGATTGGGTTTTCACGTGACGAAGGTACTTTAGGCAGCCGATAGGGTGCCAACAACAATCCAGGGGGAGGATAAGGTATGACATGGCCGACACGAGAGGAAGCCTGGGAACTCCTTAACGAGTACACCAAGAGTCCCAGTTTGATCAATCACGCTCTGGCTGTTGAGGCCGGGATGCGTGCCTACGCACGGCGCTTTGGCGAGGATGAGGAGCGGTGGGGCGTTGTGGGATTGATCCACGATTTCGAGTATGAGAAGTACCCGGATCTTGGCCCCGGGGGACATCCCTTCAAGGGGACAGAGATCTTGCGCGAGAAGGGATGGCCTGAGGAGCTGATCCGCGGTGTTCTGGCGCATGCGCCCGAGCTGACACAGACAACGCCCGAGAGCAATATGGAGAAGGCCATCTACGCGGTCGATGAACTGACCGGCTTGATTGTGGCCACTGCCTTGGTCCGGCCCAGCAAGTCCCTGCTGGACGTCAAGGTAAGATCGGTCAAGAAGAAGTGGAAGGACAAGAGATTCGCCGCCGGTGTGAATCGCGGGGACGTGGAGGCGGGCGCCGCGATGCTGGGTGTGGAACTGTCTGAGCACATCGGCGTCGTACTCCAGGCAATGCAGGGGATCGCTGAAGAGATGGGGCTGGCCGGCTCCTGAGCCTGAGCCGACGTGTAGAATACCTTACAGTTCGTGCGAAGACACTGTATGTGTCTTCGCAGACAGCTCACCAGGAGGACGATCGGGATGCTGCACGGCCTGAGGTTGTCCGGCGCACTGCCAAGGAAGCACAACCACCTGCGGTGGGTCTCCCTCGTCGCCGGTCTGTTGGCGATTATCCTGGGGATGTCCGGTTCGCGCTTCGCGGTCGGGCGTGCCCCACCGCCGGCGAACGAGGATTTCCCCCAGACAACGTCGCTCGCCGGCACCACAGTCTTCTACACGACCACGCTCTCCATCCCCACATATCCCTACGCTGCGTATCTCGAACCCGCCTATAGTGCAACCTACAACATAACCTATCCGGTCCTGGATTGGGATAGGTACGAGGCGTCCAGCCCCTCGGCCAGCCCGCACGACTACGAGCTCTTGGTTATGGAGAATGCCTATCTCAAGGTGACGCTGCTTCCAGAGCTGGGAGGGCGCGTCTACCAACTCATTGACAAGATCACCGGGCACAACCAGCTCTACCAGAACCCCGTTATCAAGCCCACGCTTTGGGGCCCGCCCGAACAGGGATGGTGGTTGTCGGTCGGCGGGATCGAGTGGTGTCTGCCCGTCGAAGAGCACGGCTACGAATCGGTGATGCCGTGGACGTGGTCCGTTGTCACATCGACGGAGGGTGTGACCGTAACGGTGCGTGACACACACGCGGATGATCGCTTGCGCGCCGCGATTGACATCTTCCTGCCGGCAGACCGCGCCTACCTGGTGGTCGGGCCGCGCCTGGAGAACCCGACTTCTGAGTCCATCGACTACAAGTTCTGGATCAATGCCGCCCTGACACCGGGTGCCGCAAACACGACCACTGAGGGCTTCACGTTTGTCTTCAATTCGCCGGAGATGTCGGTGCACTCCACGGACGATGACCGTCTCCCCGGCCACTCCGTCAATCCAACAGGTCCGGACTATCGCTTCAGCTGGCCTGAGTACGAGGGCGTCGACTACGCTCACCTGAGAAACTGGCAGGAATGGCTGGGCTTCTTTGAGTATCCTCAGGCAGCCAAAGGCTTTGTGGGCGTCTATGACGAGCTGCAGGGTGAGGGTGTGGTGCGCGTGTTCCCGCCGGAGATCGCGACCGGCGCCAAGGGTTTCGCTGTCGGCTGGGGCGAGGATGCTCTGCCGCCGTGGCTATGGACTGACGAACCCTACTCCACCGGTGCCGAGATCCACGGCGGGGTCGCGCCCACGTTCTGGGACACGGCCAATCTGCCGTCCGGCGGTGTCACGACCTGGCGCGAGGTCTGGTACCCAGTCCGTGACCTTGTAGAACTCTCCGTGGCCAGCGCGGACGCCACGCTAGCGGTGTCCAAAGAGGGCGACCAGCTCCACGTGGCCATTCAGCCGACGCGGGCCTGGGGCTCCGGGGAGACCGAACTCTTTGTCTGGAACCGCACCACCTGCACCGAGCTGGCGCATTGGTCGTTGCCGGCATTGAGCCCGACGGACGGCTATGAGAACGCTGTGACGGTTGGTGATCTGACGCTGGATGAGGTGGCGGTGGCATTCGTCACCACAGCCGATCACACACCCCTGGCGGCCTACGGGCCCGATGACTGTGTGGACTTCGTGGCACTGGAGCCTCACCTGGGGTACGGCGTCAATGTACGGGAGATCTCACGGATCCCGGGCCTCGTCGAGCCGCTGGACTTCGAATGGATCAAGCTGTGGGAGGAGTACTCCGGGCTGCCGACAACCCCGTTGGCGCAAAGCGTCCTCTACAACGTCAGCGTGGGAGCCTATGTCAACGATCTGAACGGCTGGCGTCTGCGAATCCGGAGCGTGGCTCAGGCAGGCGCCGGCCGGGTGCAGGCCTACGAGATCGGTAACGAGCCGAATGTGCGCAACGCCAACTGGGGGGGCAACCCGCCTGATCCGCAGCGTCTGACGGAGATGCTCTGCATTGCTTACGAAGAGATAGAGGCGGTGGACCCTGACGCGCTGGTGATCAGCGGCGGGCTTGCGCCGGTGGGCCGCGTGCCGCCATGTACGGATCCTGCTACGTGCAACGTCATTGATGAGCGGGCCTACCTGCAGACGATGCTGGACCACGGAGCTGGAGAGTGCATGGATGCCTTCGGTTATCATCCGTATGGCTTTGCCACTCCCCCGGAGCGCGATCCGGACCTTGTGAGCA
>CAZEXX010000084.1:0-13572 GCA_964516885.1 uncultured Anaerolineales bacterium | reverse complement strand
GAGAGGGAACCGGAGGTGCTACTACTTCGAAAGCAGCTTCCGCTCCCGGGCCCAAGGGCTTTCTGCAGGCTTTGGGGCCTTCTTTGCGTCGCACTTTCACGCCTGCGTGGTGTGCGCCGGCGAACATGACGTCCATTTCGAAAGCAGTGCCTGCACCGTCGAGTAGATGGTCGTGTTCGGCTATCTGATGAGCCCAGTGGGGTGACGGCAGCATCTTCAGTCGTCCTTGCGTGGTCTGCGCCGGCGAACATGAGGTCTATTCCACCATGAGCTGCTGGGCTCGGTCCGCGATACGCTCAGGGGTGAAGCCGAATTCCGTTTTGAGTCGCTGGTAGGGTGCCGATGCACCAAAGTGGTCAATGCCGATGACGCTGCCGTAGCTGCCAACGTACCGTTCCCAGCCCAGGGGAGACCCGGCCTCGACAGCCAGACGCTTGATCACGTTGTCCGGCAGCACGTTGAGCTTGTAGAAGACGGGCTGCTCATCGAAGAGTCGCCAGGATGGCATACTGACCACGCGCGCTCCGATCCGCCGCTCGGTCAGTAGTTTCTGAGCTTCCAGAGCATCGGCGACCTCGGAGCCTGTCGCGATGATGATCATGTCGATGCGGTCAAGGGGCGAATCGCTCAGGACGTAGGCCCCGCGCGCCACGCCTTCCTTCGCCAGCCTTCCGGTCTGCTCCAGGACCGGCAGTTTCTGCCGGCTGAGGATCAGGGCCACCGGACCACGTTTGTGCTCGAGTGCCATCTTCCAGGCGGCAGCGGTCTCGTTGGCATCAGCCGGGCGGATGACAGTGAGGTTGGGGATAACGCGCAGTGACATCAGGTGTTCGATGGGCTGGTGCGTTGGCCCGTCTTCGCCAAGGAAGAACGAGTCGTGCGTCCAGATATAGGTCACGGGTAGTTGCATAAGCGCCGCCAGCCGGACTGCCGGGCGCATATAGTCCGAGAAGACCAAGAAAGTGCTGCCATAAGGCCGCAGACCGCCGTACAGGGCCATACCGTTGAGGATGGCGCCCATGCCGTGCTCGCGGACACCGAAGTGGAGGTTTCTGCCCTCTGGTGTCCCTTCCAGGAAATCTCCGTAACCGCTGACAAACGCCTGAGTTGAGGGCGCCAAGTCAGCAGAGCCGCCCACAAGCTCCGGAATCACCGGGGCCAAGGCCCGCAGCACCCTCCCGGAGGCCGCGCGCGTCGCAATAGTTCCGTCGGTCGGGCTGAACCTTGGCAGTGCCATCTCCCAGTTTTCAGGCAGAGCACCCGACATCACGCGACGCAGTTCCTTGGCCTCCTCCGGGTAGGCTTGCTCGAAGTTGGTCAGCATATCCTGCCATATCGCTTCCGCGTGCTCACCCTGCGGGATGGCCAGACGATACTGTGCAATCACATCATTTGGCACGAAGAAGGGTTCCATGGAGGGCCACCCGAGCGCTTCTTTGGTGGCACGCACTTCGCTGGCTCCCAGCGGACCGCCGTGCGCTCTTGCACTTCCCTGCATATTGGGACTGCCATAGGCGATATGCGTGTGGCACACAATCAAGTGCGGGCGTCCCTTGCTTACTTTGGCTTCGCGAATCGCAGCGTCCACAGCATCTGTGCTGTGCCCATCGATTTCCTGAACGTGCCAACCATAGGCTTCAAAGTGTGTGCGGATGTTCTCCGTGAAGGCAAGATCCGTCGATCCTTCGATGGAGATATCGTTGTCATCATAGAGGTAGATGAGGTTGTCCAGTCCAAGATGCCCTGCAAGTGACGCGGCCTCCTGTGCGACGCCCTCCATAAGATCTCCGTCGGACACAATTGCGTAAATCCAGTGAGCGAAGAGTGGGTAGCCCTCGCGGTTGAACCGCGCAGCCAGGTGGCGTGCAGCGATAGCCATGCCCACGCCGGCGCCGAAGCCCTGGCCGAGGGGGCCTGTTGTTGTCTCGATGCCCAAGGCGACGTTATACTCCGGGTGTCCTGCTGTCTTGCTGCCCCACTGGCGGAACCGCTTGAGCTCGTCGAGGGACAGGGGATATCCGGTCAAGTGCAGCAAGCTATAGAGCAGCATTGATCCGTGTCCTGCGGAGAGAATGAAACGGTCGCGGTTGGGCCAGGCCGGGTCCTTGGGATTGTGTTTGAGATGGCGTGTCCAAAGGACGTAGGCAGCATCGGCCATCCCCATTGGGAGTCCGCAGTGTCCTGAGTTGGCCTGCTGAACACCATCGATCGCCAGAATTCGCAGAGCGTTGATACTCCTCTGCTCGAGATCCGTCGTGGGCATGGTCCTCTCCATTTCTATGTGGACAAGCTGCCGGCCTGCTCCACCAAGATGCGAAGTGCGGTGGTTACCCTCCGAGGATGTTCCGTCAGCAATCCTGTACCTGCCCACGTTTGAGCCAGCCTTGAGAGTGCTCGGTGGGAGATCTTGCTGGAAAAGGCCTGATGGAGGGCTTTGACCGTGAATCGCCCATTGAGCTCCTTGACCGCATAGATCACCAGCTCTTGTTCCAACGCCGTCAATGCCGGGAAGGAGCTGGGTACGCTGATCCGGGGATCCAGCGCGGTGGCCAGTAGCGTCTCCATCCACAAGGCAGCATCCTCAATCAACTGCCCCATCTGGAAGAAGAGGCGATTGGACCACTCTGCCTGGCCCTCAAGGTCGTGAATGAAGGGTGGGGATTCCCGCAGCGTTCCGTAAATAGCAAAGGGGAAATCTGCGGTACTGAAGAGACCCACTCTTGGCGTGACAGCCTCGGCATGGAGTACGTCCCATCGCTGTTCGGTGATGCGGAATCCGAGCTTGAAGGTCACCAGTATGCCGGCCGGCAGGCGCCAGTACCAGTAAGCGCCGAGCCTACCTCGATACCGGCCCCTCAGTGGGCGCTGGGTTTGGTCTGCGATGCTTTCCAGGATCTGGTCTGCTAAGCCCAAGGCCTGGTACGATGGGTAGTATCTGTGTTCCACAGCTGCTCCAGTTGTCTGATTCAGTACCCGTTCTCGGGTCTGAAGGTTCTCTTGACCAGCGCAATTTCCTCTTCTCGGGTGGTCGCGTTTCCATCGACCCGGGCTTCTTTCAGTGATGAGAGGATGTCGCGGAAGATCGGGCCGGGCTTGAAGCCGAGACGTCTTAGGTCATCCCCATTGAGCTCCGGCTGGACGTGTCGCCACTCACGGGCATAGCGCTCTAGCAGCAGTCGGTCCTGGGAACTGTCCGTTGCCAGCCACTCCAGTGCCAGGCCCTGTAGATTCAGTTCGTCAAGGCGGGTTGTGATGGTGCTCGCCTTTTCCTCGTCGCCGAGGCTTGACAGAACCTTGTGGATAGCTTCTTGCGAGTTGAGCAGCTCCCGGAGGCGACTGGAGAGGCTCAGACGCTTGCGGACCTGCTCGATGGCGTGCTGGTCCAGCCGGTAGAGGAACAACGCCCAGTAGAAGTCGTTGAGATCATCGCTGAGATCCCAGATGCCGGGATCGAACGCTTCGATCAACAGGCTGAGGCGCGCGGCCAACCACGCGTCGCTGGTGAGATCTGGATGGATCTGGCGCAGGGCGCCCATCATCTGCAGACGATCCAATACAGCCTGCGGTGCGGCCTCCTGGAAAATGAGGTCGAACTCGTGGCGGATGCGTTCACCGGTTACGCGATCCAGCAAGGGGATCGCTTCGGCAATCAGAGCTTCGCTGCGTTCGTGAATCCGGAAGCCCAAACGCGCCTCAAAACGCGCAGCTCTGAGGATTCGGGTCGGATCATCGATCAAGCTCAGACTATGGAGCACGCGAATCACGCCGTCTTCCAGGTCGGCACGTCCCCCGTAGAAGTCCAGCATCTCGCCCCAGCGCTGGGGGTCAAGCCGGATCGCCAGCGTGTTGATGGTGAAGTCTCGGCGGTGCAGATCCTGCTTGATCGAGCTGCGGGAAACCATCGGGAGGGCGGTCGGGTGCTCGTAGAATTCGGTACGTGCTGTCACCAGATCGATGAAGTGTGGCAGCTTGTTCCTATCTCTACCTGGCGTATCGTGACCGGCGCCCTGGCGCCACTCCCCGTTGTGCTGCCGCCGGGCTTGCATGACAACCCAGATGTCATCGGGCAGCAGCCATTTGGAGGTCCCGAAACGTTTGTGACTGCGGATCTCGCCGCCATAAGCTGCCGCCATCGTGTGGCCCAGTTCGATGGCGTCCCCCTCCACCACCAGGTCGACATCGACAATGCTGTGGCCGAGCAGCAGATCCCGGACCAGCCCGCCCACGAAGTAGATCGCGTATCCGACCTTGGCTGCCTCGGCACCGATCTCACGGATCAGCGTGAGCAAGGGCTCGGGCGTCGACTCCTCCAGGAGGTGGGCGATCTTCTGGCGTTCTGTTGTCTGTGAGGAGGGCTGCAACTGGATCATATCGGTGCGGGTCACGATGCCGGTGATGTGCCCGTCGAGCGCAACCGGAATCTGGCCCCAGCCGGTCTGGATCATCAGGTCGCGGACACGATCCACCGAATCGTGTGGTGAAACGGTCATCGATCCCGGCTGGAGAATCCGGCCGACGGGCTGGTGACCCAGCCGGTGCTGCATGGCCCGGTCTACAGCATTTCGCGTTACGAGGCCCAGCAGCTTCTCGTCGGCATCGAGGACCGGGAAGCCCTCGTGTCCCGTTCGCAGCATCTGCTGCGCGACACCTTCGATGGTCTCGTCAGGCCCCACCGTGCGTACCCCGTGGGACATCAGATCCTGGACCTTGATGCGTGGCCGGACATAGGCGGCCAAGATCGTGCGCAACTCGTCCATCAGACTTTCCGAGGTCCGATCTCGAACCAGCGCCGCGGCTGCGCGCTTGTGACCACCGCCGCCGAAGTGCTCTGCCACGGTGGCAACGTTGATGTCGTCCGTGGCGCTGCGCGCCACGAGCTGTGTGTTGTTGCCAATCTGCACCGAGATGAAGAGCGCACTGGGTTCCAGGAGATCGCGCAGCTTGTGGGCAAGCGTGGAGATCTCCTCCTCCGTGTCCGGCGGCGATACAGCCCAGCTCAGGACGACCGGGTGCCCACCAAGCTCCTGGGTCTCCACATGCTCCCTCAGGCCATCGAAGATGCTCTGTTGGGCGACCGTGAGCGGGTGATCCAGGAATTCGGTGGCTATTTCAAGGTCTGCCCCCTGATCGATCAGCCACGCGGCTGCGCGTAGATCGCGCGGCGTGGTGGATGCATAGGTCAAGTGGCCCGTGTCCTCATAGATGCCGGCGAGCATCAAGGTCGCCTCTGCCGGCGAGATGGGGATCAGGCGCGTTGAGATGGCCTCAACCAACGACGTCGTCGTGGCCCCCAGCGGCTCGGACTGTATGTGCCAGCCTTCCGGCACTTCGTCGGGGGGCGCGTGATGATCAATAACGGTTACCTGGCTGATGTTCTTGCCCATCCCGCGAACGAAGGAGAGTTTCTGCGTATCGACCAGGATCACGCGCTGGACGTGCTGTCCGCGCGGCAAGGCGTCGGGTTGGGTGAAGGGAAACCCAGGGCCGTAGAGTGAGAGGAACGCCAGCACATTCCGGTTGACCCGGCGGGGTAGCACGGGTTGCGCTCCGGGATAGAGCTTGTGAGCAGCAAGCAAGCTCGCTATCGCGTCGAAGTCTGCGTTTTCGTGCGTTAGGATGACTTGCATAGTGCGGTACCTATTCTGTGTGAGTTTAGCTCACGCTCCGCCGTATCGACCCCGGTGGGTGCAATCACCAGACATTATAGCATGGGACAGGACCTGGGATATTGGACTGCAATCTTTCGTAACCTGTCTGGCCCTTCGCTCGTGCTGGATCACAATGCGGCACTTTCGGCCCTCTCCTACGCTGGCGCTGTGTACGCGGAGCGGCGGATTGTGATCCGCTGCGAGCAACCCAGTGCGATCTTCCGCTTGTGACTTACACAGCAGAGTGACGGGAGGCTGCACGGCACACTGTGCAGTGCGCATTGTGCTGCTATCCATTCGAAGACTCACTACTTTTCCGTTTCGCCTTCGTGAGGTAAGATTGGGGCAGCTAGAGGACAAGGAGGCAACGATGACACGTCGGCGATCGTCAACACCGGGGCGCGGTGTGCTGCTGGACCCCGTGCAACGGCCCCCGTTCATACTCTGTGCCACGATCTACGTGGTGGGGGTCTTCGGAGGTATCGGTCTGTTGACGATGCCGGCGTCAATGAACGGCGGGCTTCAACTTGTCTTGTCCCCGCGGCTGATTTTCTGAGCGCCTATGTGGGATCAACTAAGTATCTTCTCGCAGCCTGAAGGCCCCCTGACCGTCAGCGAGGTCACCAGTAGGATTCGCAGCCTGATCGAGCAAGAGACCACATTCCAGGACCTGTGGATTGAAGGGGAGGTCTCGAATCTGTCACGTGCCTCTTCCGGCCACGTATATCTGACCCTAAAAGACGCCGGCGCCCAGATCGGCGCGGTCATCTGGCGTGGGCAGGTACGCTCGTTGGCCTATATGCCGCGGTCCGGCGACAAGATCCAGGCGCACGGGCGCATCAGTGTGTATGAACAGGGGGGACGGTACCAGTTCTACGTGGATCAAGTCCAGCCGGCCGGACGGGGATCGCTCTTCCAGGAGTACGAGCGCCTCAAAGCGCGGCTGCAGGCAGAGGGCCTCTTCGACGAGGCGCGGAAGCGAGCGTTGCCGTTGTTCCCCACGAGCATCGGCGTTGTGACCTCGCCCACATCAGCGG
Source organism: uncultured Anaerolineales bacterium (assembly GCA_964516885.1). Lineage (GTDB taxonomy): Bacteria > Chloroflexota > Anaerolineae > B4-G1 > SLSP01 > PWVB01. Next base: position 6,887 of record CAZEXX010000084.1, on the reverse strand, counting down.
CCTTCAGGGATGTGCTCAATGTGCTGAACCGTCGTTACCCACTGGCGCGGGTGTTGCTCTCTCCGACCTTGGTGCAGGGCGAAGCAGCGCCCCCGGGGATTGTCCGGGCGATTGAGCGCCTCAATGGACGGGATGACGTGGACGTGATCCTGCTTGTGCGGGGTGGGGGATCGCTGGAGGATCTCTGGGCCTTCAATGATGAAGCGGTGGCCCGTGCCGTCGCGGCTTCTCGACTGCCCCTGGTGTCGGGCGTCGGACACGAGACTGACTTCAGCCTCGCAGACTTCGCTTCTGACCGGCGAGCGCCGACACCCTCGGCGGCTGCGGAGTTGGTCACCCCTGAGCTCACCGAGCTGCGTACCGGTCTGTGGCAGATGAAGACGCGGATGACACGTGCGGTTTCCCAGCAACTCTCACGATCTCGAGAGTGGCTGGCGACGTCGCAACGTGCACTGCAGCACCTTTCGCCCCTTGTGCGCGTTGAGAGCGGTCGCCAGCGTATCGATGATCTGGGTCTGCGTATGGAAGGCGCGATGGATCATCGGATACAGATGGCGTACCAACGGGTTGGGGGGCTTCGCGCACGGCTCACGTCCCTTAGCCCACAGGCCGTGCTCACGCGGGGGTATGCGATTGTTCGCCAACGCGAGACCGGCAGCCTCTTGACCTCAGTGCGTCAGGCCAAGGCAGGTCTCCCTCTTGAGCTTCAGTTCAGCGATGGCAGCGCCGCAGCTCATATTGACGATGTGTAGTATGTTGCCATTCGCGCATGAACGGGGATAATGAGTTTGCGGGCGCTTGTGATCCGGTCATTGGGTCGTAGGCACAGACATTTCAGGATCTGTGCGGCGTTCGCTCGACAGTTGGCATACTGACTCACCAAGATTGGACGGTACACTAAACACGATGCAACCTAGTCCCATGAAGGCCCCACTGGACGAAGAGCAGAGCCCGGTCTTGATTGATACCCAAGCCGGCCTCATCGAGTTGACCAACACTCTGAAGCAATACTCGCGCATTGCTGTGGATACGGAGGCGAACAGCCTCTACGCCTACCGCGAATGGATCTGCCTCATTCAGATCTCAGTTCCCGGCACGGACTATCTTGTGGATCCGATAGCTCTGGACGATCTCTCGCCGCTGGCTCCGATGTTTGAGTCGCCGGAGGTGGAGAAGATCTTCCACGCTGCGGACTATGATTTGATGGTTCTCCTTCGGGATCTCGGTTTTGCCACGCGGTCGATCTTTGACACGATGTGGGCAGGACGCATACTTGGCTGGTCCAAGGTCGGGTTGGCCAACGTTCTGGCGACGCAGTTTGATGTTCACCCCAACAAGAAGTATCAGCGCTATGATTGGGGTACGCGTCCGCTTGACCCCAAGGCGCTGACCTATGCCTGGATGGATAGCCACTATCTGATCGCTCTCAGCGATATCCAGAAGTCCGAGCTGGAGGCCGCCGGACGTTGGGCCGAAGCACAGGAGATCTTCGATTACCTGACCACGACGGTCGAAGTGCCCCCTGCAGATCACGAGGCCCGGCACTTCTGGCGTCTCAAGGGCGTCCACACGCTGCGCCCTTACGAACTGAAGAAACTCTACCAGCTCTATCTTTGGCGTGAGCGAACTGCGGAAAGGCTGGATCGCCCGCCGGTCAAGGTCATTTCGAGTAGATGGCTGGTCACGCTGGCCCGTGTTCAGCCTCGCAGCCGTGGTGAGTTGGCCACGGTAGGCATCGCTGCTTCGCAGGTGCGCCGTTACGGTTCTGAGATCCTTGGAGCGCTACGTAGTGACAACATCCCCGATCCTCCCGAGCCGGTGCGCCATCCGCGATTGCCCGAGGCCGTTGTGGATCGTTTCAACAGGCTGAAGGCATGGCGTAAGGCCGTGGCTGCAGGGCGCGGTGTTGATTCCGACGTCATCCTACCCAATGCGGTGCTCTGGAATCTTGCCAAGACCCCCCCCGAGAATCTGCAGGCGCTGCTGGATGTGCGCGGCATCGGCCCGTGGCGCCAGGCGACATACGGACCCGACTTGTTGCAGCTGGTATCATACTGACCTCACCTCAGGTCAAGGAGCACTACAGTGAGACTAACGTTCTTTGGTGCTGCGGGCACCGTCACCGGTTCGATGTACTATCTGCGGGTTGGGCGTAAGAACATCTTGTTCGAGTGCGGGCTCTATCAGGGGAAGCGTAAGGAGTCCTACAAACGGAACCGCAAGCTGCCTTTCGACATCCGACGTTTGGACGCGGTGGTTCTCTCCCACGCGCACATTGACCATTCGGGCAACCTGCCGAACCTGGTGAAGAATGGGTACGACGGGCCGATCTACGCGACGCATGCAACGCGCGACCTCTGCGCTTCCATGCTTCCTGATTCGGGCCGCATCCACGAGTATGATGTCAAGTACGTCAACAAACGACGCAAGCGGCAGGGTAAGCCGCCGATGGAACCGCTCTATACCGAGGCCGATGCCCTGCGGACGCTCGACTATTTTGTGGGGACGGGGTACGCCAGGCCGATGAGAATTGCTCGCGGCATCACGGTCACCTTCTTTGACGCCGGCCATATTCTGGGCTCTGCGATGGTGTTGGTGGAGGCCCGGGAAGGGGATCGCACCGAGCGCATCCTCTTCAGCGGTGACCTGGGGCAGCCCAATCTGCCCATTGTGCGCGATCCAACGCCGATGCCGCTCGCGGACATCTTGCTGATTGAGAGCACGTATGGTAACCGCGAGCATCCGCCCGTTGAGAATATCAAGGCGCGTCTTGCTGCGGTGGTGAATCAAGTGGCCAGTCGTGGCGGGCGTATCATTATCCCTGCTTTTGCTGTGGGCCGGACACAGGAGATCGTCCTCCATCTTCACGAGCTGACCTACGAAGGCCGTATCCCTGAGATCCCCATCTACGTCGATAGCCCCTTGGCTGTCAACGCCACTGCAGCTTTTCGGATGCACCCTGAATGCTACGACGCTGAGACACACAAGTTCCTGTCGGACAGCGGCGACGCGGATCCCTTCGGTTTTGCCCGCCTGCGTTATGTGCGCAGTGTCGAGCAGTCGAAGGCGCTCAATGAGGCGAAGAACCCCCTCATCATAATCAGTGCTTCGGGGATGGCTGAGGCAGGTCGCGTGCAACATCACCTCCTTCACGCGGTTGAGGATCCGCGCAATGCGGTCTTGATCACGGGATGGCAGGCCCCTTATACGTTGGGGCGGCGTATCGCCGAACACGCTGAGAGGATCAAGATCTACGGGGATGAGTATGAGCTTCGCGCTGATGTGCATACTTTCTATGGCTACAGTGCTCACGCGGGGCGCCACGATCTCTTGGCGTGGGCGGCGCCTCACGCGGCTACGGTCAAGAAGGCCTTCGTCGTGCACGGGGAGCCCGATTCTGCGGAAGCCCTGGCTGAAGGTCTGACTGGCCTGGGCTACGAACGCGTGTACGTCCCCAAGCGCGGGGAGAGGTACGACCTCTGAGTCATGTATGCCCGCGCGACGTGGCGCCTCATCCTGGAGCCTCACCCGCGGTCGGGGGCGCTGAACCTGGCCATCGATGAGGCGATCCTCCGGACCGTGGCGGAGGGTAAAGCCCCGCCAACGCTCCGGCTGTATGGGTGGTCTCCCCCAGTGCTGACCCTGGGGCGTGGCCAACCCTTTGTCGATGCCGACACGGTCGTGCTAAGGCGTGACGGCATTGCTGTTCTCCGGCGTATGACCGGTGGCACGGCGGTCCTCAACCGTGACGAGCTTACCTATGCTGTCGTGGTCCAGGACGATGAGCCCCGCCTATCCGGCGCAATCTTCGAAAGCTATCGTGGCGTCAGCGAGGCACTGCTTAGCGCGTTGGTGCAGCTGGGCGTGACCTCGGCGGCGGCCAGCGGGCGGGACGCCGATGAGCGGGCTGCCCGAAGCTCGCGATCTCGCAGAGAGCGAACCCCCGTCTGCTTCGAGATTAGCTCTGACTATGAGATCATGGTGGGCGCGCGCAAACTTGTCGGCAGCTCCCAGATGCGCGTGCGCCACGGCATTCTCCAGCATGGCTCACTGCCCCTCACCGGTGATATCGGCGATATTGGGCAGTATCTGACATCACGCCCCAGCCCCGAGCGTATTCGCTCCCACGCGGTGTCTCTCTACGATGCGCTGGGCCGCGTCGTCACCTGGGAGGAGGCCTCTGAGGCTGTGTGCGCGGGATTCCGCAGTCGACTGAACCTGACACTCATCCCCGGTCCGCTGACGCCGCTGGAGCGCGAGCGGATGGAGCAGTTGGTCACCGAGAAGTACGGCAGCGAGGCGTGGACCCGGCGGCTGTAGAGGGCCCTATTCGCCGATGATCTTCACCAACACCCGCTTGCGCCGTCGCCCGTCGAATTCCGCGTAGAAGATCTGTTCCCAGGGGCCGAAGTCCAGCCGGCCTTCGGTGATCGCCACGACGACCTCACGGCCCATAATCTGGCGCTTGAGGTGGGCGTCCCCATTGTCCTCCCCGGTCCGGTTGTGGCGGTAGTGGCTGGGCGGCTCATGGGGGGCCAGCTTCTCAAGCCAGTCTTCATAGTCCTGCAACAAGCCACGTTCGTCGTCGTTGATGAAGACGGAGGCTGTGATGTGCATAGCGTTCACCAGGGTCAACGCCTTCCTTGTGGTATACCACTCTCAGACCCCTGCCGGTCGAGGCCATTGCTGCGATAGGCCACGCCCTGAGCAAGCACAACTGAACCCAACCGATGCTGGATAGCGCTTCTCTTGTCATCCCCGTGCCCCCTCCAGTTGCTCTGGTCTGAAGGCAGAATCCCAGGCTCAAAGCACAAGAATGATCCCGGCCACGACCTCGACTGCCAGGCTGATCCAGTTGGACCGCTCGAATGACCTGTCGAGGGCAATGCCGACGATCCGTGCCCCGGCGATGACCAGGTAGGTGATCCCCAACATCTGGTACGCAGCCGGCGCACCGAGGATGAGTGGTGCCAGGCCCAGCCCGATGAACGCGCCTCCAAGTATCGCCCGGATCTCGGTGATGCCGCGCGGACCTGGGGCGCTCAGCCCTGTGAAGCCCTGTACGGCCCGAGGCCGGATCAGCGAGATCAGGCCGGTGGCAATCGTCCCAACAGCCATGACGATTCTCAGAATCTCCAGGAACGTCATATCAACATCCTCCTTTGCGTTTTTCAAAGAGATAATGCGAGACTAGGTACTCCCGGCCGCGGCCGAGATCCCAGACCTCGCTACAGATCAGAAAGAAGAGCCGCCAGTAGGTTCGAACCGGTCACACCGGGGAATGGCATGGCTGTTCCCTCCACGCGCGGGTTAGAAACCCCGCTGTTGCCCTTCCCACGGGGGCTCTGCCCCGGACTTGAATTCCTCGACGCTGGGGCCGCCCAAGTTTCGCAAGCGCCAGGTGCCGTACAAGTAGCTGGCGATCAACAAGAGGATGGTTGCCGGCCAGCCGGTGAGGAATTGGACAATGCCCAGAAGACTGGCTGCTTCTTGCTGGAAGAGGTTGAATTGAAGCAGCAGTCGAAGTCCGAAAAAGACCACCCACATCCAGGTGACCTCGCTGTAGGACGGGCGAACCTTTGGATGCCAGTACCAATCCAGCGGCCAGCGGCGAGCTACGTAGCTCGTATAGGCTACCATCGGACGGCCCACAAGCACGCTGACGAGAGCGAGAAGGAGGGTAATACCGCCTGTGATGATCGTGGGCAGAAAGAAGCCCTCCGCACGGCCCAGCAGATAGGCAACCGCAGCCGCCAGGGCCACCCCGCCAGCACCGCCAAAGGCGTATAGAAGGGACTGGCGTCGGACCAGCCGATAGATGGCGATGGCAACCGCCAAACCCAGCGAAGCCCAGATGGCGACCTGCACCCCCCAGATGAAGTTGAGCACCCCAAAGAAAAGTGGTGGTAGGATGGAATCCAGCAAGCTGCTGCGACCCGCCAGTACCATACGTAGTTCTTCGACTATCTCGCGTAGCTTGTCCATGCTATCACCACTCTGCGCCACGATCGCAGGGCTCACTTCCGGCCCGCGATCTGCTCCATCTCGCGGGCCAGATCCAGATCCTTCTGCGTGATGCCCTGAGCCTCGTGCGTTGTCAGGTTGACCAAGACCTTGTTGTAGACGTTGAACCACTCCGGGTGATGGGCTGCGCGTTCGGCCAGGAGCGCAACCTGCGTCATGAAGCCAAAGGCCTGTACAAAGTCGCGAAACCGGTACTCCCGATGGAGTTTGCCGCTCTCGACGGTCCAGGAACCGAGCTCGGCAATCGCCTTCTGGAGCTCTACATCGGTCACTTTGGGTATGATCATGTCACGTTTCTCCTTATCCGGATTCGTCCTACGATACCGTGCCGTTTTGAGATATCACTGCTCAGCGTTTGGTATCGCCAGGATGCTGAGCGCCTCGTCGTGCCACAGGCGGCGACTGGTGTCCGGCAACATGGAAATGGTGCCGCCAGTCGAACCGAGTGCAGCCCGAACTGAAGGGCTGCACTGACCCATTCTGTCGTCATGGGAAGCTGGCGTAGCCGCACACCTGTCAAGGCAAACCGGGCATCTGCTTACTCGTTCAATTGCAGGAGCAACTGGAGCGTAGCTGCAACGATCTGTGCCTGCTGTTCCTCCCGGCTGATGGTCGCCACGTTATCGCCCGACTGCGGTCCGTACCAGCCGAACTGGGCGTGATTCCCACCTTCGATGGCGGTCCACTGCGCATCTGGCGGCAGCAAGGAGCGCGAGGCAACAATCTCGTCCCCCGTCGCCAGTCCATCTTGAGTGCCATAGATCGAGCTGACCGCCAACTGGTAGCCCGAGAGATCGTCACTGCCTGCCGGGTACGATGCCCACAGGACCAGTCCGTGCACCGCCTCGGGGTTGCTGTGGGCA